>CAZKBF010000004.1:61097-67313 GCA_964551225.1 uncultured Ruminococcus sp.
CGTCCTGCGACATCTTCCCGCCGTTATCGGGCTTCGGCTCGGGAGCGGGCTCTGCTGCGCCCATTTGCGCGGCAATCAGTTTTTCAATATCGTCCTGCGACATTTTGCCGCCGTTGTCGGGCTTGGGCTCGGGAGCGGGCTCTGCTGCGCCCATTTGCGCGGCAATCAATTTCTCAATATCATCTTGCGACATCTTCCCGCCGTTGTCGGGTTTGGGCTCGGGAGCGGGCTCTGCGGCACCCATTTGCGCGGCAATCAGCTTTTCAATATCGTCCTGCGACATTTTGCCGCCGTTGTCGGGTTTAGGCTCGGGAGCGGGCGCACTTGCTTGTGCTGCGAGCAGTTTCTCGATATCGTCCTGCGACAGCGCCGCGCCCGAAGGCGATTCGTCATAATCGGTGTCGTTATCATCAAACGGTGAGTTGTCCGTGGAAAGTCCGGATTGAGCGAGAAGCGCTTCGATTTCATCGGCGGTCATTGTGTTGTTCCGCAGCGGCTCTTCCTCAACCTCGGGAACAGCCTCCACGGGCGGTACGCCGAGTTCTTCCTGAATTGCCGAAACATCGGGCTTGTGCTGATTGAGGATTTCCTCGGTATCGGCGATGCTTTCGGTCGGTGCTTGAGGCTGCTGCGGCTGAAGTACCGGAGCTGTCGGGAGAACAGGCGCGTTTGCGGTGAACATTTCCTTGAAATTATCGAGAGCCTTCTCATAGTTACAGTCATCGCCCTCGAATTTCACCCAATAGTTGTCGTAAGGCGTCATTCCGCGTGTTTTCTTGACGATATCCATAACGCTGTACTTTTCGAGCCCAACCGAAGAAAGTGCGATACGCGTAAACGGTGTGTTGTCCTGAAAAGCGCGGCTTGACAGGAAAAAATAGATATCGGAGATGGAAAGCGGGCGGTTGATGGGGGTGAGCATTTCTTCCTTATATTTGGTAATTATGCGGAAGCTCACCTTGTGGTCAGCGGAAATTTCATACTCTGCGACAGGGCTGTCCTCTTTGTACAGCTCGTATTTCAGCGGCAGCGGCAGCTCAAACGAGTGATTGTCCACCAATCTGTAACGGTTGCGCTTTAAAACATTTCCCATAGCTGTTCCTCCGAGTAATTTTATGGAACGCGGCGCTTTGCTTGCCGCAATAATATATTTTACAATAATCCATTCTCATTATATCACTTTTTTTCCATTTATTCAAGAGGTGTACTTGACGATTTTTCTCAAATGGTCAATGTAATCTTCACAAAACAGTTTTTGAGTTTTTGTGTAAAATTCATAAAAATTCAAAAAAAGGCCGGAAGATTTTATATAGCTGTTTACAAAAAGAAAATTTTATGATATAATGACTTTAAGCCTTTACAACGGAATACCGCGCAAGCGGGTGTTCTTGAGAAATACATTTTGTGAAACGGGGAGAATGCAATGAAATTCAAAACATTACTTATGATTGCTGCGATGCTGTTTGCTATCGTGCCGATGGTGGTTTTTGCGGTATTCAGCAACAACTCGCTTAGTGCAAGCGGTGAGAAGGAGTTCAAGGAAATCGTGACCTCCGTTGCGAAAAATCAGGCTTCTCCGCTGAACGCAATTATTGACAGCGCAAGGTCTGATATCAGCTTCCTTGCAAGCGTTGACTCGGTTAAGGGCGCGGCGGTTTCGGGCTCGTCAAACGCGGACGCAGATGCACTTTTGAAGAGCTTTGCCGACGGAAACGCGCTTGTTTCCGGAGCGAGAATTGTCAACAACAGCGGCAAGATTATCGCGGGTACGGATTCCGGCAAGCAGTTGGATAATGCTGCGGACTATTCTTCCTATAAAGATGAGGCGCTTTATTTCGACGACGCCTCCGGCAAAACCAACACAAATTCGACGATGATTATCAAGAAGAATTTCGGTCAGTGCTTCATCTTGATTTCATACGATATTTTCGGCGACAACTCGCTCATTTCCAGAATTTGCGGCAACGCAAAGTTCTATGAACAGGGCAACATTATGGTTGTTGATTCAAAGGGCAACTGGAGCACGGGCAGCGGCTATAACAACAGCTCCGTTCTTAACGGCGATATTGCTTCGCAGCTTTCGGGGCTTGCGGAAGGCTCGGTTTCGGGCACGTTCAGTTACAAGGGCACCGACGGCGCGGATAACCTTGCGGCAGCGATTAAGGTTGGCGGCGAAGGCGGACTTGTGGCGGTTGTAAGCTGCCCCAAGAACAGAGATGTTCATTTCTCGCGCGGCGCTTCCACGACTATTATTGTTGTGACGATTGTTCTGGGAATTATTTCCGCAATCGCGGCGATTGTTGTATCGGGCCTGCTCACGGCACCGCTGAAGAATATTCAGAAAACGCTTGAGACTATCCGTAACGGCGACCACGAGGCTCGTATCAGAAATATGACCAACAACGAGTACGGTCAGCTTTCGAGAGCGTTTAACAATCTGGTTGATGATATCGTTGTCAGCGAGGACAGATACAGAAACATTTCCGAGATGTCCGACAACATCATTTTCGAGTGGAATTTCAAGACAAACGAGGTTGTGTTCTCCAACAACTTTAATAAAAAGTTCAGCTATCGCGCTCCCTCCAACCACTTCGGCGACAGCTTCCTGCTCAAGGCGAAGGTTCACCCCGATGACCTCGACAGATACAGAAGCGACCTCGACCAGCTTGAAAAGGGCAACAATTTCGAGCGCAACGAGTATCGTATCAAGAACATTTACGGCGACTTTATTTGGGTGCTGATGAGAACAGCGACGCTGAAGGATAACGAAGGCAAGCCGGTTAAGGTTGTCGGAGTTATGGTTGATATCGACCGCGGAAAGAAGTCCGAGCAGCAGCTCACCGAGCGCGCAAGCTACGACGCTCTCACCGAGCTCTATAACCGTGAAACCATTGAAAATCAGATTGACAACGAGATTTCGCTCTCCGAGATGCGTAAATCCGAGATGGCGGTTCTGTTCATCGACGTCGATGACTTCAAGCACTACAACGACAATTACAGCCACGCGACAGGCGACCAAGTGCTGAAATTCCTTGCAAAGACGATTAAGACCGAGGTTGAAGGAATAGGCTTTGGCGGAAGATACGGCGGCGATGAGTTTATCGTGCTTTTGCGTGACGCGGAGACAAATGACCCTGCGTTGTTCGCGCAGAGAATTATCGCGAAGCTGAACGAGGGCTTTGACGCGGATATCGGCGAGCACCTCGCGGTAAGCGTTTCCATCGGTATCGCGCTCATCAAGGACAACTACAACACGCGCGTTGAATACCTCATCGGTAAAGCGGACGACGCGATGTACTCCGTTAAGAAGAGCGGTAAGTCCAACTACGCGTTCATCAACTAATTGTAATTTTGTGAAATTTCAATGCCGCGCATTTTGTGCGGCATTGTTTTTTGGAGGAAAAATGGTTATCAAGGACGAGAGAATTGACAACGGAAAGGCGTTTGATTGGGGGAGAACATCGGCGGAGTATGCGAAATTCCGCGATATTTACCCCGAGGAGTTCTACGAGAAAATCATCAGCCGAGGTTTGTGTACAAGTGGGCAAAAGGTGCTGGATTTGGGCACGGGAACGGGCGTTTTGCCGCGGAATATGTACAAATTCGGCGCGAGCTGGACAGGAACGGACATTTCCGAGGAGCAGATAAATCAGGCGAAAAAGTTGTCCGAGGGTATGGATATCGAGTACCTCGCGTCGTCGGCGGAAACGCTGGATTTCCCTAAAAACACTTTTGATGTAATCACGGCGTGTCAGTGTTTTTGGTATTTCAATCACGAGCAGATTGCGCCGATTTTGTACAAAATGCTGAAACCGAACGGCAGATTTTTGGCATTGCTTATGAACTGGCTGCCGTTTGAGGACAAGATTGCCCGAGCGAGCGAGGAGCTCGTTCTTAGATACAACCCCGAATGGAGCGGCGCGGGCGAGAAAATGCACCCGATTGCCGTTCCCGAGTGCTATGACGGGTATTTTGAACTTGTCGGTCGCGAGGAATACCCGATTAAGGTTCATTTCACAAGGGAAAGCTGGAACGGCAGAATGAAGGCTTGCCGTGGTATCGGGGCATCTTTGCCGAGCGAAAAAATCTCGGAATGGGAGCGCGAGCACCAAAAGCTACTTGCTGAAATCGCGCCGGAGGAGTTTGATATTTTGCATTTTGCGGCGCTTGTGGAGCTGAAAGTGAAAAAATAAACGAAATCCCCGTCAATTTGGCGGGGATTTTTTGATGCAATTATCCTACTTTGACGATAGGTTAAATTCCACTGATTAGCACTGTTTTTCAAAAATTTGGCTTTTCAAAAAGCGCATTTTTTCGTCTTAAATCGGCAAAATATTTGTAAAATCTTTTTGAGAGGAGATTTCTATGAATATATCAAATCAGGAATACGGCGAGCTTGCGAAACGCGTTTCGCCGCCGTCTTCGATGAGCAAAACAATACCGATGGCGTTTTTGATAGGCGGCGCAATCTGCACGCTCGGCGAGGCGCTTTTAAATATGTACGCGGCGCTCGGTTTTTCGCAGGACGACGCGGGTGCGCTGACGTCAATGTCGCTGATTTTCTTGAGCGCGCTGTTGACGGGATTCAAGCTGTACGACCGCATCGCGCAGGTCGCGGGCGCGGGCACGCTCGTCCCGATAACCGGCTTCGCGAACTCGATTGTCTCGCCCGCGCTTGAGTTTAAAAGCGAAGGCTATGTGCTCGGGCTTGGCGCAAAAATGTTTGTAATCGCAGGCCCCGTGCTGGTTTACGGCATCTCGGCTTCGATTGTTTACGGCATTATTTATTATATCCAAACGCTTTTGTAAGGAGGAATTTTTGTGGCGATTTGCGAGGGAAAAACTTTTCGTTACAGCAACGCGTCGATAATTTCATATGGAAGCGTTGTGGGAAAGGTCGAGAGCGACGGACCTTTTGGGGACGAATTTGACGAGATAATCAGCGACAACAAGGGCAGCGCGGATACTTGGGAGCAAGCGGAGTCGCTTTTTCAGCAGAAGGCGCTGAAGCACGCGATGGAGAAGGCGGGGCTTGTGCCCGAGAAGATGGACTTGATTTTCGCGGGGGATTTGCTCAACCAGTGCACCGGCTCGTCCTACGGTCTGAAGGATTTCTATGTGCCGTTTCTGGGGATTTACGGCGCTTGTTCAACCTTTGCCGAGGGACTGCTCTTGGCGGGTGCGATGGTCAACGCGGGCTATGCGGATAACGCGGCGGCGGTTGCCTCGTCGCACTATTCATCGGCAGAACGACAGTTTCGGTTTCCGTTGAACTATGGCGGTGTTCGTACACCGACAGCGCAGTGGACGGCAACAGCTGCGGGAGCGGCGATTGTTGCGGCAAATCAGAAGCCGCCGTTCATCAAAGCGGCAACTGTCGGAAAAATCCAAGATATGGGAATTTCCGACCTCAACAATATGGGCGCAGCGATGGCGGGCGCGGCTTATGACACAATTTCGCGGCATCTGAAGCATATGGGTTCACACCCCGAGAATTATGACGCGATAATCACGGGCGATTTGGGAGAAGTTGGAAGCAATATGCTGTACGAGTTGTTCCGCCGCGACGGGATTGCCCTTGAGCAGCACCACAAGGACTGCGGCTTGCTGATTTACGACCGCGAGAAGCAGGACGTGCACGCGGGCGGAAGCGGCTGCGGCTGTTCGGCGTCGATGATGTGCGGGCACTTCCTGAAGCACGTCGAAAACGGCGATATGAAGCGGATTTTGTATGTGGCAACAGGCGCGCTGATGTCGCCGACAATGGTTCAGCAGGGCGGAAATATCCCGGGCATCGCGCACGCGGTTGAGATAACGAACAAATGAAATTGGGTGAAAATCGCGGTGTAAAGCGGATTTTCGCAGCAAATGTTGTTCAACAAGCGGCAAAAACTCGTTATCGCGCGGTTAAATAACGCACGGCTGAATTTGGGTGAAAATCGCGGTGTAAAGCGGATTTTCGCAGCAAATGTTGTTCAACAAGCGGCAAAAACTCGTTATCGCGCGGTTAAATAACGCACGGCTGAATTTGGGTGAAAATCGCGGTGTAAAGCGGATTTTCGCAGCAAATGTTGTTCAACAAGCGGCAAAAACTTGTTATCGCGCGGTTAAATAACACACGGCTGAATTTGGGTGAAAACCGCAGTGTAAAGCGGATTTTCGCAGCAAATGTTGTTCAACAAGCGGCAAAACTCGTTATCGCGCGGTTAAATAACT
>CAZKBF010000004.1:67413-74477 GCA_964551225.1 uncultured Ruminococcus sp.
GGGTGAAAACCGCAGTGTAAAGCGGATTTTCGCAGCAAATGTTGTTCAACAAGCGACAAAAACTCGTTATCGCGCAGTTAAATAACCCACTGCTGAATTTGGGCGAAAATCGCGGCGTAAAGCGGATTTTTGTGTTGAAACTGAAGTTCAACCGAGCGGCATAATTCGGGCATCGCGAGCGCGGTGGAGATAATGCATTGTTGAAGTTGCACAAAACGAAAGGAGAAAGAATGGATATTTTTCTGGATTATCTTTGGGCATTTATAATCGGCGGGGTGCTTTGTGCAATCGGACAGGTTCTGATTGACCTGACGAAGCTCACGCCCGCGCGAATACTCACGTCATACGTTGTGGCGGGGGTTGTCCTCGGGGCGCTGGGCTGGTACGAGCCGATTGTGGATTTTGCGGGAGGCGGCGCGACTGTTCCCCTCACGGGCTTCGGCAATCTTCTTGCCAAGGGCGTGCGCCGCGCTGTTGATGAACACGGGCTTCTCGGCGCGTTTATGGGCGGTTTCACGTCCGCGGCGGTCGGGATATCGGCGGCAATTTTCTTCGGACTTTTGGCTGCGCTGATATTCAAGAGCGGCACGAAAATCAACGAAAAATCCTCGTCATAAAGCCAAACGCGGGCGCAAAACGTCCGCGTTAAACTGTAATTTCGATGAAATTTCCGTCAAAGTCAAGGACAACGCTCTCGAAATAACCGTCACCCGTGGTTCGCGGTTGACTTGCGATTTCAAAGCCGTCGCGCTCGAGCAGCTCGGTGAGTTTGACAACCTTTTCCTTGCTGCCAACGCTTATCGCGATATGCGCAAACCCCGCGGCAAAGAGCCCTTGCGGTGTGTTCACGCACTCGGCTCTCGTCATCACTTCAAGTCGCGCGCCGCCGTCAAAGGTGAGGAAATAGCTTTGAAAACCCGTTTGAGGATTGTGGTACTTTTCGCCGCGCTTTGCACCGAAATACCTCTCGAAAAACTCGCACTCCCGCTCCAAATCCGTCGTATAAATCGCGATATGTTCAATCTTCATTTTGTTCACCAAGTATAATTTTCAGCAATTCCTCGGCATTTTCCGCAAGGAATTTCGGGTGAAATTGTTCAAGCTCGGCGCGGTCACGGAAACCCCACAAAACCCCGCACGCGTCAAAACCGGCATTTGCGGCGGTTTGCATATCGACGGAGCTGTCGCCGACGTAAAGCGGCGAAAAACCGTCCTTTTTGTACTTTTCGGCGAGATAAAGGGCAGCGTCGGGAGCGGGCTTTTTCGGGAAACCGTGTTCACCGCCGACAATTTCGGTGAACTTGTCCCCGAAAAATCCCTCGAGCAGCTCGCAGGAAAACGAGTGCGACTTGTTTGAGTTGCAAAGGCAGGTAATCCCGCGCGCTGTCAAGTTTTCAAGCAGCTCGGAAATCCCGTCGTACGGCTTTGTTATGTCGGTTTTGTGCAGCTCGTAGTATTCTCCAAACAGCCGATAAGCCGTGTTGAAGTCAGCCTCGGTGTGATTTTCGGGCAGTATCCTCTCGATTAGCTTCGGCACGCCGTTCCCGACAAAATAGCGGTACTTGTTCACCTCGTGTACCGGAAAACCCATTTGCGAGAGCGCGTAGTTTCCCGCCGCGGCAAGGTCGCCGAGCGTGTTCAAAAGCGTTCCGTCAAGGTCAAAAATCACGGGATTGTACATTTTTATCAACTCCAATTATCTTTCAGTCCGACTGTTTTCCACATATTTGGGCTGATTTTTAACATCTTTATTATATCACGGAAAAAATGCTCTGTCAACCTTGAAATTTGCACGCAAATATGTTATAATAGAATAGAATGTATTATATTCAATAATGAATAAAACGGAGTAAAATTTAATATGGAGTATTTCGACCTGTATACAATCAACCGGGAACCACTCGGGAGAAAGGTTCAGCGAGGCGCGCCGATACCTTTCGGGGAGTATCACATCGTGGTTCAGGTTATGACGGTGAACAAGAATGGCGAGATTTTGCTTACCCAGCGTGTTCCCGAGAAAACAAGCGGCGGTAAGTGGGAGTGCTCGGGCGGCTGCGCGGTTGTCGGTGAAACGTCGCGCGAGGCGGCTGTCCGCGAGCTTTTCGAGGAAACGGGCATAAAAGCGCGTCCCGAGGAGCTTCAGCACGAGTGGACGATGATTACCGAAAGTATGCTGCGGGATTTTTATATCGTGGTGCGCGACGTGCCGCTTTCGGCGCTGAAATTGCAGTCTGCCGAGGTTTGCGCGGCAAAGTGGGTTTCGTTCGAGCGGCTCTGTGAGATGGCGCGAAACGGTCAGACAACCCGCACGGTTATGCGCTGGCTTAACACCCGCAGAAACGAGCTTCTCTCGCTAACGCAAAAAGCGCGAGCGTAAATTTAACGGAGGAATTTCGGTTGAATAAAACTGTGGAAAAAATCAAACAGCTTGCGGCGGCGGGGGATTTTTCGGGAAATTCCCGCGAGGAAATTTTCGCGCGCTGTTATAAAGCGGTTGAGAAAACGCTTGGGATAACGCCGTTTGATGAGCAGCTTGCGGCGGCGCTTGCGCTGTCCGAGGGAAAAATGGTGCAGATGCAGACGGGCGAGGGAAAGACGCTCTGCGCGGTGTTTGCGGCGTGCGCTCACGCGCTGAACGGCGGTCACACGCACGTCCTCACCTTCAACGATTATCTCGCGCACCGCGACTGCGAGTGGATGAAACCCGTTTACGAGGAAATGGGCGTTTCGGTCGGCTGTATAACCGAGGAAACTCCGCGAGGTGAACGAAAGGCGCTTTATCAGAAGCAGGTTGTCTACATCACGGCGAAAGAGGCTGGGTTCGACTATCTCAAGGACTTTGTTTGCTATGAAACCGAGGAAATGTGTTTCCCGAAGCCCGATTTCGCGATTTTCGACGAGGCGGACAGTATCCTCATCGACGAGGCGAGAATTCCGCTTGTAATCGCGGGTGACGTCGCCGTACACAATGACGAAAGCACGGCGCTGGTTTACGCGAAAATTGGCGAATTTGTTGACGGTGACTACGAGTTTGACGAGGATTCGCGGAATATTTATCTCACGGACAACGGCGCGGATAAAGCGGAAAAGCTGTTCGCGGTGAACAATATTTACGGTGAGGAAAACGCGGGGCTGCTCGCGAAAATCACCGCCTGCATAAAAGCGCGGGATATTCTGAAAGAGGACAAGGATTACATTGTCCGTGACGGGAAAATTGTGCTTATTGACGAATTTACGGGAAGAGCGGCGGCGGGGCGTGTTTTCCCCGGTGAACTTCAGCCCGCCTGTGAAGCCAAACACAACCTGAAAATCACGTCGCGCGGCAGAATTATGGGCAATATCGCGCTTCAATATTTCGCGCGGCTTTACCCGAAAATCTCCGGAATGACGGGAACTGCGGAGTCCTCGCGCGAGGAATTTGAGAAGATTTACGGCATTCTGACCGAGGTTATCCCAACAAGACTGCCGTGCGCGAGGGTTGACCACCCGCTTGAGATTTATTTTGATAAACTCGAAAAGCGCAAGGCGATAATCGCGGCAGTCTGCGAGGCTTATGAGAAAAAACGTCCCGTGCTTGTCGGAACGGAGAGCATCGAGGAGAGCGAAAGTCTTGCCGCTGATTTGAGGGAAAAGGGCGTGGAGTGCAAGGTGCTGAACGCCAAAAACAACTTCGAGGAAGCGGGAATTATCGCGAAAGCGGGCGAGCGCGGCGCGGTGACGATATCGACAAATATGGCGGGGCGCGGCGTTGACATAAAGCTCGGCGGCGAGGATTGCTCGGACAAGCCTTTCGTGGAGTCGGTCGGCGGATTGCTCGTTATTATCACGTCAATGCGCGAAAGCTCGCGGATTGCGCAACAGCTCCGAGGACGCGCGGGACGTCAGGGCGATGTCGGCGAGAGCAGATTTTTCGCGGCGCTTGACGATGAAATTATGATAAAGAACGACCTCAAGCGGCTTTGCGGGCGGCATTTCCCGTCAACAAGAGTTGAGGGCGCGATAACCGATAAAGCGGTTTTGCGTGAGGCAGAGCGCGTTCAGAGGATTTCCGAGGGCGACGGTTTTGACGAGCGCGTGAATTTGATGAAGTACACGCTTATCGGTGAAAAGCACCGCGAGATGACGTTTTCCAAGAGAAACGCCCTGCTTGACGGCGAGTATAACAGCGAAATGTGGCAGAAAAACGCGCCCGAGCTGTACGAAAAGGCTTGCGCAAAATTCGGCGAGGACGCTGTTCGGGAGCTTGAAAACAAGGTTCTCGCGGCGCTTCTGAACGAGTTCCACAGCGATTATCTCGACTACACGGCGTATCTCCGCGAGGGAATTCACCTCACGCAGATTGCCGGACGAAACCCCGCCGATGAGTACAACATAGCCTGCGAGGAGTACTACGAAAGCGCTGCCGAGTCGCTTCCCGAGAGAATGTGCGAGAGGCTCGAAACGCTTTTGCAGTGCGATAAAATCGATGATTACGAGATTGAAAAGCCCACGGGAATTTACACTTATCTCCTCAACGACCTTGCCGAGGAATTCAAGGCAAAACCGATTTTGCTCAACGTTTTCTCGGAGGAAGAAACCAAGGAAAATTCCCCGAAAAAAGAAGCCGAGGAAACGGGCGAAAAAACGGGCTTTTTCAAGAAACTTTTCAGGAAGAAATAAGGTGATTTTTTGTCAACGGTCTGCGCGATTGCAACGCCCGCGGCTGCCGGAGGAATTTCGGCGGTGAGGATTTCGGGGGAGAGCGCTTTTTCGGTTGCCGAGAGCGTGTTTAAGGCGATTTATCCGGCTGTTGACGATTAGAAGAAAAAGCCCACGGGAATTTATTCGATTTTGCTCAACGTTTTCTCGGAGGAGGAAACCGAGGAAAATTCCCCGAAAAAAGAAGCCGAGGAAACGGGCGAAAAACAGGGCTTTTTCAAGAAACTTTTCAAGAAGAAATAAGGTGATTTTTTGTCAACGGTCTGCGCGATTGCAACGCCGGCGGCTGTCGGAGGAATTTCGGCGGTGAGGATATCGGGGGAGTGCGCGTTTTCGGTTGCCGATAGCGTGTTCAAGGCGATTTATCCGGCTGTTAACGATTAGAAGAAAAAGCCCACGGGAATTTATTCGATTTTGCTGAACGTTTTCTCGGAGGAGGAAACCGAGGAAAATTCCCCGAAAAAAGAAGCCGTTGAAACGGGCGAAAAGCAGGGCTTTTTCAAGAAACTTTTCAAGAAGAAATAAGGTGATTTTTTGTCAACGGTCTGCGCGATAGCAACGCCCGCGGCTGTCGGAGGAATTTCGGCGGTGAGGATATCGGGGGAGAGTGCGTTTTCGGTCGCCGAGAGCGTGTTTAAGCCGATTTACCCCGCGGTAAACGTGAGCGAAATGAGCGGATATACGGCGGCTTACGGCAAGATTTTTGACGGCGCGGAGCGGCTTGACGACGGGGTTTTGCTCGTTTACCGAGCGCCGCATTCCTACACCGGCGAGGACGTCTGCGAGATTTTTTGTCACGGCGGAATTTACGTCACGCAGCGTGTGCTCACGGCTTGCCTGAAAGCGGGTGCTGAACCCGCAGCTGCCGGTGAATTCACGAAAAGAGCGCTGCTTAACGGCAAAATGTCGCTCACGCAAGCCGAGGCGGTTGCCGATATAATCTCCGCGCAAGGCAAACAGATTTTGTCCTGTTCAAATGCGCAGCGCGAGGGTGCGCTGTACAAGCGCTGCGAGGGGATTTCCGAGAAGATTATGGAGGTCTCCGCGCAGATTTCCGCGTGGATTGATTACCCCGATGACGACACGCCCGTTGTAACCGAAGAATGGCTCTGCGAGCGGCTTTCGGATATTGACGAGGACTTTGGGGAGCTGCTGTCGGAATACGACGCGGGGCGGCTTATCCGCGAGGGAATTTCCTGCGCGATTGTCGGAAAACCGAATGTCGGCAAGTCAACGATTATGAATCTGCTCTCGGGGCGCGAGCGAAGCATTGTAAGCTCCGTTGCGGGAACAACGCGCGATATTGTCGAGGAAACCGTGAATTTAAACGGCGCGGTTTGCCTGCTGTCGGACTGCGCGGGAATTCGCGAAACCGATGATGAAATCGAGAAAATCGGCGTTGAGATTATGCTCAAACGGCTTGAAAACGCGGATATTGTGCTTGCGGTTTTTGACGGCTCGCGCGAGCTGTCCGACGAGGACAAGCGGCTGATTGAGCTGATTAAGGGCAAGAATGTTGTGCCCGTTATCAACAAAAGCGACCTTGAGAGCAATCTTGACGTTTCGTATCTTGAGGAAACGCTCGGCAAGGCGGCTGTCATTTCGGCGCGGGAGCAAAACGCGGCGGAGATTATCGCGCGTGAGATAACCTCGCGGCTCAATCTCGATAAATTTGACGCAAACGCGGGATTTCTAGCAAACGAGCGTCAGAGAAGCTGCGTTATTCGGGCAAGCGAGCACGTCCGCGAAGCGCTTTCGGCGGCAAAATTCGGTGTTACTCCGGACGCGGTTGGCGTAGAGCTTGAAGCGGCGCTGGACGCGGTTTACGAGCTGTCGGGAAAACGCGCGTCCGATGAGGTTATCGCGGCAGTTTTCGAGCGGTTTTGCGTTGGGAAATAATTGCGGGCGCACTGCTCTCGGCAACGTTTATCGCTGCAAACTAGTTGTCGGGAAAACGCAAGGTTTTGCGCTGAAATTAGTGGCGGCGCACTGCTTTCGGCAATGATTAACGCGGTTTACAAGTTGTCGGGAAACGCAAGGTTTTGCGTTGAAAAAACGGCGACGCACTGCTTTCGGCAACGTTTATCACGGTTAACCGGTTGTCGGGCACGGTGTTTTGCGTTGAAAAATAGCGGCGGCGCACTGCTTTCGGCAGCGTTTATCACGGTTAACCGGTTGTCGGGAAACGCAAGGTTTTGCGCTGAAATTAGCGGCGGCGCACCACTCTCGAGAAGATTAACGCAGTTAACTAGTTGTTGGGCACGGCGTTTTGCGTTGAAAAAACGGCGACGCGCTGATTTCGGAAACGTTTATCGCGGCAAACAAGTTGTCGGGAAAACGCAAGGTTTGCGCTGAAATTAGCGGCG
>CAZKBF010000004.1:74577-122436 GCA_964551225.1 uncultured Ruminococcus sp.
CTGCTTTCGGAAACGTTTATCGCGGCAAACAAGTTGTCGGGAAAACGCAAGGTTTGCGCTGAAATTAGTGGCGGCGCATTGTTCTCGGCAATGATTAACGCAGTTAACTAGTTGTCGGGAAACGCGAGGTTTTGCGTTGAAAAAGCGGCGACGCACCGCTCTCGGCAGCGTTTATCGCTGCAAACTAGTTGTCGGGCACGGTGTTTTGCGCTGAAATTAGCGGCGGCGCACTGCTTTCGGCAATGATTAACGCAGTTAACTAGTTGTCGGGAAGCGTGAGTTTTAAGTTGGAAAATAACGGCGGCAAGCGAAATTCGCGGCGCTGCCCGAACATAGAGGTATTGTATGAACATATTGATTATCGGCTGCGGCACGGTGGGAAGCACCCTCGCGGCTGCGCTTGACAAAAAGGGAAACGACATTTCGGTTATCGACAGAAATTCCGAGAGCTTTGAGGCGCTCCCCGCGGATTTCAGCGGTTTCACGGCAACCGGAATTGCGATTGACCAAGACGTCCTCAAACACGCGGGAATAAACGCTTGCGACGCGCTTTTCGCGGTAACGGAAAACGACGATATGAACCTGATGACCGCGCAGATTGCTCGGGAGGTTTTTGGCGTCCCGAAGATTTTTGTGCGGCTGGATAACGTCGGAAAATGCCGTGTTTTCGAGAACATCGGCGTGAACATCATCAGCCCGACCAAGCTCACGGTTAGCGCCGCGTGCGAGGCTCTTGAGGAAGAGGAAAACAAGGACAGGGAGCTGAAATTCGGGAACGCGCTGATAAAATTCTCGACAATCGCGCTGCCCGAGAATTACGTCGGCTGCTTGCCCGATGACATCGAGCTTGAGGAAGAGGAGTCGCTTTTCGGGATAATTCGCGGAAACGCCGGTTTTATTTTGTATAACAATCAGCCTATTGCCTTTGAATCGGGCGACAAGTTGGTTTTTGCAAAGAAGAATTGAGGTAAACGGATATGAAAGCAATTATCGTTGGTGGAGGAAAAGTTGGTTTTTACCTCACGAAAACGCTGCTGGAGCACAATTATGAGGTCACGATAATCGAGCGCAACAAGGAGCAGAGCCGTTATTGCGCGAACAATCTCGAAGCGGAGGTTGCGTGCGGGGACGGAACGAGCTATGAAACTCTTTTGGCTTGCGGCGCGGACAAAGCGGACTGCGTGATTACCGTAACGGGCAAGGACGAGTGCAACCTGATAAGCTGTCAGGTCGCGAAAAAAGCCTTTGGCGTGCGCAAAACCATTGCTAAAGTCAACAACCCGAAAAATGCCGATGTTATGAAACAGCTCGGTGTTGACATCGTGGTTTCGGCGACTGAAAACATCATTCAGCTTCTGGAGCACGAGGTTGATTTCAGCGCGATGAAAAAGCTGTTGTCGATTGACGAGGAATACGACGATGCGTCGCTTGTTGAGATAACGCTCCCCGAGAATTACGTTTACGAGGGGAAAAAGCTCGCGGAGCTTTCGCTGCCCGAGCAGTGCAACATCGCTTGTATAAACCGCGGCGGAAGAACAATAATTCCGCGCGGTGCAACAATTTTGTTGAGCGGGGACATCGTGCTGGTGGTTATGATGAACTCCAAAGAAAAAGAGCTTCGGCGCGCTCTTAAAATCAAGGACTAATTCGGATTTGACAGGTGGAAGATATGGAACAAAATAAACGCGCAGGCAGACCAAAGAAAAACACTAGCTCGGCTAAAACGGGCGTGAAAAAGACCGCTCCGAAGAAAATTCCGCAGGGCGATATAATTTTCGCGCTCGATATCGGTACGCGGACTATTGTCGGCGTGCTCGCGAAAAAGATTGCCACGGGCTGTGAAATTCTCGATATCGAGACCGTTGCCCACGAAAAACGCTGTATGACCGACGGGCAGATTGAGGACATCAAAACGGTTGCCGAGGACATCAAAAAGGTTCGGCGCGCGCTTGAACAGAAAAATCACATCTCGCTTACATCGGCTTGTATCGCGGCAGCGGGACGCGCTCTGAAAACCGTCCGCAGCTCTTGGGAGTACAAGCTGGAAAAAGAGAAGATGATTACCGATGAAATCCTGGGTGCAACCGAGCTTGACGCTGTCCGCAGAACCTGCGCGGATTTTTCCGCGAAAAACGACGCTGCTGCGTTTTATTGCGTCGGGCATAGCGTGATTTCGCTGTCGCTGGACGGGTTCAAGGTCACGAAGCCCGAGGGACACCGCGGAGAGCGCCTTACAACCGAGCTTATTGCGGCGTTTTTGCCGGCTTATGTTGTGGAGAGTCTTTGCGCGGCGGTTGACGAAGCGGGGCTTGAAATCGCGGGTATAACGCTCGAGCCTATCGCGGCAATGAACGCGGTTATTCCGCCCGAGCTGCGGCTGATTAACCTCGCGCTCTGCGATATCGGCGCGGGAACTTCCGACGTTGCGATATCGCGCGACGGAAGCGTTGTGGCTTACGGAATGGCGACAACCGCGGGCGATGAGATAACCGAGGTGTTGATGAAGGAGCTTCTCGTTGACTTCAACACCGCCGAGGCTATCAAAACGAGCGCCGAGGAAGAAATTACATACACGAACATTCTGTTGATGCAAAATACAATCACGCGAAGCCGAGTGCTCGAGATAATCGAGCCCGCTGCCGATGAGCTGGCAAAGGTTATCGCGCAGGAAATTATCGCGGCGAACGCAACTCCCCCGCAGGCTGTCTTTATTGTCGGCGGCGGAAGCAAGCTGGAGGGCTTGCCGGAGCGGGTTGCGCGTGAGCTTAATATGGACACATCGCGGGTTATCGCGGGCAGACGCGAGCTGCTCCGTAGAATAACCGCGCCCGAAACAATGCCGCTCGGCGCGGAGCACACAACCCCGCTTGGAATTGCGCTCAGTTACGGCGAGGGTGTTTCGTATGACTACACGACAATCACGGTGAACGGGAAAAAGCTGCGTGCGTTGGACACAAATCGGCTGACGGTATTTGAGCTGTTGAATTTCGCGAAAATCAAGCCCGAGGAGCTTATCGCGGGCGCGGGAAAACCGCTTTCGTTCACGCTGAACGGCGAGAAAATCAACCTTCACGGAAAACCCGCAAAGCCTTCGGAAATTCTCGTAAACGGCGGGCTTGCTTCGCTCAACACCGTTGTCACAAAGGGCGACGAGGTTGTGATAACGCCCGCAAAGCGTGGTGAAAACGCGTCCGCGCACCTCTCGGATTATTTCAATCTTCAGTCAACGAAGGGATTTTGGGTGAACGCGTTCGGTGAAAAAACGCGTGCGGGACAGTTTGTTTTGTTGAACGGGAAAGAGGCTGCGGGTGAACGCAGAATAAACGACGGCGATGAAATCACTCTTGTTGAAAGAGACACGCTGGAAAAGCTGCTGAAGTCGCTTGAAATCGCGGACGAGGTCACTTTGAACGGCGAAAAAGCGGGCGGCGTGGAGAAGCTGAAAAGCGGAGATGTAATCGAGTACGCAAAGCCGAGTTTTGAGGTAAATCGTGTTGAAGAAGCACCGACTGTTTCCGAGAAAAATGAGCCGCAGCCGTTGCAGTCCGAAGCACCGCAGCGCAAAAACCCGCTTATTACTGTGAACGGTATTGAAACGCAGTTTCCGCTTCGCGAGGACGGTCGCGCGCCGATTTTTTTGGACGTTGCGGCAGCGTTTTCCGATGACCCGACAAAGCTGCTTGCGCACGCGGGAACGATAACGATAAACGGCAAAATCGCGCGTCTTGACGAGGAAATTCACGACGGCGATGTAATTGTAATCGAGTAAAGGTTTTGCGATGAAAAAAATCATAAAAGCGGTATCTGCCTTGCTTTTGTTGGCGGGAATAACGGGCTGTTCGCGGATTCCCGACTATTCGGGAATAGCGGATTTGCCGAGCGAAAACACCGACTCCGAGCAGTCGTCCGCCGAGATTTCGCAGATTTCGGACAAGTTTTCCACATCGGATTATTTGATGGTAAAGCAGAAATTCCTGTCCAAGCTCAACGCAGAGGGTGGGGTTTTCGAGGACGCTTCGGAGCGCACGGACGGTGAATTTGACGGAAAAGGTTTTCTCACGTTCAAAGAGGGCGGGCGGCTCACGCATATTGTCAACGCGAACACGCCGCAGCTTTACCGCGTAATTATCTCGGCTCGCTCGGAGAGCGGCGCGGCGGTGAAGCTGTACGTCAAGAAAAAGGCGGAGGGTGTGATTTACATTCCCGCGGCAACCGACGCGAACGCGGATTTCGGTTACTGCTCGGTGGACTCGATTTACCTGACGAGCGGCGCGAACACGCTGGATTTTGTTGTGGAAAAGGGAACTGCGGACATCGATTATATTTTGGTGGAAAACTCGGAGGCAGTGAGCGCGGATTGCTATCGTGTGGGAACTTCTGCGGTAAATCCGTCGGCAAGTTTGGAAACAGTCGGCGTGATGAAATACCTTTCGGAGATTTACGGGAGCGCTGTGCTCGCGGCGGCGAATGTTTCTCTCGGAACAAACGCGGAGATTGACGCGATTTACAAGGCGACGGGGCGCTATCCCGCAATTCGTACAAGCGAGCTTGCCTACGCAACTCTTGATATCGAGGACAATGCGGAAAAGCTGCAAAAGGACGTAGGTCTTGCGCTGGATTGGGGAAAATCGGGCGGGATTGTGTCGTACAAATGGCACTGGTACTCCCCGAACACCAAGCGCTCGGTGAACTCCGGCGCGTTTGATATGGAAGAAGCGCTTGATGTGAAAAATCTCGACGAGGTTGCCTTGATGGACGCGGACGAGCTAAAGCTGATGGTCGAGAACAGCTATTTGTCGCCGAATTTGGTTTCGCTGATAAACGACATCGACAAAATCGCGGTTGTGCTCAAACAGTTCGGTGACGCGAAAATCCCCGTGATTTTCGAGCCCGTGCCGAACGCGGACGCCGGACTTTATTGGTGGGGCGATAACGCGGAGTGCCACGGTAAGCTGTATCGGCTGATTTTCGATAGACTTTGCCGATACCACAAGCTCTCAAATCTGATTTGGGTGTGGAGCGGCAGCAGCGAGGACTTTTTTCCGGGAACAAGATACTGCGATATCATCGGGCAGAGCATTTTCGAGAACTCAAACTCGTCGTTCGCGGGAAGATTTTCGGCGCTCTCGGAAACCTTTTCGACAAGAAAACCGATTTGCGCGACCTCGCGGGACGTGCTCCCGAGCGCGGATTTGATGAAGCGCGACAACGCTTTGTGGCTCTGGAGTGCGCTTGAGAGCGGGAAGTACGTTATCAAGGAGAACGGAACTTTTTCCGCGGAGTACAACTCGCTGTCATCGCTGAACAACGCCTACAACAGCTCGCTTTTCATCACGCGTGACGAGCTCCCTGACCTTGCAAAATACGCGCTAGGTGATTTATCTTAACAAACCGAAAACCGTCGATAACAGCTCGGCGGTTTTCCTTTTTTTGTCAAAAATAATTACTTAAAAAATGCGCAAAATACTGCAAGAAAGCGAGGTAATCGAATGTCGAATAAAATCAGAGAGCGGCAAAATGCGGAGATTTTGCAAGCGGTTTACCGCAATTCGCAGATGGCTTACGAGGCGTCGTCGGACGTTTTGAAGCATTGCAAGAACAATATGCTGTTTCGGGAGATAAATCGCGAAAAAGAACGGTATAAGAACGTAGCCGAGCAAGCGAAAAACGAGCTTGTGAAGCGGAACGAGGTTGCCGAGGAGGTCGCGCCGTTCGGGAAGATGATATCGAAGATGGGGATTGCGGTGAAGACGGCGGCAAATCAGAGCGGGCATAATATCGCGAAAATTATGGTGCGGGGGACGACGATGGGGATTATTGATATGCAGCACGCCGTGAACCGTTCCCACAACGCTGACCCGAGGATAAAGGAGAGCGCCGAGCGGCTTTTGCAGCGCGAGCAGGAGTATTGCGAGAGCTTGAAGAAGTATCTATGAGGACGAGACCACAAGCGGAGCATATTCCGTGCGATATAAAGGCGGGCAGGGGGAAATCGGCGCGCAGCCCTGTTTCGACTGAAGAAAACGCACTAAAGCTATAAATCTCGCGCGAAGCGAAAAAAGTCTTTTTGGAGGTTTGGAACCTTTTTCTTCAGAAAAAGGTTCCAAGACTGAAGCGAAGCGACCACTAAAGGCGAAGCCGTCAAATCCAAAAAGGGACGATTGAAGAAATTTGTCTTATCTAACAATTTTGGAATTCAGTTCGCTACCATTGCCAAATTTTTTTGCGAACGCAAAAAAATTAGCAAACCCATTTGAACAAGCTTACCTTAACAGGGCGGGTTCCTTCGCGCGCACTTATTGCGCGTGAAGGAACCCGCGCGATTTCGGCGGTTCGATGCCGCCGAAATCGCCCGCACCTCCCGCAAAGTTTGTTATGTGACACAAACCAACCCCCGCTTTTTTGCCGAGCGGGGGTTCTGATTATTTTGGATTTACAACATTTCCTTCAACGATATTTTGGAGAACAATCAAAGCTCTCTCGCGGCGCTCGATAACATTTTTGTCTTGAGCTTTAGAGTTAGCGGGAAGCGCGCGAACGCATAACAGCGCGTCCGAGGCGAAATCCAAGCCTGTTTTGGAGCAGATTACACTTTTCCCGTTGTAAAGAATATCTGCGGAGAAAGTGCCCGAAAGGTTGGAGTAAAGCTCGTAGCCGTAACCCTCGTCACAAGGCGGGATAAAGTCGCTGATGTAGCCCTTGTCACAGACGGCGAGCGGTCGGTCGAACATTTTGATTTCGGTCGAAAACTTTTGCCGCTCGACATCGGCGTACTGCGTCATAGTGTCGCCCATCGACAAATCGATGGTTTCGACGCTGACGTGAACCTTTCCGTTTCCGTCAAAATCGGGGCAGTACATCTCAAGCGTTTCCTCGATAACATCAATTTTCCCGAGAAGCTCGGATTTTTCCGTGGTAACGGCAACGATTATCTCAATATCGGCTTTTTCGCGCGTGAAAAACTGAACTGCGAGAAAAACCAGCAGCGCCGCCGCAAAAAACGCGGGAATGAGAAACCACTTGTTCTGGTAGAAAAAATTCGAGACTTTCTTCCAGCCGTGCGGTTTTTCGTACTGCGTGGGGGCGTCCTCGGGGATAATTTCGCTCTCCTCAATAATGCCCTGCTTCATCTTCAGCAGCTCAAGTTTTTCTTGACGCAGCCTTTCTTCTTCCTGTTGACTTTTTGCCATAAATTAGTGAATCCTCATCGTCGGGAACAACAAAACATCTCTAATGCTCGCGGAGTCTGTCAAAAGCATCACAAGTCTGTCGAGACCAAAGCCAAGACCTGCTGTCGGCGGCAAACCGTATTCCAGCGCGGTTACGAAGTCCTCGTCAACTTGCGCGTCGTTTCCGCCCTGCGCGCGCTTTGCCTCAACCTGCTTTACGAAGCGCTCCTTTTGGTCAATCGGGTCGTTCAGCTCGGAGAACGCGTTTCCGAACTCCATACCGTTGATAAAGTACTCGAAACGCTCGGTAAACGCGGGGAACTCGGGCTTTCTCTTTGCCAGCGGCGAGTTTTCAACAGGATAATCGTAAATAATCGTCGGCTGAATGAGCTTATCCTCAACAAATTCCTCGAAGAACGCGATAAGCACGTCGCCCTTTGTGGACTTGTCGGTGATTTCCTCAATGCCCTTTTCCTTCGCGCAAGCTCTTGCGGCAGCGTCGTCCGCCCAGTCGTTGTAGTCAACGCCCGCGTATTTCTTGACCGCCTCAATCATCGTGAGACGCTCCCACGGCTTTCCGACAGCGATTTCCTTGCCCTGATAAGGCACGGTATCGGTTCCGCAGACGTTGAGCGTAACGGTTCTGTACAAATCCTCGATTAAATCCATCATCTGGAAATAATTGATGTAAGCCTGATACATTTCGATAGTGGTGAACTCGGGGTTGTGAGAGCTGTCCATACCCTCGTTGCGGAAAATTCTGCCGACCTCGTATACCTTGTCAAAACCGCCGACAATCAGCCGCTTTAAGTACAGCTCGGTTTCAATACGCAAATACATATCGATATCGAGCGCATTATGGTGCGTTTTGAACGGGCGAGCCGCCGCGCCGATTTCCAGCGGGAGCAAAACGGGTGTGTCAACCTCAACATAGCCGTGACCGTCGAGGAATTTTCTGATTTCGGAGATTATGCGCGAGCGCTTTACAAACACGTCCTTGACTTCGGGATTTGCGATTAAATCAAGGTAACGCTTGCGGTAACGCTCCTCCTTGTCCTTCAGACCGTGCCACTTCTCGGGGAGCGGAAGAAGGGACTTTGACAGGAGCTTTATTTCGGTTGCGTGAACGGAAATTTCACCCATCTGCGTGCGGAAAACCTTGCCCTTGACGCCGATGATATCGCCGATATCCCACTTCTTGAAATCAGCGTAATCACCCTCGCCTACATCGTCTCTGCGAACGTAAATCTGCATTCTGTCGGAAGCGTCGCGGATATCGAGAAAGCTCGCCTTTCCCATAATACGGCGCGTCATCATTCTTCCCGCGACAACAACGTCCTGATTTTCAAGCTCCTCAAAACGCTCGCGGATTTCCTTGTTGTAAATATCGACGGGGAATTGCGTGATTGTATAGGGGTCCTTGCCCGCCTCCTTGAGAGCGGCGAGCTTTTCGAGGCGAACTCTGTGCTGTTCGTCAAGCTCCTCTTGGGTAACTTCCTTTGTTTCCTCGTTCTGATTTGTATTGTTTGCCATTGTTTATTCCTCGTCCTCCTTCTTGATTTCCAAAATCTTAAATTTTTCAACGCCGTCGGGAGTTTCAACCTCAACCTCATCGCCTACTCTGTGACCGATAAGAGCGGCGCCGATAGGACTTTCGTCGGACATTTTGCCCTTGTTGATATCAGCCTCTTTTGTGCCGACAATTTTGAACTCAAGCTCCTCGTCCATTTCAACATCATAGAGCTTTACAGTAATACCGATGCCGACTTTTTCGGTGGAGATTTCATCGTCGTCGATAACCTGCGCGTGAGCGAGAGTTGCCTCGATTTCGGCAATTCTGGACTCGATGATACCCTGTTCGTTTTTCGCTTCATCGTACTCACTGTTCTCGGACAAGTCGCCGAAAGAGAGCGCGACCTTGATTTTCTCGGCAACCTCGCGGCGGCGAACGGAGCGAAGCTCGTTGAGCTCGTTTTTGAGCTGTTCCTCACCCTTGCGGGTTAAAACTGTAATAGGCTTGTTCATAATAGTTGTTCCTCCAAATTATTTTTTGTCAAAAGCCGAAAACCGACAATTCATAAATTGCGCGGAAATCGGACTAATTATTCACTTGTTTCGGGAGCAGCGGGCGCTGCGGGAGTGAGAATTTCGACAGCCTTTTGGAGCTGCGAGTCGTTTTCACGGGAAATGGTATCGGGAGTTGACCCCGCGGGAAGCTCGGTTACATAGTCGGGCTTCAGACCAACACCGTCGTAGGGTGCGGATTTTGATGGGATAATCTTTGCGTTGGAGATGGTGAGCGCGGTTCCGTCGGGGAAGCCGTAGGTGCCCTGAATAACTGCTTTTCCGTAGGTTTGCGTGCCGATAAGCAGCGCGTTTCCTTCGTCTCTCAAAGCAACCGCGAAAAGCTCGGCAGCCGAGGCTGTTCCGCCGTCCACGAGCACTGCCATAGGCACGCTGATATTAGTAGCGGAGTCGGTTTCGATAAGCGTTTTTCTCACGCCGTTTGCGTACTCGGCGGTTGCGGCAACGCACGCGGGAAGCAGCTTGTTGAGCATTGACTTCAGCGGAGCAATCGACCCGCCGCCGTTTTGCCGAACGTCAAGGATAAGTCCATTCAGAGTTGAGCTTGTGAGCGAGCTCAACGCGCCCGCAAATTGCTCGGCAGTTTTGTCGTTAAACGAGGTGATTTTGATATATCCAACGCCGTTGTCGAGCATTTCACCGGTAACGGATTCGATATCGATTTGCTGACGGATAAGGCTCACGTTGATTTCCTCGCCGTTACGCAGCAGCTTCATAGTGAGCTTTGTGCCGATTTCGCCGGAAATTTTCTCGAGCGCGGTTTTCTCCTCCATTGAGAGCAAGGATTTTCCGTCGATTTCCGTGATAACATCGCCCGTTTTTACGCCGTTGAGATAAGCGGAGCTGTTGGTGTAAACCTTTGTTACCACGAGATAACCCGAGCCGTCCGCTTGAGCCACAAGTCCCGCGCCGCTTACAACACCGCCCGAGGTTTGCTGAAGCTCGTAGTAGTTGTTGGCGTCGAGGTAGGAGGCGTACTTGTCGCCGATACCGCTTACATAGCCGTTGATGATGCCGCTTTCGATAGATTCCTCGCTGACCGAGCCGATGTAGTTGTTCTTGACAACGGCGTCGATTTCGCGCAGTTTTTCGTACACACCCTCATACTTGTCGGCGCTGCTGATTTTGGAGTTGTAGATGTTGAGCGAAACCGTCCAAGTCAAGACGAAGGTGATGGCGCAGCCGATTGCGATAAGACTTATTGCCACGCCCAAAGAAATTCTTTTGTTCACTTTTTTCTCCTATTAAACTTTCAGATATTTGCCCGTGCTGATAACCGTGCCGACAGCACCCAAAAGTGCACCGACAGCGCAGTTTATGAGAAGAACAAACGGGCTTATGCTGTCGAAGGGAATGAGGTCGAAGAAGCCGAACATTTCCCAAAGCGTGAGGTTGTCGGTGAACAGCGAGAACACCGAGTCATAGATAAACCAAGTCAGTCCCCAAGCCGCCGCGCCCGAGAGGATACCGATGAAAGTACCCTCAACAAAGAACGGGAGCTTTATGAAGCTGTCGGTTGCGCCGACGTATTTCATAATGGAAATTTCGTTTCGGCGTGAGAAAACGCTGGTTCTGATTGTGTTGGAAACCACGACGACGCTCACGACAATCAGCGTCACCAAAACCGCGATAATTATAATGGTAAACGTGTTTCTGATATTGATAAGCGCGCCCGCGAAGTCGTAGGGAGCTTTAACCTGTTCAATGCCGTCGATGCTGGAAATTGCGGTGACCGAGAGCTTGATTTTCGACAAATCCTTAACCTTCACGAGAAACGTCTCGGGAATGGGATTTTCGTCGAGATAAGAAAGCAGCTCGGAGTATTCGCCCATATTTTCCTTGAAGTTCTCGAGACCTTGCTCTTTGGAGATGTATTTGATGTCGGTGAGGTTGTCGTTGTTTTCGAGAATGCTTTGGATTTTTATTCGCTGCGCCTCGGAAACGCCGTCCTTGATGTAGATTGTGATTTCGTTTGTATCCTCGATGTTGCCCATAATGATGTTTACGTTCATCAAAATAAGCACGGTCATACTAACCTGCAAAAGGCTGACGAGGAGAATGCTGAACGACGCGAACGACATTATAAAGTTCTTCCAAACGGAAGAAACGCCTTTTTTGATAAGATAGCTTACATTACTCGTCCTCATCGGTACCTCCGATAGTTTCGTCGAATGTTATGGAGCCGTCCTCGATGTTGATAATTCTGCCGCCGAAGTTTCGCACAAGCTCGTGCTCGTGGGTAATCATAACCACGGTTGTCCCGCAGCGGTTGATTTCCTTCAGCAGCCCGACAAGCTCGTAGGAACGCTCGGGGTCGAGGTTTCCCGTCGGCTCATCGACGATAAGTAAATTCGGGTCATTTGCGAGCGCTCTTGCTATGGCGACACGCTGTTGTTCGCCGCCCGAAAGCTCTCTTGTTTTTGACTTTGCCTTGTCCGCGAGTTCAACGAGATTGAGGACGTATGGAACTCTTTGCCTGATGTATTTGTTGGACTGGTCGGCAATTCGGAGAACGAAGGAAACGTTCTCGTACACCGTGTAGTCCTGAATAAGCCGAAATTCCTGAAAAACAACTCCGATAGAGCGACGGAACTTGGCGATTTTGTTTCGTTTAAGCTTGGAGAGATTGTAGCCGTTGACGAAAACTCTTCCCGACGACGGTTCAAGCTCTCTCATCATAAGTTTCATAAGGGTAGATTTTCCCGCGCCGCTTTTTCCGACGATGAACACAAATTCACCCTCGTTTATGCGAAGATTAACGTCAACAAGCGCGTCTACACCGCTTGAATAGTGGACGTTGACGTTTTTCATTTCTACCATTGCCATTGTAAAATAACCCCCGCTAGTGTAAATCAACCGTATTCCCCCGCTTCGATTAAGGCGGGGGAAAATAAGTAAGTTATCAGTATTTTGTGGGATTTGCTGCGAGGTACTTCTTGACCATCAGTGCGATTTTGAAGATAATCGCGTGGTCGAACTCGCGCAAATCAAGTCCCGTGAGCTTTTTGATTTTGTCAAGACGGTAAACCAATGTATTTCTGTGAACGAAGAGCTTTCTTGATGTTTCGGAAACGTTGAGGCTGTTCTCGAAGAACTTTTGAATGGTGAACAGCGTTTCGTGGTCGAGGCTCTCTATGGAGTTTTTCTTGAAAACTTCCTTGAGGAAGGTCTCGCAAAGGGTTGTGGGGAGGTGATAGATAAGTCTTGCGATACCGAGGTTGTCGTAGGAAACGATGTTCTTGTCGGTATCGAAAACCTTGCCGACCTCGAGAGCGGTCTGCGCTTCCTTGAACGAGCGCGCCAAGTCCTTAACTCCGATAACGGGCGTTCCTATGCCGATGTTAACCTTTGTGAAGAACTCGCTTGACAGCGTGCTCGAGATACTATCCGCGAGCTTTTCGAGGTCTTTGACATCGATGTTGTTCTTGACTTCCTTTACGAGAACGATATCGTTTTCTGTGATGTTGAAAACGAAATCCGTGTTCTTGTTGGGGAAAAGGTTCAGAATAACGTCATAAGCGGAAACATCGTTTGACGAGATAACGCTGATGAGGAAAACAACTCGTCCGATATCACCGTTGAAGTGGAGCTCGCGTGCTTTTAATGTAATATCGCCCGGCAAAACGTTGTCGAGGATTATGTTCTTGACGAAGTTGTTGCGGTCGTACTTCTCGTCGTAGTATTGCTTGATACCGAGCAGCGAGATTGAGATAAGCCCTGCGAACTTTGCCGCCTGCTCGTCGATGCCCTCAACGAACACAGCGTAATCGGGCTTAACGTGAACACCAAACGGCTTGTAGGTAAAACCGTCGCGTATAAACACCTCGTGCGAGTCGGAGAGCTCGATTGAGAAGAAGTCGCTGCCCCCGCCGACCTTGGTTAAATCGGAGCAGGCGATGACCGTACCGTTTTCGTCAATCACGCCGATTACTCTGTTTATCGCGTCTTTCATCTGATGAACAATTCCCTGAAAAAGCCTGTTTGACATCTTGATTTACCTCTTTCTTTTTTATGAACTCAAATTGTCCGAGTGCCCCTGTTAAATTCTGGGGTAAAATTGCACAGTTTAAACCCCTGTTTTTTGTGCCTATCTCTATTGTACTAAAAAATTAAAAAAAAATCAAGTGTTTTTTAGGTAAAATGTAAAATTTCCTTGTTTTTTTTGATAAATATTGAAAAAAGTAGGAAAATGATATATAATATACTTATATAACTGCGTTTATTTCGCTTTTACCAAATTTTACCAGAGAAAAGGAAGAAACTGATGGAGAAGAAAAAGTACTATATAACCACACCGATTTATTACCCCTCGGGCAACCCGCACATCGGACACTGCTACACAACGGTTGCGTGCGACACGATTGCGCGTTTCAAGCGTATGCAGGGTTATGACGTAATGTTCCTCACGGGCACGGACGAGCACGGAATGAAAATCGAGCAAAAGGCAAAGGCGCTCGGCGTTACCCCGAAGGAGTACGTTGACCCGATTGTCGATAATTTCAAGAAGCTGTGGGACGTAATGGGCATAAGCAATGACCGTTTTGTCCGCACAACCGATGATTATCACGTTAAAACGGTTCAGACGATTTTCAAGAAGCTGTACGACAAGGGCTATATCTACAAGGGCGAGTACACGGGAAAATACTGCACGCCGTGCGAGAGCTTCTGGACTGAGAGCCAGCTTGACGAAAACGGCTGCTGTCCTGACTGCCACAGACCTGTTATCGACGCGCACGAGGAAGCGTATTTCCTCAAGATTTCGGAGTTCGCGGACAAAATCGAGAAATTCCTCACCGAAACCGATTACCTCCGCCCGAAATCCCGCGTAAACGAAATGGTTAACAACTTCATCAAGCCGGGACTCGAGGACCTTTGCGTTTCGAGAACCTCGTTCACTTGGGGAATTCCCGTAACCTTTGATGAAAAGCACGTTGTGTACGTTTGGGTTGACGCGCTCGCAAACTATATCAGCGCGCTCGGCTACGAAAACGACGCTTATGACGATTTCGACAAATTCTGGCCTGCCGATATGCACATGACGGCAAAGGAAATCGTGCGTTTCCACTCGATTGTGTGGATAATCATACTGATGATGCTGGATTTGCCGCTTCCGAAGATGCTCTACGGTCACGGCTGGATTAACTTCAACGGTCAGAAGATGTCCAAATCTGTCGGCAATGTAATCGACCCGTTCATTCTCGCCGAGAGATACGGCTCGGACGCGGTTCGTTATCAGATTATGCGCGATATGCCGTACGGCTCGGACTCGAATTTCTCGAACGAGATTATGATTACGCGCATAAACTCCGATTTGGCGAACGATTTCGGCAACCTCGTTTCGAGAACCGTGGCAATGGCGGACAAATATTTCGGCGGAACACTCCCCGAGGAACGCGATTATGACCAGCTTGATGACGAGCTTGTTGAAATGGCTTCGGCACTTTGTGAAAAGGTTTCGCCGATGATTGAGGAAGCGAAGCTGTCGAGCGCTCTCGAGGAGATTTTCAAGGTTGTTTCTCGCGCGAACAAGTATATTGACGAAACAGAGCCGTGGAAGCTCGGCAAGGACGAGGCAAGCAAACCGCGCCTAGCAAGCGTTTTGTACAACCTGCTCGAGACAATCAGAATTTGCTCGGGGCTTCTGTCGCCGTTTATGCCGAAGACAATGCCGAAGGTTTGGGAGCAAATCGGCGCGGAACCCGAGGACGTTGAATATAATACTTTGGGAGAATTTGGAAAACTCCCCGCGAACATTACCGTTCACAAGGGCGAGGTTTTGTTCCCGAGAATTGATATCGAGAAGGAAATCGACGAGCTGAACGCGCTTTTGACTCCCGAAAAGCCTATCCGCGAGGACGAGGATTTGGACAAGGCGAATATAATAGGTATCGAGCAGTTCTCGCAGATTAAGTTAAGAACCGGCGAAATTATCGCTTGCGAGAAGATACCGAAGGCGAAGAAGCTGCTCAAGCTCACGGTTGACGACGGCAGACACGGCAGACAGATTGTTTCGGGTATCGCGAAGTGGTACACGCCCGAGGAGCTTGTCGGAAAGAAGATTGTTTTCGTGGCAAACCTTTCGCCAGCGAAGCTCTGCGGCGAGTTGTCCGAGGGTATGATTTTGGCGGCGGACTGCGGAAACGATGATATTAAGGTGCTGTTTATGGATAAGGACATTCCGAACGGCAGTCCGATTGGATAATCACGTTGCTTTAACTCAACGCTGCGCGGTAAAAGCGCTTGCCGCTAATCGTGCAGCGTTACCGTAACTCTCAAGGAAGGGAGGCAAGTGGGAACGGCAGTTTCCCGAGAATATATGGATATATCAAGAATGGCGGACATACCTGCGGTCAATCAGACGAACCTTACGAAAACGTCCGAGCACCGCACGGAGATGAAAAGCACAACGCTCACAACCGAGCACACCGACAGCTTTGTAAAGAGCCAAGCCGCGTTCACGCCCGCTTACACGAAACGTTCCGCGCAGAAGCAAAGCTCCGACAACAACCTCACGCAAAAGGAAAACGCGGGTGAAAAGGAGCTGGAGCGGATTGCCGAGGGCGAGAAAAAAGCGCCCGAGGAGCTGCTCACAAAGGGCGTGAGCCATATAATCCGCGCGATGTTCGTGAAGCAGGGCGAGGTTTTGTCGGGAAGCGTGCCGAGTGTTGGCGCGAAGATGTACGCGGAGGAGCTTTTGACGCAGCTTCGGCAGATGTACGGAAACTCGGCTGCCGAGGAAAATTCCCCCGAATATTGGCAGCCCGATGAAACGGCGTCGCGGCTGATGATGTTTTTTGACTGCGTGAACATCGAGAGCGACAACAAGATGAATTTGCTGGAGCGTTCGTTTGTGAGCGCGTTTAACGACACGGAAAAGCTGTTTGGCGGGCGCGGACGCTTGCCGCTGGAGAGCTATGAAACCAAGCAGTTGGTTATGGAAAGTTATTTTAACGGAATTGGAAAATAGGTGAAAAAATGTTTTGTGTAGGTTCAAAGATAATTTTTGCGGACGGAAGAGTTGCGGTTGCGCGAAACGGCGCGGATATCGTGAGAATTCTGTCGATGGGTACGAATGTCACTTCGATTGCGTGCAAAGCGGACTCGCTCGCGCTGAACGTGGATTTTTCTGACGGAGCGGCAAGTGAAATTAGTTGGCTCAACGCGGATTTAGGTGAAAAGTACACGCTGAATGTTGACGGGATAACGTTTGAAGATGTGCAGAAAATCGCGGTTTGCTTTATGGACACGGGCGAAAAAGCTGCGGAATACGCGTGGGAAAAAGTATAAATATGGGAATTTTTGACACGCACGCGCATTATTTGAGGCACGATTTCGGCGATGACCTCGAAAAAATTCTCGAGGAGCTTCCGAAGAAAAATGTCGAGCGGGTGCTGGCGATAGGCTGCGGTCTGGACGAATTCGAGGAAACGGCGGCGCTTATCAACAAGTACGATTATATTTACGGCGCGTTCGGCGTTCACCCCGAGTATGCGGAGGGACTTCCCGAAAATTGGCTCGAGACGCTGGAAATTGCTTTCAAAGAGAAAAAAGCTGTGGCTTTAGGGGAGTTTGGTCTGGACTATCATTATGGCAGCGATAATAAACCGGGGCAGCGCGAGGTGTTTGTCAAGCAGCTTGAGCTTGCGAAAAAGCTGGATTTGCCCGTAATAATTCACTCGCGGGACGCCTGCGAGGACACGATGGAAATTCTGCGGGAGTACAAGCCGCGCGGCGTTATGCACTGCTTTTCGTACAGTGCGGAAACCGCGAAAGAGGTCGTGAAACTCGGAATGTACGTTGGTTTCACGGGCGTGCTCACGTTCAAGAACGCGAAAAAAGCTGCGGCGGCTTGCGAGATTGTGTCGATTGAGCGGCTTTTGCTCGAAACGGACTGCCCGTATATGGCGCCCGAGCCGCACCGCGGAGAGCGCTGCGACAGCTCGATGATTGCGTTTACGGCGGCAAGAATGGCGGAGATTAAAGGCGTTTCGGCTGACGAAATGATTGAGATTGCAAACAAAAATGGCAGGAGATTGTTTTTCGGTGAAGAGTGAGATTTCTGTTAAAATTGCCCCAAAAAGCGATTTGCCGACGGTTCTTGCGATAAGAATGGAAATGCTTTCCGTTGTTAACGCGGGAAAAACCTTTGACGAGGATTTTGTGGAGCGCTCGCGCGATTATTTCTCAAACGGCGCGCAAACCACGGTTCTTGCTTTTGACGGCGAAAACGCGGTCGGCTGCGCGACAATTTGTTATGTGCAGGTGATGCCGACGTATTCTCACCCGACAGGAAATCGCGCGCATATTATGAATGTGTACGTTCGCGAGGAATATCGCAGACGCGGGATTGCGCGGGAAATGATGAAAATTTTGCTTGATGAAGCAAAATCGCGCGGCGTTTCGCAGATAACTCTTGACGCAACCAAAAGCGGCAGACCGCTTTATCAGGCACTTGGATTTGAAAGCTCCGAGGAATTTATGGAGCTGATTTTTTAACGGAGGAAGTATGGACGACGGCTCTCGAAGTACGGGAAACACACAAGATGAAAAGGAACACAAGGCGGCAAAAGTGCTGCTGAAGCCGCTTTGCTGGCTGAACAAGAAGACTACGGGCTTTTTGAAGCGGGCGCTCGGCGCGAATTATGCCGATGTAACCGAGGACGAGGTTTTGGACTTGGTGGACGCGCTTGCGAAGGACGAGGAAGAGGGCGGAATTGAGGAAGATTCCGCGCAGATGATAAGCAACGTGTTCGAGTTCGCGGGGCTTACTGCGGGTGACGTTATGACGCACCGCACGAGTATTGTCGGCGTTGACATCAACACGATAACTCTGGACGATTTGATTTACTTGGCGCTGGATATGGGCTTTTCGCGAATTCCCGTGTACGAGGACAGCGTGGACAAAATCATCGGCATAATCATCGTCAAGGACTTGCTCTGCCTTATCGGGAAAACCGATTTGAGCGATTTCAACACGCGCGATTTTGTGCGCGATGTGAGTTTTATACCCGAGGCTTGCTCCTGTTCGGACACCTTTAAAACGCTCACGAAGATGAAATCGGGAATGGCGGTTGTTGTGGACGAGTACGGCGGAACTGCGGGGATTGTCACGCTTGAGGATATAATCGAGGCGGTTATGGGCAACATTCAGGACGAGTACGACGACGAGAAAGCCGAGATAACGCGCCTTGACGAGAACACCTACGAGGTGCTTGGTGACGCGGACCCTGACGATGTGTTTGCACTGTTTGGGGTAACGCTCCCCGAGGACCACGATTACGAAACAATAGCGGGCTTTGTGACGGACAAACTCGGCTACATACCCGAGGGCGCGGATATTATGCCGCCGGCGGTGGAGTACGAGGGCGTGAAGCTGGTTGTGACGATGGTTGAGGACAGGAACATTCTGAAAATCCGCGCAACAAAGCTCCCGCAGAGTGAAAAAGAGGAAGAATGAAGAAAAAGGAACTTGCCGCCGAGGTTATCGAGCGGCTGAAAGCGGAATATCCCGTGGTGAAGTGCGCGCTGATTTACGAAAAGCCGCACGAGCTGCTGATTGCAACGAGGTTGTCCGCGCAGTGCACGGATAAGCGCGTAAATCTCGTAACACCCGCGCTGTTCAAGCGTTTCCCGACAATAGACGCCTTCGCGGACGCGGAGGTTTCCGAGGTCGAGGAGTACATAAAGTCGTGCGGGCTGTTTCACACAAAGGCGCGGGACATCGTGGAGATGTGCAGGCAGCTCCGCGACATTTACGGCGGGGTTGTGCCGGACAGTATTGACGAGCTTGTGAAGCTGGCGGGAGTTGGGCGAAAGACAGCAAATTTGGTTGCCGGCGACTTGTACGGAAAACCCGCGATGGTGTGCGACACGCACGTTATTCGGCTTACAAACAGGCTCGGTTTAGCGAAAGGCACGGACGCAGTACAAGTAGAAAAGCAGCTCCGCGCGATAATTCCCGCCGAGGAGGGCTTGAATTTCTGTCACCGCTTGGTGTGGCACGGCAGGGGAGTTTGCTCCGCAAGAGCGCCGAGGTGCGAAGAGTGCGTGCTGAAAGATATCTGCAAATTCAAAAAATAATCCCGCTGATTTCTCGGCGGGATTTTTGTTTAACAGCGCGAAATTTGTTAAAACTCCGGCTTTTTCTCCTCGGTGTTGTCGATTTTCTTCGCGTTCAACACGGCGATTGCAAGCAGACACATAAGCACGCTCACAAGCAGCGAAATCGCGATACCAACGGCAATGCTTGCGGCGTAATCGGCGAGAGGGAAGTCGGGTGACGCAAACAAGCCGCCCGAAACGAGCATCGAGAGCGTGAACGGGTTGAAATCAACAACGTTCAGACCTTTGAGGATTGTATCGATGAGAGTTGAGGCAACGAAAACGATTGCCGCCATAACAATGGGCTTTGATGTGCAGATGCCGAGCGAGAGGTAAATTGAAACGATGAAAAAGACGTAAATTCCCGCGAGCAGACAGCCGAGCAAGAGCAGCCCGAAGCCGAATTTGTTGTTCGGGAAAAGCGCGTTGCAAAGCGCTCCGCAGAGCAAGCCCGCGAGGAAAATCGTGACAAAAGCGGTTGTGGGGTAGATGATGAATTTTGCGAGAACGTATTGCTTGTTGTTGAGCCCCGAGCAAAGCGGGATTATCATCGCGCGTTTTTTCTGTTCACCGCCCGCCGCCGAGCCGATTATCAGCATAATGATGAGCGTGGTCATCGAGAACATACTCGACATCGTAACCGAGAACATCAGCCCCGCGTCGAAGTACATATTCGTCATATCGCCGAAAGTCATTCCGCCGAGCAAGCCGCTTCCCGTGGCGTCTGTCGCGACGGACAACCCGCCCATTTTGGACATCTCGGTGAGAATTGTTCCGGTGAATTTGAACAAAAGCGGGTAAAAAATCGCCACAGCAAACGCCGCGATTATCACGCCCGCGAAGCGAAATGTTCTCGCGAAGTGCGCCCATTCCTTTTTGAGACTGTATTTAAGCTGCATTTATCCCGCCACCTTTCTGAAAACCTCTTCGAGGGTTGCCGTGCCGATTTTGAAGCTGTCAACCGTCATATTTTGCTCCGCGAGAATTTTTACGAGCCGCCGCGCGGTTTCCTCGGCATTGTCCGAGCCGAATCGGAAAAGTCCTGTTTTCTCGTCAAACTCGGCTCTCGCAAAGTCAATCCGCAGGAGCGCGAGTTTGTTTTCTTGGGTGAGATTTCGCACGGTGAGGTTGATGATATCGCCGCCGTGTTTTTTGAGGATTTCCTTGAGGTCGCCCTCCTCGGCGAGCGTGCCGCCCGTCATAATGCCGATACGGTTTGCGATGCGTTCAACATCGGACAAAATGTGCGTTGACAGGACAATCGTGCAGCCGAGCGATTTCAGGCGGTTTATGATGTCGATAACCTCAAGCCTGCCCTGCGGGTCAAGCGCGGAGGTCGGCTCGTCAAACAGCAGCAAATCGGGCTTTCTGATGATAGCCGCGCCCATACCGAGCCGCTGCGTCATGCCGCGCGAAAAGCCCTTTGTGCGCCTGTCGGCAGCGCTCGTTAAGCCGACAATTTCAAGCACCTCGGAAACTCTGCTCTTGATATCGCCGTCAAATTCCGTGCACGCGGCGATATATTCGAGATACTCGCGCGCGGTCATATAACCGAAAATCATCGGACTTTCGGGGAGATATCCGATTTTAACGGGCTTTCCGTCACCGAGCTTGATTTCGCCGTCATCTTTTTCGATGATGTTTGCGATAATGTTCATAGTTGTGGTTTTGCCGCAGCCGTTTCTGCCGAGAAAGCCGTAGATATCGCCGTCGTTGATGTTCATATTAAGACCGCGAAGCACGGAAAAATTCCCGTAGGCTTTTTTCAGACCTCTGATTTCAACCATTTTCCCACTCCTTTTGGTAATTTTTTATATTGTAACATACTAATGTGAAAATTGTGTGAAAATTAAACACTTTACAAACGCGCGAAAATATGTTATACTTATTATAATAGGGAGAAAAATGTTGAAAAAGAGGTAAATGATGAAAAATTTTTACATTTTTGATTTGGACGGCACGCTTGCTGCGTCGATGAAATGCTGGAGAAGGGAGTGCGCTGCCGAAAAATGCGACGACGAGGCGGCTTGGGAGCGCGTTCGTCAGCGAATGAAAAAGCACTACGCTGAGGATATCGAGATTAAGGCTGGAGTGATGGATTTTCTGCGCGGGGCAAAGGAGCGCGGCGTCAAGATGTGTATCGCGAGCGCAACGCGGCGGGATATTGCCGAGCCGTTTCTCGCGAAAACGGGGATTTTGGATTTTATGGAGTTTTACATAGACTGCGACGAAGCCGGCGCGTACAAGGACGAGCCCGACATTTTCCTGCTTGCGGCGAAAAGGCTTGGCGCGGAAATCGGGGACTGCGTTGTGTTCGAGGACGTTCCGCCCGCGGTTGCCTCGGCAAAGGACGCGGGATTTTACGTTGTCGGAGTTTACGACGAGATAACGGTGAACGACGGAAATATCCGACCTTACGTTGATGATTATGTTGAGGATTGGCGGACGTTCAAGATTAAGGTATAACAAAAAGCGCGGACTTTTCAGCCCGCGCTCTTTTTATTGAATTGTGATTAAACCACGCCGCCCTTGCTTATGTAAACAGGGAAGTCGGGTGAACCGGTGATTGTGCGGTTCTTGGAGATTGTGACGTCCTTATCGGTGATTGCGTTGATGAGGGCAGCCTTCTCCTCGATAACAGCGTCCTGCATAACGATACTGTTCTTGACAACAGCGCCCTTGCCAATCTTAACGCCGCGGAAGAGCACGCTGTTTTCAACAGTACCCTCGATGATGCAGCCGTCCGCAACAAGCGAGGTCTTAACCGCGCAGTCGATGCCGTATTTCGCGGGAGCAACATCGCGAACCTTCGTGTAAATCGGGGTATCGAGCGAGAAAACCTCCTTGCAAATCTGGCGGTTCATCATATCCATAGTCGCCTTGTAGTAGGTCTTCATCGAGTCGATAATCTCGTAGTACTTCTCGTACTTGTAGCCGAGAACCTTGAAATCGTGGAGCTTGTGCTGGAGGATATCGGTTTCAAAGCTGTAAAGGCTGCGGCACTCGCTCTCGCGGATAATATCCTGAAGGAACGTTCTCTTCATAACGTAAACGTTGAGGGCAACGTTCATTTCGCCGCTGATAGCCGGTCTTGCGAGAACGTCGTAAACAACGTTATTGTCGTCAACGCAAAGAACGGTTTGCGCCATAGCTCTCTCGGTTGAGTAAACGCCGCGTCCGTAAACGCAGGTGATATCTGCGCCGCTCTTCTCGTGGAACTCAACAATCGGCTTCAAATCCATATTTGCGACAACGTTGCTGTCGGTCATAATGACATACTCTGCCGCGCTCTCGTCGATGAACTCATAAGCGCCCGCAAGAGCCTCAAGTCTGCCGCGGTAGATACCGCTTCCCTCTCTGCCGTAGGGCGGGAGAATGTGCAGACCGCCGGTTTTTCTCGCCAAATCCCACTCGGAGCCCATTCCGAGGTGGTTCATAAGGGAGTAGTAATTCTGCTTGGTGATGATACCAACTTGGGTAATTCCCGAATTAACCATACTCGAAAGCGGGAAATCGACAAGGCGATATTTGCTGCCAAAGGGAACGCTTGCCATAGCTCTCGATTTTGTAAGCTCGGGAAGGGTTTGTTCGTGCATATTAGCGAAAATCAAGCCTAAAACATTAGCCATACTAGCCATATCAAAAACATCCTTTCCTTCAATTAAATATCTTTAGAAATCATAGCCTTGGGAGGAGCGACAGCCTTGTCGGATACGTTTACGTTGTGACCGATAACGGCAACACCCCACTGGTCCTTGTCCTCGATGAGCTCGGGACGTTCACCGATGTGTGCGCCCTCACCGATGACGCAGTTTTCACCAACGATAGCGTATTCAATAACAGCGCCCTTCTTGATAACGGAGTTCGGCATAACGATACTGTCGCGAACGATAGCGCCTTCCTCAACGGTAACGCCTGCGAAGAGAACGGAGAAGTCAATCATACCGTTAATCTCGCAGCCCTCGGCAATCATAGAGTTTTCGATGTGGCTCTGCGCGCCCGCGTAGTGCGGCGGCATAACAGGGTTTCTGGAGTAAATCTTCCAGCTGTCGTCGAGCAAATCGAGCGGAACATTCGGGTCAAGAACGTCCATATTTGCTTCCCACAAGCTGTCGATTGTTCCGACGTCCTTCCAATAGCCGTCGAAGTGGTAAGCAACCATTTTCTCGTTGTTTTCGAGCATCGCGGGAATGATGTTCTTACCGAAGTCCTTTGTTGCGCCCTCGTCTTGCTCATTTTCGATAAGGTACTTGCGGAGCTTGCTCCAAGTGAACACATAGATACCCATTGAGATAAGGTTGGATTTCGGCTCCTTGGGTTTCTCGGCGAACTCGTAAATCTCGCCGTTCTCGTTAACGCTCATTACGCCGAAGCGCGAAGCCTCTTCCCACGGCACTTCAAGAACCGCGATTGTTGCGTCTGCCTCGTGCTGCTTGTGGAAGTCAATCATCTTTGCGTAATCCATCTTGTAGATGTGGTCACCCGAGAGAATTACAACATACTCGGGGTCATAGCGGTCAACAAAGCCGATATTCTGATAAATCGCGTTTGCGGTACCGGAATACCAGTCTTTTCCTGCTGCGGTTTCATAAGGCGGGAGAACGTGTACGCCGCCGTGAGCGCGGTCGAGACCCCAAGGCTGACCGTTGCCTATGTACTCGTTGAGGACGAGCGGCTGATACTGCGTGAGAACGCCGACGGTATCGATGCCGGAGTTAACGCAGTTTGAGAGCGGGAAGTCGATAATTCTGTACTTTCCGCCGTAAGGAACGGCAGGCTTTGCCATATCCTGTGTAAGCGCGTAAAGACGGCTGCCCTGTCCGCCTGCGAGCAGCATAGCGACGCACTCTTTTTTAATGTGGTTCATAACTTTCCTCCTATTATTTATCGTTTTCCTTTTGGGATTTATTGTTTTTTACAACGGTTTTGTCCGCTGTTTTTTCAACTTTAGCTTCGGCTTCTTCAGTCTTTTCTTCAGCCTGTGCTTCAACCTCGGGCTCGTCGTCCTCGGGAAGACGGATATTCTTGGGAACGAAATACATCACGGACATCGGCGGGATATCGAGAGAAACCCTGTACTGTTCGTCGTGCATAGGCTCGTTCTTTGCGGTAACGGTGCCGTTTGTGATGCCGCTGCCGCCAAACTCCACATCGTCGGAGTTGAAGATTTCCTCGTAATCCGCGTAGTAGGGAACACCTATTTCGTAGATTTCGTGACGAACGGGCTGGAAGTTGCAGACAACGATAACCTCTTCCTTTTTACGGGAAATTCTTCTGAATGCGATAACGCTGTTGGAGTTATCCTCCGCGGAAATCCAGTGGAAGCCCTCCCAGCTTGTGTCGCACTCCCAGAGCGCGGGAGTTTCCTTATAGAGCTTGTTTATTGCCTTGACATAGTTGTGGTATTTGAGGTGCGGTTCAAATTCGAGAACCTCCCAGTCAAGCTGCGATTGGAAATTCCACTCTTTGTATTGCGCAAATTCCTGTCCCATAAACATCAGCTTTTTGCCGGGGTGCGCCATCATATAACCGAGGAACGTTCTCATCGAGTGGAAACGGTATTCGCGCGGGCCGCCCATTTTGTCGAGCATCGAGCACTTTCCGTAAACAACCTCGTCGTGGCTTATCGGGAGCACGAAATTCTCGGAAAACGCGTAGTAGAACGAGAATGTAACGAGATTGTGGTTGTAGGGACGTCCGAGCGGGTCCATGCTCATATAGCGGAGCATATCGTTCATCCAGCCCATATTCCACTTGAAGTTGAAGCCGAGTCCGCCGATATCCGCAGGCTTTGTTACCATCGGCCAAGCGGTTGACTCCTCGGCAATCATAAGTATATTCGGGTGCTCTCTGAAAACAGCCGCGTTAAGCTTTTGCAGGAACGCGATAGCCTCGAGATTTTCCTTGCCGCCCTTGTTGTTCGGGCGCCATTCACCGTCGCGGCGGTCGTAGTCGAGGTAGAGCATTGAAGCGACTGCGTCAACTCTCAAGCCGTCAACGTGGTATTTTTCAATCCAGAAATTCGCGTTTGAAACGAGGAACGACTGTACCTCGGGCTTGCCCCAATCGAAGATGTGAGTGCCCCAAGCCTTGTGCTCGCGCTTGAGCGGGTCGGTGTACTCGTAGCAGCTCTCACCGTCCCATTCGTACAGACCGGCAGCGTCCTTCGGGAAGTGCGCGGGAACCCAGTCCATAATTACGCCGATGCCTGCTTTGTGGCACTCGTTGACAAACGCCATAAAGTCGTGCGGGTTGCCGAAACGCGATGTGGGAGCGTAGTAGCCGATTTGCTGATAACCCCACGAACCGTCGAACGGATACTCGCCGATAGGCATAAGTTCAACGTGCGTGTAACCCATCTCCTTGACGTAGGGAATGAGCTCTCTTGCGAGCTCGCGATAGCTGAGGTAATTCTCGCCGTCTTTTCTCCAAGAGCCAATGTTAACCTCATAGATATTTATGGGGCTGTCGTAGACATTGGTTTTGTTGAGCTTGTCGAAATAGGGCTTGTCGCTCCAGCTGAATCCGTCGATATCGAAGAACTTTGAAGCTGTGTTCGGGCGCAGCTCCATATGGGTGCCGTAAGGGTCCGCCTTGAGCTTGATAAGCCCGTCGGGAGCCTCGACGCTGAACTTATAGTTGTCGAACTGCTTTATTCCCTCGATGAACAGCTCCCAGATACCGCCGTCGTTGATTTTGTTCATATAGTGGCGGGTTCTGTCCCAGTGGTTGAAATCGCCGACAACGCAGACGGATTTTGCGTGCGGTGCCCAGCACCGGAAAACCACGCCTGTTTTGCCGTCCTTTTTCATCTTATGAGAGCCGAAAAACTCGTATGAATGAGAATTTTCCCCCCTGAAAAACAAATGCAGCGGAACCTGATATTCTTCGGGAACCGTTATTGCCATTGAAAAAACCTCCCTTAATCTTGCTGCCGTGGCGTTTTGGCGCAAGTTATCTTTGAGGTGAAATTGTGAGCAATCTTGTTGATTTGCCCAAAAAACCCCTTTTTTACTATTCTTATTCTAGCACATTTGAGAGTTTTTTTCAAGTGCTTTGTGAATATTCTATGATTTTTTACATTTCATACTGTTGATTTTGTGCAATTTTACAACATTTTTACAGAAACTGTATGTAAACGTTTACAGCGACGGTTTTTCTGCGTTTTTTTAACAATTTTTTTACCTGAATATACATAATTTCTTGAAAATCCGAGGACTTGTTCCTGAACAGCGGATTTTCTTGAACAGCACCAAGATTGTGGGAATTTTTGGCAGTATAGTACGCGTGAAACTTTGGCTTCTGCGAAGCCACGGCGATTTTTCGGGCATCGAACCCGAAAAATCGCTTTCACGATGCCGAGTTTGCTGGTTTGGATGGATATGCGAGAGGTGTTGGCATTTTCGGCGGCGTCGAACCGCCGAAAATGCGCGGGTTCCTTCACGCGCTTTTGGCGCGCGTGAAGGAACCCGCCCTGTTATGATAAGATTGCGAAATGGGATTTGCGATTTTTTTGACGTCCGTCAAAAAAATTGGCAATGGTCGCTAACCGGATTTCAAGTCGGTTTGATGATTTGAAGAAAGCGAAAGCGTTCTTTTTTGGAATTTTTGACGCTTCGCTCCAGTGCCTCCGGCGGCTTAAAAACTTTTTCTGAAGAAAAAGTTTTTAAGAATTTCAAAAAGACTTTTTTCGCTTCGCGCTACCTCGCCACCGCTACCGCCACCACGCTTATATCGTCCCTCGCACCGTTCTCCGCCGCCCTCGCCGCTTTGGCAATCCTCTCCGACAACGCCTTCGGCTCGGCTTCCCTTGACAACTCCCTTGACAGCCACTGCTCGTCAATCACCGCCCCGTCCGTTGCCATTATAATCACATCTCCCGCGCTCACCTTAAACCTCTGCGCCGGCACCGACATTTTCCCGCCGCTCCCCGCCGGAGGTGACGAAAGCGCCGCCCTTATCAGCTTGTTCGCCGACTTGATGTAGGTCGTCGCCGCACCCGCTTTGTACACCGCGCACTCGCCGCTGTCAAGGTTGATTTTGCAGATATCCATTGTCGCAAAGCTCTCGTCCGCGCTCTTTACTAACAGCGTCGTGTTCACCGTCTCAAGTGCCGACGGAAGCGGAATTCCCGCCTTAATCAGCTTTGACAGCACCGAGCACGCAATCGCCGAGTCAACTCTCGCGCGGCTTCCCGTGCCCATTCCGTCCGACAGCACCACATAAAGCGCGCCCTCCGCGTCCGTGAAGCTCTCGCAGCAATCCCCGCAAACCTTGTTCTGACCTTGCGGGAGCTGATAGCTGCCGATTTTCGCGGAAAGCGGCTGAATCTCGCTTGCCGTTATCCGAAAACGCCCGCCGCTGCCGGAAATCTCGGGCATCTCCAGCTCCCGTCCGAGCGCTTTCCCGAGCACCGTTCCAAGATAATCTCGTTCAACTTTTGGCTCGGTCGCTCCGTAAGCCTCAATGTGGATTTTCCCGCGTCTGTCTTTTGTGACAAACGCTTGCGGGAACTCAACACCGTTGTCCGAAAGCACCTTTTCAACGCGTTTCTCGGCCGTACGGTTTTTACCGAACGCTCTTGTTTCAAGCCCCGAGCGGCTTATTTCACGGAGAATTTCCTGCGTTGCCGCCAGCCTGTCCGTGTAAATTCTGCGAAGCTCGCGGATTCGCCTCTCGTCCGACATCGCCGAGATATATCGGGAATACTCGGCGGTTATCGCTTTTGCAACGCCCGCGGGATTTACGCACTCCTCGGCACACTCGGGCGAGAGCGAATATTCGGTTAGCTCAAAGCCTGTGCGAAGCTGCATCACAAGCCGCGAGAACTCCTTGCGGAACAGCTCGTATTTTCTCCCCCAGCACACCATACTTTTCGGGCACGAACGGCAAACCTTGTCGGCGGCGCGGTCGCTTATGCCCTCGATATTGAAGCTGTACTTCTTGTCGAGCGCGTCCGCAGCCGCTGTAATTCCCGCGCCGACTCCCTCGAGCGCGTCTGCCGCGAAATTCAGGCGTTCCCTTATTATAAGAGAAACCTCGCTGTCCGAAAAATCGTTTTCAGCGGGCTTTATTTTGTCCAGCGGCAAAACAACGTACATCAGCGCAGCCGCCAGCGTTTCCGCGAAAATTCTCCAAGAACCCTCGTCGTTGTGGGAAACAAGCGTTCCCGCTGCCATAAGAAAGATAAAACCGATTGCGCGGGTGATTTTTCCGTGCCGTGAGAACGCGCAGCTCGCTTCCGCGGCAAACGCCATACAAGCTCCCGCAGCACCCATTTCGGTGTTCGCCGCGCAAAGCCCGAATACTGCGGGCAGCCCAATCGCTGCTCCCCACACAAGTCCTTTTCGTTCAATCACGCAGAGCAGTGTTGCTCCCATCAGCAGTCGCCCGATATTGATATATGTATAGTCGAGCTGCCCGAGCGAGAAAAACACAAGCGCCGAAATTATCCCGACAAGCGCTCGGTCACGCGGGTCGGAAAGCGTTATCCCGCGCTCCGCAACCGATGTTTCGAGAAGGCTCACGCACAAGGCAAACGCTCCCGCGGTCAATGCCGAAATAACCAAAATCAGTAGCTCCGACGTGCTTTTTGTTTCGGCAATCCTTGAGAAAAAGCACGCAAGTCCCGCCGAGAAAAACGATATTGCCGCGCGGATTTTCGGCTTGCCGAAATCGGGAATTATCTTCGCTGCCATCGCTATTATCAGCGCCGCAAGCCCTATAAACGCCGCGGGAAATCCGTGCAGAAGCGCACCCGCAGCCGCTCCGAAAAGCACACTCACCGCGCGTTTTCGCGACAGTCCCGCGACAAGCGCAAACGCTGCCGGAGCCGCCGACAGAGCCGATGAGCCAAGCTCCATCAAAAGTCCCGCCGCTGCCCAAACCAAGTCCTTTTTCACAAATTCCCGCCAGCGATGCGCCGACGTTTGCCGAGAAAATTCGGCTGCCTTTTCGGTCATTTTCATTACCCCCTGTTTTTAGGCAACACGCGCGGATATTGTCGTACAGCTGCGTTGACGGATTAAAGAGCGTTCGCATTTGAGCGGCTTATCGGGCGCCGCTTTGGTGAACACTGTCCGATTGTCGGATTGTACAAATTCTCCTCGAGCCGCCGAAGTGTTTCTGCGATACATTATTTCGGTCGATGAGAACTGCCTACACGCATAACGCAAGCAAGACCGGTTGCGCGATGATGCCTGTTTTCCCCAAATTTTTCCGCAAAACTCCGAGAACACTCCGAGTTTCGCTTTCCTTTTACTGTTGGTCACCTCTAAAAACTTATTTGAGTGAAAATGTGTATAGCACGCCGACTGCTTCGTCAAGCCTCCTCGTAAGGCATCAAGCCTTACTTCGTCGGCTTTCCTCGCATTCGGCGCACTCTACACATTTTCACTTTTCAAATCAGTTTTTAGAGGCTCCCTATTAAATAGTATCACAATAACGGTGAAAAAACCGTCGTATGTGGTTGGATAATTTTGGTAATTTTTGCTTTTTTCAGGAGATTTAACAGTTTTGTTTGACAAATCGGCAAATTTGTGTTACAATATAAAAGAATAAACTTGGATTATTTCCGAAGGAAAGGAATATTTTTATGAACGTTAATTTTGAAATGGCTCTTCAGTATATCAACCTCGGCTCTTATGAAAAGGCTGAAAAAGAGCTTAAAACCGCGATTGATGCCGAAACCGAAAAGCAGAATTTCTCGATTGCTACCGAATATCGCTGTGTTCTCGGTGAGCTTTTGGCAAATCTTGGCAGAAAAAAGGACTCCGACGAGCAGTTTAAACAGGTTGTTGAATATTGCAAGAAAACCGGCGAGCTGAAAAAGCAGCTCGAAATCGCCGAGGGTTTTCTGAAAAAGGGCAAGAAATAATTCGGTGACCTTTGACAAGGCTTTTGCTGCACTTTGAGAAAGGATTGACTATGGAAAAACGCGTTGACAAAATCAACTATTACCTTGATATCGCGCAGACTGTTGCCGAACGCGGGACTTGTTTGAGGAGAAACTTCGGTGCGATTATCGTCAAAAACGACTGTATCATCACAACCGGCTACAACGGCGCTCCGAGAGGCAGAAAAAACTGCTCCGACCTCGCAAGCTGCACGCGCGAGCGGCTTAATATCCCGCACGGGCAGCGCTATGAGCTTTGCCGCTCGGTTCACGCCGAAGCAAACTGCATAATCTCCGCGCCCCGAACCGATATGCTCGGCGCAACGCTCTATCTTGCGTGCCTTGACGCGCAGACCGGCGAGCTTTTCGGCGATGTCGAGCCTTGTTCAATGTGCAAAAGGCTGATTATCAACGCGGGAATTGATAAGGTTATCGTCCGCACCTCGCCGAATACTCACAAGGAATTTTCCGTGAGCAGCTGGGTGTACAACGACGACAGCCTTGAGGGAACGGACGGTTATTGAGCTGATGGAACTTACCGATATTGGCGTTATCAAGGATTTGTTTTCGCGGCACGGCTTTTCGTTCTCGAAAACACTCGGGCAGAATTTTCTCATAAATCCGACCGTTTGCCCGAAAATTGCCGAGCTGGGCGGCTGCGGGGAAGGCGTCTGCGCAATCGAAATCGGCACGGGTGTCGGCGTGCTCACGAAAGAGCTTGCAAAGCGCTGTGACAAGGTTGTCGCGGTGGAGCTGGACGAGCGGCTGAAGCCTGTTCTTGAGGAAACGCTCGCGGAGTTTGATAACGTGGAAGTGATTTTCGCGGACGTTATGCAGACCGATTTGCACAAGATTATCGAAGAAAAATTCGGCGGCAGGGAAACGGTTATTTGCGCGAATTTGCCGTACTATATCACCTCGCCCGTGATTATGAAAATTCTCGAGGAGCGGCTTCCGATAAAGGCGCTCACGGTTATGGTGCAGAAAGAAGCCGCCGACCGAATTTGCGCAAAACCCGCGACAAGAGAGTGCGGGGCGATTTCGTACGCGGTGAGCTGGTACAGCAGCCCGAAAATCCTCTTCCGCGTCAACCGAGGCAGCTTTATGCCCTCGCCGAATGTTGACAGCGCGGTTATTCGACTTGATGTGAAGCCCGAGCGCGCTCTACCCGATGACGAGGAAAAACGTATGTTCAGGATAATCAAGGCGGGCTTTTCGCAGCGCAGAAAACAGCTTGCAAATCCGCTTTCGGGTGCTTTCGGTCTTGACAAGAAAACGCTCTGCGATATCTTCGAGCAGCTCAAAATCAAGCCGACTGCGCGTGCCGAGGAACTTACTCTCGATGATTACGCGGAGCTTGCAAAGCTGCTTAAATAAAGAAAAAGGCGGCGAAAAATCGCGCGCCTTATTGATTATCAATAAATTAAATGGCTGTCCGAGGACAGCCATTTTGATTAACTCTTGATTTCAAATGTGTTCGGTTTACTCTCCTGCGGCTTGCGGAAATTTCCGACCGGCTGCACTCCGAGCACATACCAATCCATTCCGTAAATCTGCGCTTCGGTCATTGTTTCCGTCTGCATATAGCGCACGTTTCCGAGCGTGTCTTTAATCTCGCCGCTGAATATGTACGCTTTTCCCGACGTGAGCAGCGGCACAATCTCATCGATGATATCCTGTGTTCGCTTGTCCGCGTTTGACGTCGCCTGCGAGATATTTATGATGCCGTTCGCCATTGAGCCTTTGTAAACGTCGGGCTCCCAAGTGTCCATTTTAAGCTGCTTGAACTGCGACACAAACAAGCTGTCCCGCTTTGCGTAGAAATACATCAGCATATTCTTGTACTTGTCCTCGCTGCCCGTGTAGTCGAGGTTTCCGATGAATTTCACGCCCTTTTGCTCGCAGTATTCCGCTGTGTAAGGCGACTCGGTGTAGCTTATTATCACGTCGCAGCCTTCACCCAGCAGCGCGTCAACAGCCTGTTTAATCTCGTTGTTCTCGGTTGCTCCCGCAACGCAAAGCGTGCCGTTCGCGAAAACCATTCTCACGCCCATTGCGGCAGCGTTTGTTGTCGCGTAGGTGTAGAGCAGCTCGGGGTCTGCGACAAGCCCGACTTTCTGCGATTTCGAGTTATAAGCCGCGGCAATTCCCGCAACATACGCGCCCTGATAAGCGGTTTCCGTGTAGCTGAAAACGTTCGCTGTGCCAATCGAGGCTGCGCCGTAATTTATGAAATTCACGTTCATATATCTGCCCGAAATCGAACTCAACACGTTCGTGAACGTCGGGCTGCACGAAACAATCTCTGTGCACCCGTCGGAAACAAGCGCCTTCACCGCGCTCTCAAAATCCTGAACCGACACGTCCTCGATGTAAACCGTTTCCACATCGCAGCGTCTTGCGGCTTTCTGGCGCTGGTGGTTGAACTGCCCCGTGACACCGCCGTTGTCGGCTTTGTCGTGGAAAATGAACCCGACCTTAACGGGAACGGTTTGCTCCTCGGAGCCGCTGCTGTCGGACGACGAGGACTCGGAAGAGGTTTCGCCGCTGCACCCCGTCAAACCTATCGTAACGCACAAGGCAAGCGCCGCCGCTATGCCTTTGAGCCATTTTGATATCATCTATATAACCTCCTGTTGAAATAGCAGTTGTTATTACCGTTTGTAATAATAAAAGACAATTTTTGCATCTTCTTAAACCATTATAACATATTTTCAAAAAAAAATCATCACTTTTTTTAAATATTTATAAGTTTATCTTTATTTTTTTGAAAAAATGTGTTATAATGAATTGAATATAACTTTTAAACCCCAAGCGAAAGGAAATTTTTATGAAATTCAGCAAATTATTCCGTGCAGCCGCCGCGCTGGTTTTATCGGCAACACTCTGCGGCTGCTCCATAAAATTCGGTACAAACATTAAGCCCGACAACAACCACTACGTCGCCAAGCCCTCGGACAGCGCTCTTGTGGACAAGCTCGGCGTGACCTACGCGGAATTTATGAACGATTATGTCTATTATCTCAATTATAAGGGTATAAAGGACGATACCGCGGAAGATGTGGCCCAGACTTGTAAGAGCCGCCGTGAGGCTATCATCGAGAGCCTTATTCTCGAGAAGATTTGTTTGCTCAAGGCTGAAGAATACGGCGTGACCGAGCTTTCCGAGACGGAGGAGGAGCAGGTCAAGACCGCGGCGGACAGCATTATCAACGAGAGAATTGAGTATTACGCTGTCAACGCCGACTATGGAAGCGTTGACGTGTCCACCCTCACCGATGAAGAAAAGCTCAAGCGCGGCGGCGAGGAGCTTGACAAGGCACTCGCGGAGTTCGGCTTTACCCGCGATGAATACTACGAGAAACAGAAAAGATATATGTACGGCTTTAAAGTGATGAAGGCTCTCGGCGATGAGCTGGGGCGCTCGGAAGCCGAGAAGCTCTTTGAAGAAAACGCGAAAATCGGCAAGGAAACCTACGAGAGCAGCGTTTCCGATTACGAGCAGAGCAGCCTTTCAAACTATTATATACCCGAGGGCTCGCGTTTAATCAAACACATTCTGCTTGCATTTGAAGATGACGCGGTAACTTCAATCCTTACAATGCGTTCATCGGGCGACGACGAGGGCGCAGACAAGCTCCGTCAGGAAAAGGCAGACGCGCTTGCCGAGAAGGTGAACGAGGTTATCGGGAAACTCGACGCGGGCGAGGATTGGGACACCGTCTCCAACACCTACACCTCCGATAAAACCGGCAACACATATTATCCCGACGGTTATCTCCTCATTCCGAACGGTACGTCTTTTATGAAGGAGTTTCAGGAGGCAGCGTTCGTGCCCGAGGAAATCGGCGACAGAACAACCTGCGTTACCGATTACGGCGTGCATATTATGTTGTACTCCGATGACGCGAAGATTGAAGAAAGCGACAAGCAAATTATGATTGAAAGCCTTTTTGCTTCGCTTATGCAGCAGGAATTTGTCAACAAAACCAACGAGTGGATAAAGGAATATGGTTTTTACGACAATATGGACTATGACATTCTCAAAATAGACAAGCCCGAAGAAGAGCAGTCCTCTCAATAATTTGACTTTTTAAGAGAACGGAGTTTGATGATGAATACACCGATTTGTAATTTCCTCGAAAAGTACACCGCCGAAAACCGTTTGAGACTTCATATGCCGGGACACAACGGCGAAATCCCGCACGACATAACCGAGATTTTCGGCGCGGACGAGCTGTACTCCTCCGACGCTTCGGGCGGCATTATCGGCACAAGCGAGGACATCGCCGCGGGACTTTTCGGCGCGAAAAAAACCTGTTATTCCTGCGGAGGAAGCACTCTCGCAATTCAAACCGCGCTTGCGCTTTTGAAGGCGAGGGGCTGTCGGAGGATTGCCGCGTCGCGCTATTCGCACAGGTCACTTGTTTCGGCGGCGGCGCTTCTTCGGATGGACATAAAGTGGATTTACCCGAACGAGTATATGAGCGCGGACGTAACCTATAATGCCGAGTCAATCTCGGGCGTGGACGCTGTGTTTATCACGAATATCGATTATTACGGCGGCACTTGGAAATTTGTTAAACCGAACATTCCCGTTGTTATCGACAACGCGCACGGTTCTTATCTGAAATTTGTGGACAAGCGCAAATTTGGTACAGAATACGTTCACCCGCTGGAGCTTGGTTATCCGATGATGGTTGCGGAGTCCGCGCACAAAACGCTTCCCGTTCTCACGGGCGGCGCGTACTTACATTTTGCAAACGGTGCCGACGGCGCGCGCGCAAAGGAAATGATGGCGATGTTTGGCTCGTCTAGCCCGTCTTATCTTGTTCTCGAGAGCCTCGACAGGTTCAACGGCATAATCTCCGAAAACACACAGCTCATCAACAACGCCTGCGAAGCTGTTCTTGAGCTCAAGGAGCGCCTCACCCGCGCGGGTATTCCCCTTAAAAAGAGCGACCCGCTGCGCATTACCATAAATGCGCGCGAGTGCGGCTTGAGCGGTTTTGAATACGCGAGAGGGCTTCGCGCAAACGGTGTTGAATGTGAATTTGCTGATGAAAACTACGTTGTGATGATGTTTTCGGCGCTCACAACCGTCGAGGACTGCGAGCGTGCGGAAATGGGTGCGCTGTTCGTAACAATGAGTGCTCCGAAGCCTCTTGTGAAGTATCCCGTTATCAAGCCGAAGGTTGAAATGCCGGTTTATGAGGCTATGTTTAAGCCGCAGAAAATCGTACCTATTGAAAATGCGCTCGGCGAGGTCTGCGCGGGGCTGAAGTGCCCTTGCCCGCCGGGAGTTCCGCTTGTTATGCCGGGCGAGGTTATCGACAACACTATCGTTGACGCCCTCAAAATCTACGGTGTGAAAACCGTTCCTGTCATCGCGAAAAGCTCGTCGTAGACCTGAATTTGTTCTCCTCACCGCAAATGCTTTGTTTGTGAGCTCGCTTTGTACGTTCAGCCGGCAAGGCGGTGCGCCCGTTTTTCGCTTCGCGAAAAACCCGCGAGCGAAGCTCGCGGCGCCGCAAAGCGGCGGGGCGCTCCGCCTACTCGGACGCGGCAGGGAGCGAGCTTGTGGAACGAGCCGGTTTGTGGCGGCGCAGAAATCGGAGTGTGCAGCGAGAAACTCGCTTACAGCCGAATTTGATAAGACTCTCGCGAGGTTTTCTTGGCAGCTTGCTTTGTACGTTCAGCCGGCAAGGCGGTGCGCCCGTTTTTCGCTTCGCGAAAAACCCGCGAGCAAAGCTCGCGGCGCCGCGAAGCGGCGGGGCGCTCCGCCTACTCGGACGCGGCAGGGAGCGAGCTAGCGGAACGAGCCGGTTTGTGGCGGCGCAGAAACCAAAGAGTGCGGCAGTCAAGCGCGGTTCAGCGAGGATTTGGGTATCAGGCGCGCGGTGCAGTTTTGGTGCTCGGTGAGAGTGATTTTAAGGGAACACAAGCACGAGAGTTGCTGAAAAACAGTCTGCGAGAGGACAGCCCCGCTGATAAGTGCTGTCGGGAAGAACGAGGTGTACAAGGCGGCGCTTTTCCGTGTTGAAATCATCATAAAATTCTCGGAGAAGGAACTTTCCGCGCTCCTCATATAAAGGAAAAAGAGCAGGAAAAGGTACGCCGAGATTACAATTCCGGCAGTGAGTACGGTTCGCGTGATAAGCGCGGAGCCGTTGCCCGTGATAAACAACAACGCGAGCATTGCCGAAAATCCGATAAACAGCCACATCGGCAGTATGCAGTGCCCGAAAACAGCTTTGCTCGGGCTTTTGGCGGTGCGCGCACTATGGGTTCTGATGCCGAAGAACGAGCGCAAAATTTTACCGCGAATCATCTCGCTTGCGCACGGAAAAACCATTACCCCGCGGCAGTACATCGGTGCACGTTTTGTGATAAGCGAAAAGAGCGTTGTTCGGGAAACGACAGCCGCGGTATTTAGTACAAGTTGGTTTTCATATAATGTAATCAGACCGCTTTTGACGTAAACCGAGCCGTTTCCCGAGCTTAATTCAAAGTGCGACAGGGTGAGGATTTTCCGAAAAAACGCGAAAATCCAAGCCACAATCGCGAAAATTCCCAGAAAAACCGCTGTTCTCGGCAGGACAATGTGCGCGATTGACAGAGCTTTTGTCACGCTCTCGGCTGTCGTGAAAATCGCGCGGATTATCCCGTCAAAGTAGCTTCCGCCGAATATTTTCGCGATTTTCCGGAGTGTCACCGCAAAAACCGCAATCCCCGTAAGTGCACGCGTGTCGATAAACGCGCCGAAAAGCCTCTCGGGAAACCGCGGTTTAAGACAGACATTTCCGCGCTTCGGCAGAAAATCGGGCATTTCGTTCTCGGACAGGTAAAACGTGATTTTTCCACGTTGCGTGAAAAGAGTGACTTCCTTCGCGTTTATCAACCGCATAAAAAGCGTTCGGCGTGTCTGTGCGCGGACAACATCTGCGCGGTTTAACAGCGTGGTTTTGCGGATAAAAATCCGCTTTTCGAGAACAATCAAGTTGTCTTTGATTTCGAGTTTAACGAAAAATTTTCGTAGGATATAAAAAAGAATTATTTTCATAGGGGGTTCCTTTATGACTACCGGTTGCGTAATTTTAGCGGGCGGCGCGGGCAAGCGTATGAAGTCCGACAAGCCCAAGGTGCTTTGTGAGCTGTTGAAAAAGCCGATGCTGGGCTGGGTGCTCGACACCGCCGAGGAGTTCGGATTCGACAAAATCGGCGTTGTCACGGGGCACAAACGTGAGATGACCGAGGAATATATTTCGCAGAATTACGACAAAATAAGTACATACTTTCAGGACGAGCAAAAGGGAACGGGTGACGCTGTTTCGCGTGCGGTTGAGCTGATAAAGAACGTTGACCGAGTTTGTGTGCTTTGCGGTGACGCGCCGCTTATGGACGTCGAAACGCTGAAAAACGCGCTTGAGCTGCACGAAAAAACAAATGCGGGTGTTACCTTGATTTCAGCCGAGATTTCAAATCCCTTCGGCTACGGAAGAATTATCCGCGATAATTCGGGAAAAGTTGCCGCAATCCGCGAACAAAAGGATTGTTCCCCCGAGGAAACAAAAATATGCGAGATTAACGGCGGCGCTTATTGGTTCAACTCGGCGGATTTGCTCGAGGCGCTCCCAAAGCTCGACAACAAAAACGCAAGCGGCGAGTTTTACCTCACGGACTGCGTTGAGATTATCGGAAACGCTGCCGCTTATATCTGCGAGCAGCCCGAAACAATCTCGGGCGCGAATACCCGAAAAGACCTCTTTGAGCTCAACAACACGGTTCGCGAGAAAATCCTGTATAAGCTGATGGACGAGGGAGTTTCGTTTATCACGCTTGACGGTATTATAATAGGTAAGGACGTGAAAATCGGCGCGGATACGCTCGTTTTGCCGAACACCATAATCACGGGAAAAACCGTTATCGGCAAAAACTGCGAAATCGGCGCAAATTCCCACATCGAGGACTGCACAATCGGCGACAATGTTGTTCTCGACAACGTAAAAGCCGTTTCCTCGACAATCGAGGACGATGTTAAAATCGGACCGTTCTCGCAGCTTCGTCCGGGGTGTGTTATCAAAAAGGGCGTTAAAATCGGTGATTTTGTTGAAATCAAGAACAGCAACATCGGCGAAAACACCGCGGTCGCTCACCTCACTTATCTCGGTGACAGCGACGTGGGGCGCGGCGTAAACTTCGGCTGCGGGTGCGTTACCGCGAACTATGACGGCGTGAAAAAGCACCGCACCGAAATCGGCTCGCACGCTTTTATCGGCTGCAACACGAATTTGATTGCTCCCGTTAAAATCGGCGAAAATGCGGCAACGGGCGCGGGTTCGACAATAACGGTTGATGTTCCCGAAAACGCGCTTGCCGTTGAACGAGGAAAAGCGAAGATTTACGAGAATTGGCACGGCAATTTTGAGAGAAAGAAAAAATAACTTGCTGTTGGGGGCAGGGGGAAAATGTATAATCTGCAAAACGGTTAATAGGGACGGAAAAATTTCCTTTGTGGAAAGGGTGGTTAAAATGAAAGCGTTAGTCGTTGTTGATTATCAGGTTGATTTTGTAAACGGCGCTCTCGGCTTTGAGGGCGCGGAGCTGCTCGAACCCATCATTGTCCAAAAAATTGAAGAAACTCGCGCTGTCGGCGGGAAAATTATCTTCACGCTCGACACGCACAACCAAAATTACCTCGAAACCGCCGAGGGGAAAAAGCTCCCCGTGCCGCACTGTATCGACGGTTCGGACGGGCACAAGCTCTTCGGAAAGGTCGCGGACTGCGTTGACACACGAACCGATTTGGTGATAAAAAAGCGCGCGTTTGGCTCAATGGATTTGGCGGTTATACTGAAAAAATTCGCGTTTGACGAGGTTGAGCTTTGCGGGCTGGTGACGGATATCTGCGTTGTTTCAAACGCGATTATCGCCAAAGCCGCGCTCCCCGAGGCGAAAATTTTGGTTGACAGCAAAGCCTGCGGTTCGGGGAACAGGCAGGCTCACGAAAACGCGCTCGGCGTTATGCGCGGAGTGCAGATTGATGTGATTTAGGAGAGTTGCGATGATTACCGAACAGAACTGCACGATGTTGTGCGACTTTTATCAGCTCACGATGGGCAACGGTTACTTCAAATCCAAGCACAAAGACACAATCGCGTATTTCGACGTGTTTTTCCGCAGAGTGCCTGACAACGGTGGCTTCGCGGTATGCGCGGGGCTGGAGCAGGTTATCGGGTATATCGAAAATCTTCGATTTGATGACGATGATATCGAGTTTCTGCGCAAAAAGGGAATTTTTGACGAGGAATTTCTCGAGTATTTGCGGAATTTCAAGTTCGAGGGCGACATTTTTGCAATTCCCGAGGGCACGCCTGTTTTTCCGTACGAGCCGCTGATTACAGTCCGCGCACCCGCTATTCAGGCGCAGCTGATTGAAACGATGCTGCTGCTTTTGGTCAACCACCAATCGCTGATTGCCACAAAAGCGAACAGAATTGTGCGCGCGGCAAAAGGTCGTGCGATTTCGGAATTCGGCTCGCGGAGAGCGCAGGGCGCTTCGGGAGCTGTTCTCGGCGCGAGAGCGGCTTATATCGGCGGCTGCGGCGGCACGGCTTGCGTGCTCTCGGACAAGCTCTTCGGCGTTCCCGCGACAGGAACTATGGCACACTCTTGGGTGCAGATGTTCGACACGGAGCTGGAGGCGTTCGAGGAATACTGCCGCGTTTATCCCGACAGCACGACGCTGCTCGTTGACACCTACAACGTCCTGAAATCCGGCGTCCCGAACGCAATAAAGGCGTTTGACAACGTGCTGAAACCGCTGGGAAAACGTCCCGTGGGAATCAGACTTGATTCGGGTGATATCGCGTATCTTTCGGTTGAAGCGCGGAAAATGCTGGACGAGGCGGGCTATCCCGACTGCAAGATTGTCGCGTCAAATTCGCTTGATGAGCACATTATCGCGGACTTGCTAAATCAAGGCGCGAAAATCGACCTTTTCGGCGTGGGCGAGCGGCTGATTACAGCTTCATCGGAGCCGGTTTTCGGCGGGGTGTACAAGCTCTGCGCTGTCGAGGAAAACGGTGAAATCAAGCCGAAAATCAAGATAAGCGAGAATGTTGCCAAAATCACAAACCCGCATTACAAAAAGCTCTACCGCATCTTCGACAACAAAACCGGCAAAGCCGAAGCGGATTTGATTTGTGTGTTTGACGAGAAAATTGACGAGAGCAAGCCGCTTGAGCTTTTCGACCCCGATTACACTTGGAAGCGCAAAACCCTGACCGATTTCACGGCAAAGGAGCTTCAGGTTCCCGTGTTTTTGAAGGGAAAGCGCGTGTACAATTCACCGGATATCCAAAGCATCAAAAAGTACTGCGCGGAGCAGCTTGGGACAATGTGGGACTCGGTTCTGCGGTTTGAGAACCCGCATCGGTACTACGTCGATTTATCCGAGAAGCTGTGGAACATCAAGCACAACCTTTTGTCCGATAAAGGAAAATCTTAATTTCGGAGGTGAGTCCGCTTGACGCGGGAAAAATTTGAAGCGCTCTGCCGCGAATGCTGCCGTCAAAGCGGTCTGTCCGAGTGCTTGTTCGCCGACGCAGACGTCGGTTTTATCGACACCTCCGCCGAGTGTGACGGTTCGCGCGGAATTGCCTTTTCCAAGCGGAAGATGATGGTCAATTTCGACGGCACTGTCAAAAATGTCGCTTATTGCAAAATCCGTTCCGTGCAGATTATCAGCAGTATGGAGGACGCTTTCGCCGACGAGCTGGAAATCTCGGGCGAGCACTCCCGTCTGCGAATTACCGACTACTCAATCGACAAGCTCAAGCTCAAGCAGCTTATAGAGGGGCTTATCGAGGGGATTGAGGATAATGTTGCCGTTGAGGAAACTGCTGAAACTGTTGCGGAAAAAGTTCCCGAAACGGTTGAAGAAACCGTTGAAAAAGTTGCCGAAAATCCAACCGAAAATGTTGTTGAAACTCCCGAAAAGGTTGTGGAAACGGTCGAGAAATTGCCCGCTGAAAATGTTGGTGAAACTCCCGAAACGGCTGAAACAGTCTCGGAAAAGGTTCCCGAAACGGTTGAAGAAACGGCGGTAACTGTTGAGGAAAAAGCTGTCGATATTCCAACCGAAACAGTTGAAGAAACTGCGGAAAATGTCGAGGAAAAAGTTCTCGAAACTGTTCCCAAAATCGCCGAAAAAGTTGTCGATAATCCAACCGAAATTGTTGACGAGCCGTTTTTCCCGCAAGAAAGCGAAATTCCTGTTATCGAGGAGCAGCCCGCTTCCGAGCCATTTCCTGTCGGTGAGATAGAATGGCTTAACGGCGCGGTTAAGACGAAGGAAAAGGCGGTCACGGAAGAAAAAATCGAGTGGTTGAGCGGAATGTCTGATGATGAACAACCGCCCGAAATTCCCGAAAATCCGACCGATTCCGAAGCCGCCGACCGCGAGTTTATCGAGCAAATGTCCCACGAGGAAACGCTGGATTTTTTGTCGAAGGCGCTTAATGAAATCAACGACGAGCCTGTTTCCGAGACGCTGCCCGAGATTGTCGTAAAGCCCGATACAACCGCGCTTTTGGTGAGCAATTTTGCCCAAAATCCTCCCGAGGAAAAAGCTCCTCCGAAAAAAGACGGGCTTTCCAAAGAACCCGTTTGGGGCGATATCTACATAAAGGCAAGCCGAAGTCTGCGCGAGCTTTGCGAGAGCGGAAAGCTCTCGATGAACGTTATCGAAAACGAGCTTCGCGAAAAGCTCCTCGACTCCGCAAATGCCTTTGCCAAAATTATCGCCGATGAACAAAAGGTGCCGAAAACGCTTATTCCGAAAATCGCCGAGCTGAAAAATGCCGCCGCGAATTTCGACGAGTATTTCGCTTACGGCGAGGACGTCGGCGTGAGGGTTATGTTTTTTATGCTGTATCAGATGCTGTCCTACGCGGACAGGATTGCCGAAAATCCCGATACAAAAGAGCCGCTGAACGACTTTTTCAGGCGGTTCGGCACGGCGGGTATTACTTTGTCTATGCTTGACGTGAGAGGATAAATTCTCTCGCGTGAATAAAATAAAGAAACGGAGATTTTTATGAAAAACGAAATTGTGTTGGTGTTGGACTTCGGAGGGCAGTATAATCAGCTTATCGCCCGCAGAGTGCGCGAGCATAAGATTTACTGCGAGGTGAAGTCCTACAAAACGCCTATCGAGGAAATCAAGGCGATGAACCCCTCCGGTATCATCTTTACCGGCGGCCCGAACAGCGTTTATCTCGACGACTCGCCGAGAATGAGCAAGGAAATCCTTGAGCTCGGTGTGCCTGTTTTGGGGATTTGCTACGGCGCGCAGTTTATGGTTTACGCTCTCGGCGGCACAATCGAGCCGGCGAGCGACGCTTCGCTGTCCGAGTACGGAAGAACCGAGTGCGAGATGGACACCTCCTCGCCGCTTTTTGACGGACTTGATGAAAAATCGATTGTTTGGATGAGCCACAACGACTACATATCGCGCGTTCCCGATGGATTTAAGTCAATCGGACACAGCGTGAAATGTCCGTTCGGCGCGATGGCTGACGAGAAACGCAAGCTCTACGGAGTACAGTTCCACCCCGAGGTTAATCACACGGTTCAGGGCTTCGATATGCTCGGCAATTTCCTGTACAAAATCTGCGGCTGCAAGGGCGATTGGACTATGGAAAACTACGCCGAAACCGCAATCCGTGATATCCGCGAAAAGGTTGGCAGCGGCAAGGCGCTTCTGGCACTTTCGGGCGGTGTGGACAGCTCGGTTGCCTGCAAACTTATGGCAAAGGCTATCGGAAATCAGCTCACTTGTATTTTTGTCGACCACGGTCTTATGCGTAAAAACGAAGGCGATGAAGTTGAGGCTGCGTTTAAGGACAGCGGCGTGAATTTTGTCCGCGTAAATGCGGGAGAACGCTTCCTGTCGAAGCTCGCGGGTGTGTCCGAACCCGAGAAAAAGCGCAAGATTATCGGCGAAGAATTTATCCGCGTGTTCGAGGAAGAAGCAAAGAAAATCGGCAAGGTTGACTATCTTGTTCAGGGCACAATTTACCCCGATGTCATCGAGAGCGGTACGGGTGACGCTGCCGTTATCAAGTCGCATCACAATGTCGGCGGTTTGCCCGATTACGTTGATTTCAAGGAAATCATCGAGCCGCTGCGCCTGCTTTTCAAGGACGAAGTGCGCGCGCTCGGCACAACGCTTGGTCTTGACGAAAAACTCGTTTGGCGGCAACCGTTCCCGGGTCCCGGACTTGCTATCAGAATTATCGGTGACATCACTCCCGAGAAGGTTGCGATTTTGCAGGACGCGGACGCTATCTTCCGTGAGGAAATCGCAAACGCCGGTCTCGACCGCAGCATAAATCAGTACTTCGCTGTCCTCACAAATATGCGCTCTGTCGGCGTTATGGGCGACGGCAGAACCTACGACTACACCCTCGCCCTCCGCGGTGTCTCCACAAGCGACTTTATGACCGCCGATTTCTCCAGAATTCCTTACGACGTCCTCGAAAAGGTCTCCGTGCGCATCGTCAATGAGGTCAAGAATATCAACCGAATTGTGTATGATATTACGAGCAAGCCGCCGGCTACTATTGAGTGGGAATGAGTAAAACTCCAAAAGAATAGCTTAACAAAGCCATTTGTGGCACTCCAAAACCCGATTTGATAGCAAAATGATAGCAGGCGCAAAACCGTATTTGTTGTGATTATAGCAAGCGGTTTGCGGGTATATCCAAATAATTAAGGCATTATCGACTTATGCAGTCGGTAATGCCTTTTTTGTTATTTTCCTGCTTTGCGCTTCTCACTCAAACGCTTGTGGGTGCGCTCTGCCTCAACAAGGGGATAGCGGTAACGCCACTGGTCGTATTCCTCTTTGGTTATCTCACCGTTGCGCCACTTTTCCGCTTCCCTCTGCCACGCTTTGAACATATCATACATCTTGGAGTATTCCCTGCTGTTTGTGTTCAAGCGGATAACAGGCTCACCGTCAACCTCGTCAATCTTTATGCCGTATAGGTCTTCAAGAGCGAACAGCGTGTGCATAACACCTACATAGCTTTCGATGTCGGGAACATTCAGAGCCGCAGGAGATACATTCAGCGCTTCGGCTATCTTTTCGGTCTGGTCTGCTTTAGGGACACGAGTTCCGCTTTCGTATTGAGCCATACGGATATCAGCGGTCTTTTCGGGCAGTCCGGCAGATATGCCAAGCCACTTTTGCGTCATACCCCGTAAATTACGGATAAACCGTATTCTTTCGCCTATTGCCATACAAATCAACTCCTTTTATACTATTAAGTATAGCATAAAGGTTTAAGATAGTCAATAGAAAATAAACAAAAATGTTTACTTTTATCAAAAAAGGTATTGACAAAAGCATTTTTGTTTAGTATAATACAATACAGATAAACATATTTGTTTAATCACTGAAAGGAGGTGTTCTTATGTCAAAGTCCATATTTATGCGTGTTGACGAGGTGGCGGAGATACTCGGTGTTTCCGAAGCCTACGCCTACAAACTCATCAGACAGCTTAACAAGAAGCTCGAAAAGACAGGCTGCATTACCATTTCGGGAAGAATTGACAGGAATTTCTTTATGGACCAGTTCTACCGCTCGGACAAACTGCCAAACGATGAAAAGGAGAGTGATTGATTATGGCAGCATTCAAGGACAAGAAAAACGGCTCGTGGTACGTTCAGTTTCGCTATGTGGATTGGAAAGGCGAACGACAGCAGAAGCTGAAGCGTGGCTTTGCCACAAAACACGAAGCGCTCGATTGGGAACGGGAGTTCCTTATGCAGAAACGGTGCGACCCGAATATGACCTTTGAGAGCTTCGCAAAGCTGTATGAAAAGGACGTAAAGCCTCGTTTGAAGCTGAACACTTGGCTTAGCAAGGAGAGCGTTATTCAGAAGAAGATACTGCCCTACTTTGCCAAAAGGAAACTATCGGAAATCACACCGAAAGACATTATAGATTGGCAGAACGAGATACGGCTGCTCACCGACAGCAAGGGAGAACGGTATTCCCCTACATATCTGAAAACAATCCATAATCAGCTTAGCTGCATATTCAATCACGCCGTGAAATACTACGGTCTGACCACAAATCCTGCGGCAAAAGCGGGCAATATGGGCAAGGAGGAACGGCGGGAGATTATCTTCTGGACAGCGGAAGAATACCACAAGTTCTCCGAAGCGATTATGGACAAGCCGCTTTCATTCTATGCCTTTGAAATGCTCTATTGGTGCGGTATCAGAGAGGGTGAGCTTCTGGCGCTTACGCCGAACGACTTTGATTTCAAGGCGAAAACGGTGACGATAAACAAATCCTATCAGAGAATTCACAAGGAAGATGTAATCACCTGCCCCAAAACCAAAAAGAGCAATCGCACCATTGTAATGCCCGATATTCTCTGCGAGGAAATGCAGGAGTATATCAATATGTTCTACAAGCTGGAGGAAAGCGACCGCCTGTTTCCGATAACAAAGCATTACCTAAAGCACGAAATGGAGCGAGGGAGCAAAATCGCAGGAGTTAAGCGCATTAAAATCCACAATCTGCGGCACAGCGCAATCTCCCTGCTGATTGAAATGGGTTTCTCGGCGGTTGCTATTGCAGAGCGAGTAGGTCACGAAAGCATAGATATAACCTATCGCTACGCTCATATGTTCCCGTCAACGCAGACGGAAATGGCGGACAAGCTGAATAATATCAGAAAGGAGAGCGATGAAAATGTCGGCTAAATCACTTGACCCGAAAGGGCGTTTTCGAGGAAAAATCGTATCGTTCCGCTGTTCCGAGGAAGAAAATGCGGCGCTTGATGTGGCAGTACAGCTTTCGGGGCTTACTAAGCAGGACTATATCATATCAAGGGTACTGCAAAGGGATATTATCGTTCAGCCAAATCCGAGGGTGTATAAGGCTCTGAAAGACAGGCTGGAATTGGTGCTTGCAGAGCTGAAAAAGAATGAGGAATCTGCGACAAACAGCGACCTGCTGGAAACCATAAACCTTATCGCCGTTACGCTTAACGGCATAAAAGGCGGTGAGGTATAGTGCAGGAAAATGAAAAGACCGCCCCTATTTCATCTGTTGGCGCAGATGAGGGGCAGTCTATCCCAAGCAACTCCATTATACCACAACCGCCGCCCGAAATCAAGTGGTTATCGGACGAAAAGAAGATAAACGAGCCGCTTTTCTGCGAGAGCTTCTGCCAAAGTCGTGAGCTAAAGTGCATTGACGGCATATTCTACTCGGTTGACGGAGCGGAGAGCCAAGATAAAATCGCTGCTGAAATCTCCGAAATGCTCATTGAGAACGGCATTACAACGGGGATTGCAAAGCGGTCAAAGTCGTTGCTCGAAGCGCTGAAGCTATTTTGTCACAGCGCACCGATTAAGCCGAACGAGGAAGAAATCCACGTTCTGAACGGCGTTGTAAAGGTGGACGGCGATTGTGGCAAGCCGCCCACTTTCATACCCGAAAAGAAATTCTGTGTAAATCGGCTCAATATCAACTACAATCCCGAAACTTGGGAACACGTTTACTATCCCGAGCACTTTCAGACATTTCTCTATGAACTGCTCGATTTTGAGGATGTGAACACGCTCCAAGAATACCTCGGCTACTGCCTTATCCCGTCCACAAGGGCGCAGACCGCCCTGTTCATAATAGGCAACGGCGGCGAGGGCAAGAGCCGTATTGGCGTTGTTCTGAATGCGATATTTGGCTCGGCTATGCTGTCGGGCAACTTTCAGCGTGTGGAGGATGACAAGTTTTTCCGATACAACCTCATCAACAAGCTGCTGATGAACGATGATGATATGCAGATGACCGCCCTCAAATCCACGGGTTACATCAAGAACATTATCACCGCAGAGATACCGATTGATGTTGAAGCAAAGGGCAAGCAATCCCAACAGGCGCAGGTGTATTGCCGTTTCCTGTGTTTCGGCAACGGCTCACCTAAAGCCTTGTACGACAAATCGGACGGCTTTGCCCGCCGCTTGCTTATCCTCTCAACAAAGCCTAAACCACCAAACCGCAAGGACAATCCGTTTCTTGCAGATAAGTTCATAGCAGAAAAGGAGAAAGTGTTCTGCTGGATGTTGGACGGTCTGCGGCGGCTTATCAAGAACGATTTTCGTTTTACGGTAAGCGAGAAAACACGGGCGAATGTAGCCGAAGCGGTTGCGGAGAACTGCAATATCGTGGATTTCCTCGCAGAAGCGGCTGTCATCAGCGAGAGTTCGTCCATCAGCTCCACCACGCTTCACCGTGTGTATGTTGAGTGGTGCGAGGACAATGGCTTGACCGCCCTGAAACGAGAAACCTTTATAAATTGGCTGAAATCCAACGCCGACAAATACAGCGTCAGATACTCCAACAACATCTACGAAAATGGAAAGCGTGTCCGAGGTTTTGAGGGAATTTCTCTTAATAGGTGAATTTGGTGTACAGGTGTACATTTGGCTCTACAATGCGACATATCGGAAATATCAGCGTGTACAAAGGGTGTACAATGGCGTACAGAGTACAAGGCTGGTACGCTGCCGTACATCTGCGG
>CAZKBF010000005.1:0-16371 GCA_964551225.1 uncultured Ruminococcus sp.
CTTTCTATCGTTTCTATAGTTTCTATGGTTTCTTTTTAGGAGGTTGTAAATATGTCCCTGAGAAATATCCCTTTTTTGTGTGGTGGTATTTTCTTTGATTTGTTGTTACAGGCAAGAAAACCCCGCAGGAAAGCTAGAGATAAACAAAAAGGTGGAACAGATGGTCTTTCTGATCCAGATGTGATGAAAGGGTTAGTGTATGTTCTTACAGGAGACAGACTGAATTCATGTGGTGATTTCAGCAAAAGCACTTCAGAATACAAAACCTGTAAATGCAACAGCAATACCTACATTCCGTTTGAGGAAACTGCTACTGTTTCCTCTTTTACAGATGCTTTAAATAGAAAAGACTCTGACCTTCAAATAAGAATGTCAGAGTTCATAGATAATTTTATTAATCCTGCAAAAATTGAATGGCTTGTAAAAGCATTAATCGAAACCATTCACGAAGATAATACTATAAATAACGATACAATATTTGCAATCAATCAAACAAGGAGTATTACTGTGACCGAGCTGTTATCTGTGAATGCAGTGGAAATAGAAATATTCCTGTTGTCTATTTTTGGATACATTCTGCAGAATAGAACTGATAATAGTTTAGGCTTAGATACCTTCCACGCATGGTTCGGAAGGAAATCAGAACATTCCGAGTGGAAATTTACAAATGAAAGCATAGGTTCTTCAATTTCTCAAGGAATATCTATCAGTCGTTTTCAGACAGATGAGGTGGATGATGAACCGGATATATCAAAATATGCTCCTATCATATATGATGTTAATGGTGCTGCCCCCGATCTTGCTAATCTAAATAACGGAAATATACTCCTTGTGGATAGAACTCTGGTAGAGGATGGTGATGTGGGAGTATTTGACGATTATCTTGATAAAGCAACTAAATTTTATGAGAACATAAAGACTCTTCTCTACTCGGAGAAACCAAGATTATTTAAAGATTTTTATGTATGCAATCATCTACAGACAAAAGAATATCCGGGTGGTCCAAGGAAGAAACTGATGGACTCAAGCATAGAAACTTTATTAGCAACATCAAAAAGACTTGTCATCTCCGGCACAGGAGGAATTGGTAAATCAATGATGATGCGTCACTTATTCTTTGACTGCACAGACACTTATAAGAAAACTGGTATGCTACCTATTCTTTTTCCTTTAAATAATTACAAGGAAACGCAGGAAGACCTATCAGATGTTTTGTATGAAACAATATGTGAATTTACAGATGATGTTGAGCAGGATGATTTTGATGTTTTACTGAATGCTGGCAAATTGGTTGTTTTACTTGATGGGTTAGACGAAGTAATCGGGAAGACAAGAGATGTATTTCGTTCAGCACTACTCGGCTTTATAAAAAAACACCCAGATAATATAATAATTATCTCGTCAAGACCTAACACTATGTTTGTTCAATTGGGACATTTCCAAGTTGTTGAAATCCTGCCCTTTGAAAAAGAACAGGCACTTGAACTTATAGATGAGTTGGATTTCCACGATAGCGTTGTCAAAGAGAAATTCAAAGAGGATTTAGATAAGAAACTCTTCCAATCACATAAACAGTTTGCGAGCAATCCTCTTCTACTGACAATTATGCTTATGACTTATTCGTCATATGGAGAGGTTCCGGCAAAACGGCATATTTTTTATGCGAAAGCATACGAGACAATGGCAAGATTACATGATGCTACAAAAGGGGCTTATATCCGCCCGATGAACACAAACCTTTCGCCAGAAGTCTTTGCCGAGTATTTTTCTGAATTCTGTGCTAGAACATATAAAGCCGGTGCCTTTGAATTTACGGCTGATGACTTCGCCAAGTACATGAACACAACTGTGAAACATATTGGGAAACACATTGAAGCAACACCCAGAGATTTTTTATTAGACCTGACAGATAATCTTTGCATTATGTATAAAGAAGGCGAACGATATTATTTCATTCATCGTTCATTCCAAGAGTACTTTTGTGCTTTATTCTTTTCTACTCGTATGGATGACAAACTTAAAAAAATAGGCGATTTCTTTGAAACACACTCTACAAGGTCTATTAGCGATCATACCTTTGATATGTTATACGACATGATTCCCGATAGGATTGATAGGTTTGTTTTTCTGCCTTTCTTAAATGATTTATGGGAAAGATGTGATAAAGGCAATGGATATTGGACTTTTCTCGAAGAAATGTATGGCGAAATATATGTTGATGAGGGTGACCCTGGAGAGTTTTTTGAAAATGAGCCATTGTCTTTCTTGTACAATTTCATCATAAATGAGAATCTTATAAGGAAAAATGGTGAGTTGTATAACATAGAATGGCCTTCTTCAATTGACTACTGTCATAGAGAGGATTGGGTGACAGCTGCTGTACCATATCTTACTGGGGATGGTCAAACGCTCACAAAGTTGCAATGCGTGAAGTATTCTGAGTGGGAAACTCATTGCATGAATTCTTTTGCCGCTGATGAAGAAGAGCCTGATATTGAAGGTTCAAACATCACGATTGATATAGCAGAAATTCAAAGAAGGAAAGATTTCTTTTCTGATTTAATTGCATTTATCGAAAATGATTCATTCCCGTTAAAAGAAGAATACAACCTGGCAAGAAAATATACGGAGGTATTGAATGGCAGGGTAAATGCCAAACATGATTCCGATGACTGGTTTGATGATTTCTAAAGCGGGTAGTTAATGAAACGACAGAAGACAGTCCTCAAGAAGTGAGTTTGAGGTTTTCATACGCTATTCCGTTCCACCACATCTGATAACCACGAAAAAGACCTATTTTGAAATAGAACAAAAAAGTGCAGAGGTTGGGCTTCTCAAGAATAATACAACTACATGGTGTGAGTTCGGGAAAATGATTTAATAATACACAACAGTGGCTCTCCTTCTATTGACAGGTAGAGCCCCTGTATTTTTTAATCGTGTGCTGACAGGGTTATGCACTTTTCAAACCCGTTTTATTCACTTCCATCTTGGCAAATACAACGACGAGTGTCGCAACAAAAAATACGAGAACTCAAATTTTAATATTGACAAATCGTGTTTTATATGATATAATAAAAAAACAAATTTTATTATTCAGAGGTGGATCATGGGGATTAATTATAAAAAACTTTGGAAATTGTTAATTGACAAAGAAATGTCTAAAACGGACTTAAGAACTAAAACTGAAATCGCATCAAGTACATTCGCTAAAATGAGCAAGAACGAGTATGTGTCGCTAGATGTTTTAGTTCGTATTTGCATTGCACTTGATTGTTCTTTTGATGACATCATTGAAATAGAGAGGGGAAAATGATGAATATTGCAGCGGTAAGTTTATTTTCAGGAGCTGGTGGCCTTGATATAGCGAGTGTTTTAGCAGGGGTTCCTGTTATCTCAAGTACTGATTTCGATTCAGATTGTATTAAAACCTTGAAAGCAAACGATGCGTATTTTGGTTCTACTGAAATCTTTGAAGGTGATTTACACCAAATTGAAAGTGATGTTTTTACAAAAATCGTCGAAAAGAATAAACCAGATAAGTTTATTGTAATTGGCGGAGCCCCTTGTCAGCCATTCTCTAAAGCGGGATATTGGGTAACAAATCAAGCTAGAAGAGGAATTAATGACCCTAGAGCAACATTGGTTAACGAATACCTTCGTGTTGTAACCGATATAAAACCAGATGGCTTTGTATTTGAAAATGTTGAAAGTCTGCTTCATCCTACTAATCGTTCTATCATCGACACATTTATAAAGATTATTGAAGAAGCTGGATATAAGTACAAAATCGTTCGTGCCAACGCACTTGAATACGGTGTTCCTCAAAAAAGAAAGAGGCTATTCATTATCGGAACAAAAGGCGAATTCAAAAGAGAAGAGCCAATAAAAACACATGATGATCCGGAAAACTGTGAACATAGTGGACTAAAACCATATGTCACGGCTGGCGAGGCTATAACTGGATTTGAAGGCGATGAGTTTTTTGAAGAGTATGAAGTTACAGAAGGCGGAACATACTATAACGAACTTTGTGAAGTTCCTCCCGGGATGAATTACAAAGCGCTTACTGCGTGGGCAGGATATCCAAATCCAAAATTTGTCGCTGACAAACGATTTTGGAATTTTCTATTAAAATTATCTCCTGATCAGCCTTCGTGGACTGTTTGCGCACAACCAGGACCATGGGTTGGTCCATTTCATTGGGACAATCGAAGATTGAGAGCACCGGAAGTAGCAGCTATTCAAACATTTCCGAAAGGCTATATATTCTGCGGAAATAGACGTTCGGTTCAGAAACAAATTGGTAATGCAGTTCCTTGCTTGATGGGAAAAGCTATGATTGAATTTTTAAAGGAGAGTTTAGAATAATGCCAAATGTACTTAGTATTTTTTCCGGCGGTGGTGGTATAGATTGTGGTTTCAAAAAAGCTGGATTTGACATCTGCTTCTCCACGGATTTTTGGAAACCGGCTTGCGATACTCTTGAAAAAAACAAGGTTGGTAAAATGGTTGTTTGTGATGATATACGCAAAATAGATTATGATGCTTGCCTTGAAAAAATCGGTATGAAAAAAACTGACATTGATGTTTTAGTTGGCGGACCTCCATGTCCTGCATATTCAAAATCAAGGTTTTATCGCACTGATAAGAAAAGAGCGTTAGAAGATGAAAACTCATTTACATTATATGAGTATTTTCGAGCTTTAGATGAAATACGGCCAAAGGTGTTTTTCTTTGAAAATGTTTTCGGCTTTGTATATAAGCCCCATAAAGCAGCATTCGATTTGCTCAAGGAGAGAGCAGAACAATACGGCTATGATATTACATACAGGGTTGTAAATACAGCAAACTATGGCGTTCCACAAACTCGTGAAAGGTTTATTTGTGTTGGTGTTAGGAAGGATTTTGCTGGAAAATTTGTTTTCCCGGAAGAAACACACTATAATCCTGAAGAAGAAAGTCTACTTACAGTAGGAAAAAAACCGTGGGTTACTTGCGGAGAGGCTATTGGTGATCTTGATTATCCGCTTCCTGAAGATGCTGAAATGCAAGCTGGATCAAAACACAAAGATTTATTAAAATTAGTTCCCCCAGGTGATAATTATCTGTTTTTTACAAAAGAGCGAGGATACCCTAATCCTATTTTTAAGTGGAGGTCTAGGTATTGGTCTTTCTTGTTAAAGCTGTCACCAGATAGACCTTCTTGGACTATTCAGGCAAGTTTCTCCAATAATATGGGGCCTTTTCACTGGACAAATCGTTTTCTAAGAATAAGTGAAATAAAAAGAATTCAAACATTCGATGATGATTACGAATTATGCGGTGATTTTAGAGACCAATGGCGACAGATAGGAAACGCTGTACCTGTAAAAATGGCTCAAACCATAGCAGAAGCAATAATAATGCAGTATTTTAAATGAAAGAGGTATCTTTATGGCAAACAACACAAGCAATCAGAAGGTTATGGAAGTAATAAACGATGTTTTTGCGCTTTTCCCATCGTATAATGCGATAGTTACTCAGTTAAATTCACAGGCAAATGAACTTTTTGAGGTTACCACCAATAATTCCGATTTGAAGAAAATATACATTCTTGCAAAAGAGTTAACTCCTGGCGGCGGAGCGAACAGCTCATCCCGTTCGCAAAACGAGTATAGAGTACAGATTTACGCCTCTAATAATAATATAATTTGTGATAAGATTACAAATGGAGATATAGGGATTATTTTGGGAGTGTGCAAATATAATAATCAAATAATTCTTGCCGCGTTTAAAGCAGTATATTCAAACGGTAATGGTTCAATTTCAAAACAAATAACCATAGAAACTATCGAAGAAGCAAGTAAAAGCGGATTTTGTAAACAGGAAAAAAGAAGCGGCGATTATGTATATTGTTTCAAACCTGATTTTTTGTTCTATTATCTCAAGAACCTAACCAGTATTTCTCACCATAAACCTCAGCCCGTTCAACTTCCGCCCGATGTCCTCGCAATGCCTCGCAACCTTATTTATTTTGGCGCACCTGGCACAGGTAAAAGCTTTTTAATAAAAGAAAAAACCAAAAAGCTGTGTCCGAACGGGGAATATGAGCGTGTGACTTTTCATCCTGACTATTCTTATGCGCAGTTCGTCGGAACCTACAAACCCATAAAGGTTAAAAACCCCAATGCTTCTCCTGCAAACGGTCAACCTGATGATTATATTTCTTATGATTTTGTTCCGGGACCTTTTTTGAGAGTCCTCATAAACGCTATGAATAATGAAGGCGTACCCCATCTCTTGATTATCGAAGAAATAAATCGCGCTAATGTTGCAGCTGTGTTCGGTGATATATTCCAGCTTTTGGATAGAGAACCCGACGGCACGAGTACTTTTCCCATAAATATGTCCGAAGACATGAAAGCGTTCTTGAAGGATAAGGTAGAAAACTTCAATTCCGATACGCTTTCTTTGCCTTCCAATATGTATATTTGGGCAACAATGAACAGCGCAGATCAGGGCGTTTTTCCGATGGATACAGCATTCAAACGGCGTTGGGATTTTATGTATGTAGGAACAGACGATGGTGAGTCTGTTATTGACAAATATACATTTAATATCAATGGTAAATCCATAAATTGGAATCAACTGCGTAAAGCAATAAACAGCCTTCTTTTGAAGTTAAAGCTTAACGAAGATAAACTCATGGGACCGTTCTTTATATCGTTAAATACTCTCAATGCCGGCGCGAATAACTTTATTGAAGCGTTTAAGAGTAAAGTGCTTATGTATCTGTTTGAAGATGCTGCACGTCACAAGCGCGCTGAAATATTTACGCCTAATTCAAAGGGGGAACTTTTGTATTCGGACCTCTGTAAGAGATTTGACTATTTTGATGTTGATATCTTAAAAGGTTTGGAATATCATCCCGTACGTTTGACTAATGCTGTTGTTGATAACAATGATGGTAATAGCGGTAACGGTGACAGCGTATGAAACACATTCTACTGAAAGAGAATGAGCATTACAGCGGGGACAGCCTGGCGGAAATTCTATCTGTTTTTCAGACTAAATTGCCTACGGGGGTAAAAAAAGAGAAGAATTGCGATTACAGCTTTACCGCGGTTGGACTTGTCTTGATCAATGGCAATATAATAAAATGCTTCCCCAAATATTGGGAAGAGTATGACGCAAATCGGTTTAAACAGCTTATAAAAGTAATTGAACGCTATAAAAAAGTCACAACCTCCAATGATCTCAATGCTCCATTTTCGGAAAAGGAAAATGAATATGATGTTCTTTCAATGATGTTGTATTTGCTGCGGGATTATTATGAGAATGGATTGTATTCCAACGAGCAGAGTATTATCGAGATTAATGGCACAAGTTATGTCTTGTGGGATAAAACCGTAAATGAGATTACGGCTCTGATAAGCGGGGGGAGACCATTTTATCCCGATACATATACAAGAAAACGCATTGACGATGAACAAGACTTCATCAAGCAGCTCCACAAATGTGTTCTCACAAAATGCTCTAAGGAACTTGAAGACGCTGAATTAATCAACCTTTTCGATCTTGATGCGGTGGAGTTATCTGACAAAGATATAAGCGATTTCGGTGATACGGAGTATATTTTGGATTGCTTGCAAAGGGAGATAAATGTTCAATTCAACACCCACAAGCAAGAACTTTTGAACGCATTATATGTTTACATTTCCGAAGATAAGCATTTGAGCGATTGTTGCTTTCAAACCAATTTAATGGTAGCGAAGTTTGACCCAGTTTGGGAAGATGTCTGCAAAACAGTTTTCAACAATCGCTTGGAATCAACATTAGACGATCTTGCGCCTCAAACCCCGAACCAGTCTCTCGATACCTTCTTTCCAAACAAACATAAGAAACTCAAAGACTTGATTGATTATCCATATTGGAGCAATTACGGAACATCAAAATACACGCTTAAATTGGATACTGTTTGTTTTGATGAAGATTGCTTTGTTATCCTTGATGCGAAATATTATCACCCCAATAAAAATGATTCAGGTATGCCTGGAGTGGAAGACATCGCAAAGCAATATTTGTATCAGCTTGCTTTTCGGAAGTTTTATACATTGCAAGGCTTTAAAAGTGTAAAGAATAGTTTTCTATTGCCAGAGAATGGTGATACTGTTGTGGATATGGGTTATGCGGAACTGAAATTCTTAAAAGAGTTGTTGCTTGTAACCAAAAATGCAAATAGTATTCAAGAGGACAGTATCCAGCTCGAAAACATTCAAGTGCGTTTCGTTCCCACCGACAAATTATATTCGTTGTATTTAAGTGGGCAAACACTTTCTGTCGACTACTTACAGCTACATTGATTTTGGATGACTCTATACGTCAAATGTATCCGCCAACTTACCCCCCCCACGTCTTGAAAATATTGCCAGAAAAGTGCTAATATGAATCTAATGAAGTCCATAGAGCAGATTGGAGTAGATTATTAGAATGAATGAGATAGCACAGGCAAAGGCACAAGTAAGACTGCGAAACTGGCGGGTAATGTACCAATCGTATGTGGAAAGCGGACAGAAGGTCAGCCAGTGGTGCGCTGAAAATAGTGTGAACCCCAAGCATTCTATTACAGGCTGAAAAGGATCAGAGAAGAAGCCTTGCGGCAGGAAGAGCACGAAATAGTAGCATTTAGAGAGTGGGTCGAAGAAACGAAATCACCTAACGCCAACACAGGAGTTATCCTAATAACCATGCGTGGAAACCGCAGAACTGCCGCAGGACATATCACCGGAGCTGCTGATGGTGCTCTTGAAAGGACTGTCGTCATGCTGAAACACGGATTTGCGGCGGTCAATCGATGGTCTGGCGGGAATAGTGAAACAGAATTTCGGGCTGGAACCGTGCTCGGGAAGCCTGTTTCTGTTCTGCGGAAAACAGCGAGACAGAATGAATGTCCTGCTGTGGGAGGGTGATGGATTCCTGTTCCTTTACAATAGAAATGGCACAGAAATTGTCAATATCACTCTGAAACTTTTCCCCTCACTCTGAAACTTTTCCTGTAAGAATAGTTTCAGAGTGACTTATTATATCCAAGAAATTGACTTTATCTCCCCACTGCGGAGCAAGGAAAACAGCACAATGAAACTATCCATAAAAAGTAAAAAAGCCTAAAACCCTTTTAACAAAGGCTTTTAGGCAAAAAAGAAAAAGCACGGTAGTTTCAGATACCATTGTATCAAAATTACCGTGCTTATTTGGTCGAGATGACAGGATTCGAACCTGCGACCTCTGCGTCCCGAACGCAGCGCTCTACCAAACTGAGCCACATCTCGTCAACTCAAACATTATAACACATTTTTTCTGAAAAATCAAGTAGTTTTTTGAAAAAAGTTCCTCAAAAGTTCGGAAAAGTGCTGAAAAAGTTGTAAAATCGGGCTGTTTTTGCTGTGATTTTTGCTGTTTAGCAAAGTGGTGAGCTAAAAAAATGTAAAAGTACCTTGACAATCGGCGAGATTTGTCATATAATAGGAATAGTGATGTTTGAAGATATTCTTACATCTGATTTCTTACTTCTTACAGGAGGATAACAAATGAGAGTTTACAATTTCAGCGCAGGACCTGCGGTATTGCCCGAAGAGGTTCTGAAAGAGGCTGCCGACGAGATGCTTGACTACAACGGCACAGGTATGTCCGTTATGGAGATGTCCCACCGCTCAAAGGCTTTTGATGACATCATCAAGACCGCCGAGCAGGATATCCGTGACCTTATGAACATTCCCGACAACTACAAGGTTCTGTTCCTTCAGGGCGGCGCTTCACAGCAGTTTGCGGCTGTTCCTATGAACCTGATGAAGAACAAGAAGGCTGCTTACATAATCACCGGTCAGTGGGCAAAGAAGGCTTTCCAGGAGGCAAAGCTCTACGGTGAGGCAATCAAGGTTGCTTCTTCCGAGGACAAAACCTTCTCGTATATCCCCGACTGCTCCGACCTTGACATTCCCGATGATGTTGACTACGTTTACATCTGCGAGAACAACACCATTTACGGTACCAAGTTCAAGACTCTTCCCAACACCAAGGGACACCTTTTGGTTGCGGACGTTTCCTCCTGCTTCCTTTCGGAGCCTGTTGATGTTACCAAGTACGGCGTAATTTACGGCGGTGTTCAGAAGAACGTTGGTCCTGCGGGACTTGTTATCGCGATAATCCGCGAGGATTTGATTACCGATGACGTTCTCCCCGGCACTCCCACAATGCTCAAGTGGAAGACGCAGGCTGATAACGATTCTCTTTACAACACCCCGAACTGCTATTCTATCTACATCTGCGGCAAGGTATTCAAGTGGCTCAAGAAGATGGGCGGACTTGAGGCAATGAAGGCGCTCAACGAGAAGAAGGCAAAGATTTTGTACGACTTCCTCGACCAGAGCAAGCTGTTCAAGGCAACCGTTCGTCCCGAGGACCGTTCGCTGATGAACGTTCCGTTTGTTACGGGCAACGAGGAGCTTGACGCGAAGTTTGTCAAGGAAGCAAAGGCAAACGGCTTCGAGAACCTCAAGGGTCACAGAACCGTTGGCGGTATGAGAGCTTCGATTTACAACGCTATGCCTATCGAGGGCGTTGAGAAGTTGGTTGAATTTATGAAGAAGTTTGAGGCCGAGAATGGCTGATAATAAAAGATTTGAAGTGGTTCACCAAGAGTCGACGGCAATGTCCGCCACGAGAATTTTCGTGGATAAATTGACAGGCGTCAACTATTTGTGGCACGCAGAGGGCTACGGCGCAGGACTTACGGTTCTTCTCGACAAGGACGGAAAGCCGGTTGTAACGCCCTATCAAATCAAGTGAAAGGATAACTGTTATGTACAATATTCAAACGCTGAATAAAATTGCGGCTTGCGGCACGGATTTGCTTGACAAGAGCAAGTATGCTGTAAGCGATGACGCGGCAAACCCCGACGCAATCCTCGTTCGTTCTGCTTCGATGCACGAGATGGAGCTCGGCTCCAACCTCCTCGCAATCGCAAGAGCTGGCGCAGGTGTAAACAATATCCCGATTGACAAGTGCAGCGAGCGCGGAATTGTTGTTTTCAATACTCCCGGTGCAAACGCAAACGCTGTTAAGGAGCTTGTTATCGCAGGTTTGCTTCTGTCCTCGAGAAAAATCCCCGCTTCTATGGATTGGATTAAGACGCTCAAGGGCAAGGGCGACGAGGTTTCCAAGCTCGTTGAAAAAGGCAAGAGCCAGTTTGTAGGTCCCGAGATTACGGGCAAGAAGCTCGGCGTTATCGGTTTGGGCGCAATCGGAATTCTGGTTGCAAACGCAGCTGCGGCTCTCGGAATGGACGTTTACGGCGCTGACCCGTATCTCAATGTTGAGCACGCGCTCAAGCTCTCCGGCAAGGTTCACTACGTTAAGAGCAACGACGAGATTTTCGAGAAGTGCGATTACATCACGCTTCACGTTCCCGCAACACCCGATACAAAGGGTATGATTAACACGGAAACTATCGCGAAGATGAAGAAGAATGTTCGCCTGCTCAACTTTGCTCGCGGCGACCTCGTTAACGACGCGGCAATTATCGACGCTCTCGCGAACGGCGGAATGGCTTGCTATGTAACCGACTTCGCTTCTGACGCGCTTATCGGCGTTGAAAACGTTGTTGCAATGCCGCACCTCGGCGCTTCCACTCCCGAGAGTGAGGACAACTGCGCGGTTATGGCTTGCAAGGAAATTGCCGACTACATCGAAAACGGCAATATCACAAACTCGGTTAACCTCCCGAACCTTGATATGGCTATCACGGGCAGCGCGAAGATTTGCGTTATCCACAAGAATGTTGAGGGTGTTATCAACAACATCACCGCTCCCATTTCCGCTGCGGGACTGAACATCGAGAATATGATGAGCAAGTCCAAGAAGGATTACGCTTACACCTGCCTTGATGTTTCGGGCAACACCGACGGTATCGCGGATAAGCTGAAGGGCATCGCGAACGTTGTCGGAGTAAGAGTTGTAAAGTAATTTTGCATTTTATAACAACAAGAACGGCGTGCTGAAAAGTGCGCCGTTTTTTGTAATATCGCGAAAAATTTCCGGAATTTTTGGAAACGTGTGACTTTCAATATCACATTCCCGTCTTAATGGGTGAAAGGCTTTTCGGGCAGTGGTTGGTTGACCGACAATAAAAACAAAGAGGGTGGGACTATGGACGACGCAGAAATCGTAAAGCTGTTCTACGAGCGCTCCGAGGACGCTTTGCGCGAGGTTCGCGGGAAATACGAAAAATTTTGCCGATACATTTCGATGAGAATACTTAACAATCCCGAGGACGCGGACGAGTGCGTGAACGAAACGTATCTGCGCGCTTGGAACTCAATTCCTCCGAGTAAACCGAAAAGTTTGTCGGCATTTTTGGGGAAAATCACGCGAAACCTCTCGCTTGATGTGTACAACAAAAAGCGTGCGGCGAAACGCGGCGGCGGTGAACCGCAGGCGGTTCTCGAGGAACTCGCGGAGTGCATTCCGAGTGAAAACGCGCGGGATATTGTCGAGGACATTGCTCTGCGTGACGCGCTGAACGCGTTCTTGGAGACGCTTCCCGCCGACACCCGCAAAATTTTTATGAGAAGATATTGGTATATGAGCGAAATCCGCGAAATCGCACACGACTACAATTTCAGCGAGAGCAAGGTTAAAATGACGCTTGCGAGGACGCGCGAGAAGCTCCGACAATTTCTCGAGAAGGAGGGAATTGATATATGAAAGAACAAGATTTGCTGAAAACTCTCGGCGATGTTGACGAGAAATTCATCGACGAAGCCGCGCCGACGGATTATCCCGAATCCGCCGAGCAGCCCGATTACACCGAAATCATCACACGAAAAGAACCATTTTATATGAAAATTCTGCCGATTGCCGCGTGTTTGGCGTTTGTTGGAGTGGGAATAACCGCGGGAGTGCTGATAAAGAATGTTGCGCTCAATCCCGCAGCTCAAACAACCCCGTCAAGCTATCCGACGTGCGAGTGGTCGAGCAGCGTCACCGAGGTCTCCGAGGCATATCGTATTCCGCACTGGGACGAGCTTGACATCAACGGTCAATACACGCGTTTTGAGTGGCAGGGCTACGCATACGACACGGCGGGAGCGGGAATTTCTGCGGAAAATCTCGGCGAATTTCTCGGTGAAACTACCGCGGGCGGTGTTGACCAATACACCGATGAAAAGCACGAAATCATGGTTTCGGTTTACCCTATCGCCAAAGTCAACAAGAAAACCGCGCTTGCCGTGCAGTTCCCCGAGGACGAGAAATTTTACGTTTATTACAACCAAACCTACAAGCCCCAAACGCTCGGCGACTTTATCGACGACCTCAATCTCACCGAGAATTTGATAATCAGCACCACCGCGACCTGCTCAACGATTGAAAATCTCTATATGACCGACCGGAAATACAGCGATATCGATACCTCAAAGCTCATGGAGATTTTGCTTTCGGGCAGGAATGTGCCGACCGAAAGCATTCTGGATTACAACACGTTTGTCGAGGGCGACCGTTTTGAAGCGGCGCTTGATTTCGCGGTTGATATACCGATTCTTGGGATAAAAAATTTATCCTTGGAAATCACGAAGGGCGGTTTTGTTCACACTAACGCATTTTTCCACACTTCGACTTTGTTCTATCTCGGCAAGGACAAAACCGACTCCTTTGTGCAATATGTAAAGGAAAACTGCCCGAGCGAAATATTGTCGCAGTCAGACGAGCTGCTTAAAATGCGTGATGAAATCCGACAGCAGGTTGTGCCTGCGTTCAGGGAGCTGGGCTATATCAACGTTGGAATCCGTCCCGAAACGAGCCTCGGTGTTCGCCCCGAAACAATATACTACGTTCCCGACTGCGTTGATATGTCGGCGTATATAATCGACGAAGTTATCGAACAGCGCGGCGTTTCCGGCGTAACTCCCGATAAAGTTTCGGAACAAAAGTTCTACTTGATAAAAAGCGGCGATTACGCAACCGAGGAGAGCTTTAAAAACAAACTCGGCGAGTTTTTAACCGAGGGTTGTCGTGAGAATTTCATCGATTTCCTCCTGAACAGAAATATTATCCGCTTCAAAGACGGGAGAACATTTGTTTCCGCTATTTTTTACGACGGCTCGGGATACCGAAATCCCGAATTCTCAAAGCACGTAACCATTACCGCAAAATTTGACGAAAAGAGAAGCAATTTGCTTAATATTACCGTCAATGATTTTATCCGCGAGAGCGATTATACCGCGATATTTGAAAAGGGCGCGGACGGAAAGTACAGGATTTGCACGGCAGATTTTAGCAATTTAATGGAGACCTTCAGCACCTCAAAAGTTGCTTACACTTTCCTTTTCGGCGATGAAACCATCAGATATAATTCGTCATACACCGGATACAGATAAAAATAAGCGGCACATCTTTCGCGATGTGCCGCCTTTTTGTGTTGAATTATTTCTTCTTTATCATCGAGAGAATGTTGGAGAGGAACCAAAGCACCGATGTCACGCAGATGAAGATGAGCACGAACCAATTTATCTCCTCGCTCCAGCGCAGTATAATCACCGCAAACGCTCCGACAACCGCCGTGATGTAGGGGATAGGCGAGAAATCGCTCTCGGCGTTTTGCGTGAAGAAGCGCTTTAGCATTATCGTGAACAGCACGACCATTCCCGCCGAAACCACGCACTCAATCGGGATAAACAGGTACTTGAGCTCAATGTTCGTGTGATAAACCACGGGGATTGACATCGAAAACGCGGTTATGTACGCGAAGGAAAGCCATTTCATAAGCGCTTTCCCGTCACGTTTCGCGCACTGAAATGTGTGAATGCCCATTGCTCCGAGCAACATTCCGTAGGAGGCGAACTGAATTCCGGGGATTGTGCCTTCGGTGTGAACCATACCGCCGAGCAGCAAAATTCCCGCGGCAATCGAGAGCTTTGCGAAATTCTCGTTTTCATCGGCGAGGTCAATTTCCGTTGATTTAAGGGAAACGTGGCACTTTGTCGCCATAAAGACGTAAGCCCCGAAAATCGCAAACAGCGTGAGCGCGGTCATATACCAATCGAGCGCGTCGTATTTGGACAAATTGCCCGTGAAAACCGCAACAAGGCTGATAATTCGTTCAACCGATAAAATCAGGAAATACGCGAGAAAGAATATCATTTTCAGCTTGTCAAGAACCGTTTTTTTCATTTTCATCAACCTCCGATGTCAGACGCTTATGTACTCGCCCGTCGTCATCACGGGCGCTGCGCAAAGCGTGAAGTCTCTTTCGATAACCGCGCCGTTATCCGTGAGCAGACGCTCGGTGCGGGATTTTGCGGTCGCAGGAGTATTGTTTTCGCGCGAGAGATGCCCGAGAACAAGGTGTCGAGTGCCGCTTTTCAGCAGCTTGAGCGCAAATTCCGCGCAGTCGCTGTTGGAGAGGTGACCTTGATTTCCGGAAATTCTGCGCTTTAAATCAGGCGGATAGTTCAGATTTTTGCGGAGCATTTCCTCATCATAGTTGCTCTCAATAAGTACCGTCCGAACGCCGCAAAGCGCCTTTTCAGCCTGCTCGGTGACGAAACCCGTGTCGGTGCAGATGCCGAAGCTGTCCTTGCCGAACCGCACCGTAAAGCCAACACTTTGGGCGCTGTCGTGGGAAGTGGGAAACGCGCTTACCTCAAAAGCTGCGCTTTTATAGCCGTCCTTGATGTCGTAGAGCGGCGCGTTTTCGGGGATTTTCCCCGAGCATTTCAGCGCGTTTAGCGTTCCGCCCGACGCGAAAACCGGCAGCTTTGTGTGCTTGAAAAGCTGCTCGAGCGCTTTGATGTGGTCGGTGTGCTCGTGGGTGATGAACACAGCCTCGATGCCGTCGAAATCGGTGTCGATAAGCGAGAGCGCGTTTTTCAGCGCCCTAAAAGAACAGCCCGCGTCCACGAGAATCCCGTGACCGCGAGTGCCGATAAATGTTGAATTTCCGTCGCTTGACGAACAGATGGGATAAATTCTAGCCATAATTGCCGTTCCTGTTAAACTTGGCGCTTTTGATAAATATATTGCTCAACCCGCGCCGTTATGCCAAATCAGCCGTTGGTTCACCGCGTTTTGTTTCAACCGGCCGAGCTCGTTGCCTAAAGCAATCCTCGTTCAACCAGCCGAGCGCTTGTTGTTCAACACTTTCTGCGTTCAACCAGCCGTGCTCGTTGCCGCCACATTTAGCGAACAACTCGCCGCGCTTGTTGCCCAACGCTTTCCGCGTACAACCCGCTGCGCTCATTGTCACAGCTTTTCGTGTTCAACACGCCGCGCCTGTTGTCCAACGCTTTCCGCGTACAACCCGCTGCGCTCATTGTCACAGCTTTTCGTGTTCA
>CAZKBF010000005.1:16471-60869 GCA_964551225.1 uncultured Ruminococcus sp.
CCAACGCTTTCCGCGTACAACCCGCTGCGCTCATTGTCACAGCTTTTCGTGTTCAACCCGCCGTGCTGTTGCTCACTGCTTTCTGCGTTCAACCTGCCGCGCTTGTTGCCCAACGCTTTCCGTGTTCAACCCGCTGCGTCCGTTGCCCAAAACAATCAGCGTTCAACCCGCCGCGCGTTAAATTACCGCTTTAACCGCCGTATCGCTTGCGGGGTCGGGCTCGGTTACTTTAACGATGTTCGCGCCGAGCTCGCGGAGCTTGACCTCCATATTCTCGTAGCCGCGCTCAACGTGGAAAATATCGTAAATTTCGGACGTTCCCTCTGCGCTCAATGCCGCGATAATCAGCGCCGCGCCGGCTCTCAAATCGGTTGCCTTGACGGGAGCTCCGCGCAGCTTTGACACGCCCTCGATAACCGCAACTCTGCCCTCAACCGAGATATTCGCACCCATTCTGCGAAGCTCGTCCACATAGCGGAAACGGTTGTCGAAGATGCTCTCGGTAACCATAGAAGTGCCCTTCGCGCAGGTGAGAACCGCGGAAATCTGCGGCTGCATATCGGTCGGGAAGCCGGGGTGAGGCATTGTTTTGATGCTTGTCCCAACGTAGTTGTCGCCGCCGATAACGCGCACTGCGTCGTCGAATTGCTCAACCTGAACGCCGATTTTGAGCAGCTTGTTGGTGATAGGCTCAAGGTGCTTGGGGATAACGTTCTTAATCAGCACGTCACCCTTTGTTGCCGCAACCGCCGCCATAAACGTACCCGCCTCGATTTGGTCGGGGATAACGCTGTAGGTTGTGCCGTGAAGCTCTTTCACACCGCGGATTTTGATTACATCGGTACCTGCGCCGATAATATCCGCGCCCATTGAGTTGAGGCAGTTTGCGAGGTCAACAACGTGCGGTTCTTTTGCCGCATTTTCGATAATGGTAAGACCTTCCGCCTTAACCGCCGCCATAATGCCGTTTATCGTTGCACCAACGGAGTTTTTGTCAAAGAAAATCTGGTTTCCGACGAGACGGTCAGCGGTGAGGTTAACCATACCGCCGTCGATTTCGCACCTTGCGCCGAGTGCCGCGAAGCACTTGAGGTGCTGGTCAATGGGACGGTCGCCGAGATTGCAGCCGCCGGGCATTGAGACGTGCGCGGAGTGAAAACGACCGAGCAAAGTGCCGAGGAAATAGGTTGTGGCGCGCATAAGCTTTGCCTTCTCGTAGGGAATGGACAAATTCTTCAGCTCGCGCGTGTCTATTTCAACGGTGTTCTTGTTTATCATACGGATTTTCGCGCCCATTTCGGACATAATCTGAAGAGTAATCGAAACGTCGCTTATTCCGGGTATATTTTCAATAATGCAAGGCTCGTCCGAAAGAATAGTTGCGGGAAGGATAGCAACCACAGCGTTTTTCGCGCCGTTTACGGTAACCTCGCCCGAGAGCTTTTTTCCGCCCTCTATAACAAATTTTTCCATAAAGAAATTCCCCTCTGCCCCCAACGCGGGACATTGTATTTTATATTATATATGTAAAATGAATAAAATTCAGTGAAAATTCATCATAAACAGGCGCTTTCGCCTGCTCACACTTTATTATTATAACACACTTTTTACATTTTTTAAAGACCGAAATGAAAAAAATTCGCTCAACCGCCATTTTTTGTTACTATTCACTAAAATCTATCAAAATTTTGTGGAATTTTCCACACTCCTGCCCAAATGTGATTTATCTTTGTCAAAAACCCGATTTTATTACTCGCTTGTGAATATTATTGTCAAAAAATATGCTCGTTAATCTTGACAAAAATTGAATTTTGTGCTTTAATAGTATTATGGGTAACTTTTGAAAAATTGTGTTGCCTTACAAAATTTTTGGAGGATTTTTTAACAATGGCAAAGTTAAATGAAAATTTCGGCAATTTAAAGAAAAACTATCTGTTCATCGAGATTTCAAAGCGCATAAAAGCGTATTCCGAGCAAAATCCCGAGGAAGCGAAAAAGCTTATCAGAATGGGAATCGGCGATGTTACGCTTCCGCTTGCGCCGGTTGTTGTGGACGCTATGGTTAAGGCGGCAAAGGAAATGGGCGAAAAGGAAACCTTCCGCGGCTACGAGGACAGCGGCGCGGGCTATGATTTCCTGCGCGAGGCTGTTTCAAAGTATTACAAGAGCTTCGGCGCGGATGTTCCTGCCGATGAAATCAGAATTTCCGATGGCGCAAAGTCCGACTGCGGCAATATCATCAGCATTTTCGGCAGCGGAAACACGGTTCTCGTCACCGACCCCGCTTATCCCGTTTACGTTGACAGCAACATTATGAACGGAAACAGCGTAATCTACGCCGACTCAACCGAGGAAAACGGCTTTAACGCAATGCCCGACAAGAACGTAAAGGCGGATTTGATTTACCTCTGCTCTCCGAACAACCCGACAGGCTCTGCTTATACAAAGGAACAGCTCAAGGAGTGGGTTGATTACGCGCTCGAAAACGACGCGGTTATTATCTACGACGCAGCTTACGAGGCGTTCATCACCGAGAACAACATTCCGCGCTCGATTTATTGCATAGAGGGCGCGAAAAAGTGCGCGATTGAGATTTGCTCGCTGTCGAAAACGGCTAGCTTCACGGGCACACGCTGCGGTTACACGGTTGTTCCGTTTGATTTGGTTAGAAAGAACTCAAAGGGCGAGGATATCAGAATTGCCGACCTTTGGGCAAGACGTCAGGGAAGCTGCTTCAACGGCGTTTCCTATCCCGTTCAGAGAGCAGCGGAGGCTGTTTTCACGGAAGAGGGACAGAAGCAGTGCCGCGAGAATATCGCTTATTATCAGGAGAACGCGCGCATTATTATGAACGCGCTCGATGAAATCGGGATTAAGTACACGGGAGGTATAAACTCGCCGTATGTTTGGCTGAAGTGCCCGAACGGAATGGGAAGCTGGGACTTTTTCGACCTGCTGTTGACAAAGGTACAGGTTGTCGGCACGCCGGGCGCGGGCTTTGGCAAGAACGGCGACGGCTGGTTCAGACTGACCTCGTTCAGCACGCACGAAAAAACCGCCGAGGCTATGGAGAGAGTAAAGAAGCTGTTGAAGTAACGAAAAGAGGAGCTTATGAGCAAATCAAGACTGAAATTAACCTACAATTCGCCCGTTATTCTTACATTTTCGATAATTTGTCTCGTGACGCTGCTGATTGATATGCTGACGCAGGGCGGCTCGAACAGACTGCTTTTTGTGTGCTACGGGCACGCGAATTTGCTTGACCCGCTGACCTATCTGCGAATGTTCTCGTATGTTTTCGGGCACGCGAGTTTTGCGCACTTTGCGGGAAACATCACGATGCTGCTGCTTGTGGGACCGATTGTGGAGCAGCATTATGGGAGCTGGAACACCGTGATAATGATGGCGGTGACGGCGCTTGCGGGCGGTTTGCTGAATATGTTTTTCTTTGACACGGGGATACTTGGCGCGTCGGGATTGGTGTTCTTGATGATAATTTTGAGCGCGTTTACGAGTATGAAGAAGGGCGAGATACCGCTTACGCTGATATTGATTGCGGCGATTTATCTTGGGCAGGAGATTTACAGTGGGATTGCGGTTAATGATAATATTTCGCATTTCGGTCATCTTTGCGGGGGCGTTTCGGGAATTGGTTTTGGAATTGCCTTTCATAAGAAGAAGTTTAACGGATAAACGGAAAATCCCGAGCGTGTTGCTCGGGATTTTTGCATAATTTGTTGCGTGCACCGCGAAGCGAAAAAAGTCTTTTTGGAGGTTTGGAACCTTTTTCTTCAGAAAAAGGTTCCAAGACTGAAGCGAAGCGACCACTAAAGGCGAAGCCGTCAAATCTAAAAAAGGACGATTTCGCTTTGTTTAAATCAACGAAGAAGCATGTACATCGGTTCAGCAACCCTTGCAGATTTTTCGGGTTTGATACCCGAAAAATCGCAAATCCCTTTCAACAAATCAAGAATAAGAGAAAAACTTTGCGTACGTCAAAATCTTTCCCATAAACCAAACTTTGAATAAGAGAAAAACTCGGGGTTCAGACTCCGAGTTTTCTTGTTAATTTTAGGTTGGTAAAATGGGATTTGCTATTTTTTTGACGTCCGTCAAAAAAATTTGGCAATGGTTGCTTACCGGATTTCAAGTCGGTTTGTAAACGATTAGTTTGCGAAATTGTTCCTTTTTGATTTTGCGGCTTCGCCTTCAGTGCCTCCGGCGGCCAAAAAACTTTTTCTGAAGAAAAAGTTTTCTGGACTTTCAAAAAGACTTTTAGCGCTTCGCGGTGCTTAACCAAGCAATGCTAAAATTCCCCGTTCAGAACACGCAATAATCTCGCCACCGGCAGCCCCATCACATTGTAATAATCCCCGTCAATCCGCTTCACAAGCAGCGCGCCTTTCCCCTGAATTCCATACGCACCCGCCTTATCCATCGGCTCACCGGTCTTAATATAATCAGCAATCTCCGCGTCCGAAAGCTCGTAAAACTCCACTTTCGTCTCCTCGAAAAACCGCTCCTTCCGACCGTTTGCGAAAATCACGCAAACCCCCGTGAACACCTCGTGTACGCGCCCCGACAGCGTTTTCAGCATCGCAAACGCGTCCTTCTCATCAGCAGGCTTCCCGAGAATTTTCCCGTCAATCGCCACAATCGTGTCCGCCGCCACAATAACCTCGCCCCGATTTTCGCGATAAATCTCGTCCGCCTTCTGCTCCGACAGCGTGAGAACAGCGTTTCCCGGCGAAATCTTCTCCGGCAGAACTTCCTCGCCCTTTGCGGGAATTATCCGAAAATCCTCCGTGATAAGCGACAGCAGCTCGCGTCTCCTCGGACTTTGACTTGCTAAAATCACTTGATTACTTCCTTTTTCACACCGTTTTCGTAGGTGTTGTTGTAATTGTCGATGCACTGCTTGATAATCTCAACCGCCGCCTTTTGCCCCATAACCTCGTTAACCGCGGTTTCCTTTCCCTCAAGCTGCTTGTACACGCTGAAGAAGTGACGCATTTCCTCGAAGATGTGCGACGGAAGCGCTTCAATTCCACGGTAAGCGTTGTAGGTGGGGTCCTCAAACGGGATTGCGATAATTTTCTCGTCGTTTTTGCCGTTGTCAAGTATTGTGATAACGCCGATTGCATAGCATTGCACAAGAACAAGCGGGTCAATCGGCTCGTTGCACAAAATTAGTACATCAAGCGGGTCACCGTCATCGGCAAGCGTTCTCGGGATAAAGCCGTAGTTCGCGGGGTAGTGCGTGGAGGTGTAGAGTATTCTGTCCAGCCGGATAAGTCCGGTTTCCTTGTCGAGCTCGTACTTTTTCTTGCTGCCCTTTTCGATTTCGACAACCGCCAGAAAATCGTAAGGGGTAATTCTCTCGGGTGCAACGTCGTGCCAAATGTTCATAAAAAATCCTTCCTTTTTCAATCGGTCTGCTTCTCGGCAGCCGTATTTTTTTCTCTGCAACTCTATTATATAATATTTTTCCCCGTAAAGCAATAGTTTTTTCACTAATCTTTTAATTTTGCATACAATGTTAACAGGAAATGTAAAAGTATTTTTGACAAGTTAAGGAGCGGCTATGAATATTTTGTGTATCGGCGGCGACAGAAGAATGTTGTACACGGCGGATTTGCTTTCTGCCGAGCGGCTTTTTATGGGGAATTTTCCCGAACCGCAGGGGAAATTCGGCGGGATTGTGCTGCCTGTTCCTCTCACGAAGGACAAAAAGAGTATAAACGCGCCGCTTGCGCAAACGTCGGTTACGTTCAACATTATTTTGCAGTACGCCGAGAAAAACGCGGTGATTTTCGCGGGCGGAACTTGCGATAATCTCGAAAAACTCTGCCGTGAGAACAACCTTGAGCTTGTGAATTATTTTCAAAGCGAGCGTCTTGCGCTGAAAAACGCCGCTCTTACAGCGGAAGCGGCAGCTTGTATTCTGTCGCAGAACGGTGACGGGGCGGTGCTCGGCGCGGAAATACTCGTGACGGGTTACGGGAGAATTGCCAAATATCTTGCAAAGTACCTGAAAACGCTCGGCGCAAGGGTAACGGTTGCCGCGCGAAATCCCGCCAGCAGAGCCGCCGCAGAGCTTGAAGGCTTTTCCGCTGTTGACATAAACGGGATAAGCGGGAGCTTTGATTACTGCGCTAACACGGTTCCCGCGCACATTCTGTCGGAGGAATTTTTCTCGGATATCGACGCATATATGGAGCTCGCCACGCTTGACGGTGAACGGGAAAAACAGCTCTGCGAAAGGTACGGCAAAAAATATATCGCGGCGGGTGGACTTCCCGGAAAACATTTCCCGAAAACCGCGGGAAAATTCATCGCCGATGAAATACGGCAGCTTATAGATTACAGATGACAGGCGCGTTTTGGCAAAAGCTGTAATCTGTAAACTGTAAACTGAAAAGGGGGCAGAAAATTGTCCGATATTGAAAGACTTTCGGGACTGCGGGTTGGTTTTGCGGTCTGCGGGTCGTTCTGCACGTTTGAAAAGGCGTTCAAAGCGCTTGAAGAGCTAACGGAGCTTGGCTGCGAGATTACCCCCATAATGTCCTTTAACGCGTACTCGCTTGACACGCGTTTCGGCACGGCGCAGAAAAACGCCGCGCGTATGTTTGAAATAACGGGGAAAACGGTTCTCCACGACATCACCTCAACCGAACCCGTCGGTCCCAAAAAAATGTTTGATGTTCTTGTTGTCGCGCCCTGCACGGGAAACACGCTCGCGAAGCTCGCGGTCGGGATAACCGACACGCCCGTAATCACCTAAATAACACCAAAAATCTAAAATGCTGTTTGCAGTATAAACGCAAGGAGGACAATGTTCATCACAAAGCCCTCCTGTAATTCTATGTTATTTTATCAATAGCACAAAGCCACCGAAATACTAATTGATATTGCTTTCAAAAAATCCGATAAGATTATCCATAACACCGGAAGCAGCCTGTATACTTCCAATCATAAGATATTCCGAATTAAACTCTGAATAATCAATATTGTAGCCTGCGTTTTGGATAAGCTGCATAAAGAACACACGCTGTGTACGTCCATTGCCCTCACGGAATGGGTGAAGCATATTTATTGTGTTATATAAATCGGCAATTTCAGCCACAAACTCCGCTTTTGGCAAACCGACAAAGTAATTCAGCTTTTGTAATCTGCCAAATATTTTTCCGCCAAGCTCCTCTATGTTTTCGGGAGCGGTAAACAGAGTTGATGATTTGGACAGATTTATTGTCCTGACACTTCCCGCCCATTCATAAAGTTCAGAGAATAGCTCATAATGAATTGCTTTATAATCACCAAAATCAAAATTGGGCTTTAACGGTCTGCTTATAAGCATAGCCGCTATGGTACTTGTGATAAAGCTCTCATTTTCCTTTAACACATTTTCGTCCGTTATGCCGAGTTTATTTATCAGAACGGTAGTATTCGGATAACAGTCCTTATCGGTTGCTTCAAGTGAATATCCCATAATATAACCTTACTTATTCTTCTTGTTCAGCACAGCAATAGCTTCTTTGAGGGTAATTTCGTTTTTAAGAACCTTTTTCATAAGCTCACGCTGTTCATCTGTAACAACAAAGCCTTCCATTTCCGTAGAAACGATAGCATTTTTCATTGCACGTTCAAGGGTCATTGTCTGTTCAGCCATATTTGCCTCCGTGTTGACTATTTTCTTAATTATAGCATATTATTTGCTCAAAATCAAGGTGTATTTATCAATAAACAAGAGGACAATGTTTTTACAAAGCCCTCCTGCTTGTTCTATGTCACTTTTTCAGCACCACAAAGTCGCCGTTTTCATCTCTCGTGAGGAAACCGTCACGAAATAGGTATCTCAATCTTGCGGCAATTTCGGCTTTTGTCGCTCCTATTGCCTTTGCGATTTTGGGATAAGTCGCTCTCGGATTATGTGCGATATATTCCAAAATCTGTTCCTTTTGCTTTGCTACTCTATCCTTTAACGCTATGTAGCCGTTGTGTGAAACAACGGAGATAAACTCATCTTCCCGCTCATCGGGCTGTTCAATACCGTTAAGTTGAAGCAGTCCGAGAACCCTGTATTTGTTCCAGTAAACCTTTATTGTTCCGTCGCCTATTACCTCAATGCAGTCTATCATATCAATATTGTTTATCGCTTTCGCTCTGTCGATTATGTCAGTATCGCTCAGCGTTTTTCCTATCAGCTCCAAGCGTTCCCGATTTTCTATCAGACTGCCCTGTGTGGCTTCTATGCGGATAATTTCTTGTTGAAACTTTTCTATATCTTTTACAAGCTTGTCGTTGAATATTTTGAAGTCGTCCTTGTTTATTGTATCGTCCATCAGTCTTTCAAATAATTTCTCTTTTTTTCGTTCCAGCTTGCCGATTTCCTTTTTCAAGTTCTCAAGACTTCCTACACCTGCATTTTCCTCTAATGCTCTATTTACAATATTGAGCATATTGGCTATAATATCCTCTTTTTTTGATTGCAGTTTTCCGAGATAGGCACTTGCACATTCCTCAATGAGTGAATAAGCCTTTTCTTCGTCTAAACACTCATTGTCACAGCTTAGCCCCTCTATGCCTTTGGGGTTTCGGTAAGCCCTTATGCACTTCCAATAAGCGACCTTGCCGATTGCTTGCCCTTTTTTTCGCTTATCGTACATCATTCGGTGATACATACACCCGCACTTTCCGCACTTGATTTTTCCGCTCAGCGGATATTTGTGGGGAATAAAGCTGTTGCTCTCGGCTTTTCTGCTCTCTAATATCGCCTGTACAGACTGCCAATCCTCTTTGCTGATAATAGCGGGAATTGCATTATCAACCGTTATCCAATCGTCCTTGTCCACTTTTTCACGCTTTTTGGTGTTGAAATTCATCTGGTCTTTGTGCATTACAACCGTTCCGTACAGTCGGGGAGAGGTCAGAATGTTCTTTAAAGCAGAGCTGTCCATTTTATCGCCGTTCTTGTTTCTTAAACCCTCTCGCCATAGTATCTGACTGATTTTATATACGCTGTAACCCTCTTTAACAAGCTCCACAGCCCGCCTTATAAAATACGCTTCTTCCTCGTTTATCTCATAGGTTTTCATATCAATTTTTATCCAGCCGAATGGGGTATTCGAGAAATTCCACCCCGACAGCTTTTTATAGCGTATCTGATGAGCGTTACGGATTTTCCTTGATAGCTCATAGGAAAACTGCTCGTTCATTGCACTAAGGAACATATACATCAGATAACAGCTTTCCCGCTCAAAGAAACGTCCGTCTATGTATGTGTAAAGGTACAGATTGTTTTTCATCAGAATGTCGAGGAAATTAAACCAATCCTTTACATTACGCATAAGGCGGTCAAGGCTTTTTATCATAATGATGTCGAATTTGCCCCTTTGCATATCCTCAAGCATTCGCAGATACTCAGTTCTTTCTTCCGAAGTAGTACCGCTTTTAAGCTCTACATACTGCTCGACTACAATCCAGCCCTTGTCCTTTGCTATTGAAAGGCTCTGTTCTGCCTGTGACTCCAGACTGTCCTCTTGTTTGTCCGAAGAACAGCGGTTATATATTGCAACTCTGTTCTCGTTTTCCTTTGGGTAAACACCGCCAAAGGTGCCTATTCCGAACATCACTCATCTTTCCTTTCACAAGTTATTTTGCCGCCGTATTCGCTCTGAATGAGCCTTCCGATACGCTTGAATTCGCTGTCGGAAATCAGGTTTTGCTCTCTCAGAAGCTCCGCAATAATCTCATACAGTTTCTTTTCCATATCATACGGATAACAGCCGAAAATCCAACATTGATTTATCAAAATATCTAAATATCTTGAAATCCCATTGTAACGCTGAACAACACCGATTTCCACCCCTTGGGAATGAAAATTGGGTGAAATATTTTTCGACCTTATCCTTTATACCCCCTTTCGGCTTTGTCAGAATTCCACACTTATTTCCGAATTACAAAAACCCTGTTTTTTTATAATTCAATAGATAATATTCCAATGCATATTGCATTAGACGTCACGTTTTTTAGGAATGCTGTGACGTCTGTTGCAATGCATACAGTCAAACAGAAAAAACTCTGTTCGGACTGAATATTTCATTGGACTACATTTTGTCCTTTACTTTGGTGGAGTTTATGTATTATCTGTGGAATGCTTGTTGGAGGGCTTCTTAGCTTTTTTCTTGCTGCCTTTCTTGAGAGGGATAGGCTTGGATTTAGCCGATTCCAGCTTCGGGAACAAGTTATCGTACTTAACGGGCGAGGAAAACGCTGTTATTTTCATATCAAGAGGTTTATACCCTGTCGGAACGCGATTCCATTCATTGTCAAAATCCATAATTATATCTTTTTCGCCATTGACTTCTTGAATAAACCCTACACGTTTTGACGTGGAATAAATCTTTTCCAATGGGTATTGCTTCACGTCACCGTCTATTTTCTTGAATTTCGCATTGTCAGCTACTCTTCCCGAGGAAACGACAATCTTGCTTTTTGCGTTTCTTGAAGCAAGATACCCTTTGATACCGTGCTTGTCAGAGTCGTTATTGAACATATTTCTATTCAGGTATCTCACACAAATATTAAAGTGCTTTTTTGAAAGTATTTCTGATACATCTACTCTTCCGCATTGCCATAGTTCTTTCAGTATATTTGCTGTTGTCCCGCTTGTTTTTACAATAGGGAAGTTACACATAAGGTGATAGTGCCAGTCGCCGTTCCCTTGCCTGTCGAATGTCGCAACATAGCAGAACCCCTCATATCTTCTGTTGACACGCTTTATAAACTTGTTAAACGCATTATGTGTCTGCTTGATATCCTTTAGGTCAATATCAGCGCACTTCTGCTTATCGAATGTAAGCGTAACGAGAACAGCATTGTCCACCGAAAAACAGTTCTTGCATTTCTCTTTGACTATGCTTGCTCTTTTCTTCATACGGCGAATGAAATTCCTCTCGGCATTAGGGCTTGGAGTTCCATTGTTACGCCTTTTTCCTCTGCTGACAGGCACGGGGACGTTGTTCAATTGCTTCTTAACTACACTGCCCCTGCTGATTTCGTACTTGTCAATGTTCTTAAGTTCTGCTTTCATTTTGTAGCTCTCCTTTGGAAATGTATTCATCAATAAATCTTTGATGTACATCACCATACGAAAATGCTATCTGGCGAAGACGAATGCCATTTTCATAATGCTGTCGCTTCTTTACCAATGCATAGCAAAATGGCTTGCTTTTCGGGTCAAAGAGCAACTTATTTCACATAGATTTCATCAAATTTTCACACAATGCACAAAAATAAGCCCTCGGCACTTTTCAAAGCACCGAGGGCTGATATACTATTACTTGTATTTATTATAATATATAAATCTGTCCGCAGTTTTTTCTTTGGAAAATAGGGGAGGATAACAAAAAACCTCACCATTTCTGATGAGGTCAAATTGAACAATATAACAACGTGTAGATAACCGTCAGTACCCTCCACTAATGTCTAATAGGTTTACAAAATCCTCAGTTCCATCATATAGTTGAAACATCAGAGTATAATCATCTTCAATATGGGTGAACTTCTCAATGTGTTTTGTAAAATAAAAACTCGTCAATGTCTGACCTTTAGACACAAATGTAATCATATTATTTTCAGCAATTATTGCCATTCTTTCCACCCCTTTTATTTATTATATCATATTTATTACTCTTTTGCAAGTCAATGAGTTTCAGCTTGAAAAATAATGTTGAGTGAATTTTCGACATTTTTCTTAAAAGAAAAGAACCTCACTTTTAAGGGTGAGGTTCTTTTGTATAGGAAGGTTATTGAGTTAGGACCATTCTACATCAGTGATAGGTTTATCTTGGGTACCTTCAACAACATCCATAGATATAAAGCTTTTACGTTCTGCCCAATCTTGGATGCTGTAGTAGTACCTGCCTTGTACCATTGCAAACTTTCCACCGGGTTTTTCTACCCATTTTATTACAGTTGTTTCGATGCCAAGTTTGTCTACAACTTTTTTTGGAAGTGGGTCACCCCATTTTATACCGGTATAATCAGGAGCTATGAGGTCCTCCCATTTTGTTGCATCAGTAATAACTGGTTTAGCCCATACATTTCCGTTTACATCTTTCAAAACTGAACCATCTGCATAGGTGTAACCGGAGGGTTTGGTTTCTGTGGGTTTACTACTTTCTGTGGGTTTACTGCTTGATGAGGATGAGGGTTTGCTTTCTTCGGGTTTGCTTTCTGTTGGCTTGCTACTTGAACTTGAAGAAGATGAACTTGATGATGGCTTACTATCTTCGGGTTCTGTTAAATTATATCTTATATAGTCTTGACGAACATTACTTGCAGCTTCAATTGCTCCTAAACCTTGCTTTCTATAATCAATAAATGCCTTAACATAGGTTTCTTTGTTACAAGATACAACGTTTTTATCTGACTCATACCAATTTTCTGCTTCTTTTTGGTAGTCAGCTTCATTAACTGTGCCTGTGCTTTGTTCTGTTGCGGGATTGCTCTCGGTTTCGGTTGAACTTGAGGAAACTTCGCTTTCGGACTTGGTTTCGCTTGATGTTGAACTGCTCGATTCTGTTGTTGATGAACTGCTTTCCTCAACGGAGCTTGACTGCTCGGAAGACGAACTGTTCGTCAGTTCCTCTGCCTGACGATTACAACCCGCGAAAAGGCTTGCCGTTATTGCAAACGCAAAAATGCCAATGAGAATTTTTTTAATATTCATATTATTACCTCATATCGTTTTTTCTCTATTATAACGTATAATGAAAAATTTGTCAATATAAAAACAGTAAATAATTCCCAACACAAAAACCACACCTCATTTTCCGTAAGGTGTGGCTTTGATTTATATAAACGTGCGGAAGATTACTTTCAATCCTCCGAACTGTTAAAAACAGACTTGCATAGGCTGTTGTACATTTCCAGAGCAACTGCCCTGTCATTGCTGAGATTTTTGAGTTCCTTGGAAATCATTCTGTTTGCTCTTTCTATAATACGAACACTGGTTTCAAAGTCCTTGTTGCCCTCAATAAGCTTTACAAGGTCTGTGGCATTGCTGTTGACATTTATGCTTATATTGAAATCGGCGGTTTTATCGTCAAAAGAAAGCTCCTCAATGCCGTTGAACAGCTTTACCTCTGTTTTTTCGGTTATGTAATCATAGTTGATAAGAACATCAACATTTTCACAGCTGAAATCCTTTCCGTTAATCGTTAAACTAATCATTTTCTTTTCCTCCTTAAAAATCTAACTGTTTGTTGACATATCTTCTGTACCTGTATTGCAAGGTGGATATGGGTATTTTGGTTTTACTCGCAAGAGCCGTCCAGCTCATTGTCCTTTTCAGATTATACAGTTCCTCATCTGAATATATACGAACCGTTTCTGCACTTAACTTGTTCAGCTCCTGAATATCATTTTTCAGCTCACTTATTTTTTCTTGTAAATCCTTATGCACCGAAGAAAGCCTGTGGTCAGCGTTCAGACTGTTCTGTGAGATATACTGAACAATGCTGTTGCTGATTTTCAGATTGGCTTTTAACATCTGAATTATAATGTCCAAACTTTTTTGAACATCTATTTCACCACTCATTTTCATTCACCCCCTATCAGAATTTACTATCCCGAATTTAATAAATCTTAATAGAAAATCCCTCAAAATACCCCCGAAAACCCCTCAAATTCACTCTTTTTCACTTTCACCCATACCCAAACCCTCTCAACCTTAACACCCCTTTAAAATCAATTCTGGACTCTCTGGGAACTCATCTTAAATTCGTTCAAAAAATTATTTCTTACGAACAATAAGCCCTTGAAAAAATTCTTTTATTCGTTATATATTCCAATGCTTAAAAACACGCACACAAGTTTTAAAGCAATGCTGTCAAGGGGTTGGAAATGTATATGCTTCAAAATGCTGTGGAACTTCTTGCCAAGTCCCTAAACGCCTATCATTTCAGCCGTTTCAGAATATTATAAACAGTAGGTCGGGTAACATTAAGCCTGCGGGCAGCTTCCGAAACCGTCATTGTATTGTTTTGCACTTTATCGAGAACATCATTCAACAAAGCTTCGTCAAACTCTTTTCTTGCCCGCCCTTTGTAAACATTTTTCTGCTTGGCTATCTCAATTCCCTCACGCTGTCTTTCAAGCAGAATTTCACGCTCATACTGATTTATGCTTGAAATCAAACCTAACATCAGCTTTCCTGTCGGGGTGGAAGTATCAAAGCTCTCTTTCAGGGACACAAGTTTTACACCTTTGTTATTGAGCTTTTCGATAGTAATAAGCAGGTCTTTAGTGCTTCGGGAAAGCCTTGACCAATCAAGAACGTATACCTCGTCCCCCTCACGAACAAAATCCATCATCTGTCTGAACTGCTCACGTTCGGTGTTCTTACCCGATACCTTTTCGGTAAACCACTTGTCAATGTGGCTTACTGCCTTACTTATTGCTTCAATCTGCCTGTCCTCGTTCTGCTCTGCGGTGCTTACTCTCACATAGCCTATGTTCATCTTCGTTTCCTCCTGTCGTTTTGTCAAAATAGCCTATACTTCATACTTACATTTCTTCAATAACACAAAACCGTAAAATTGAACTCATATATTTTACAAATTTTATATTATTTGTTTACATATAAAAAAAGAGCCTTTTTACAGGCTATATTTTGCAAATATATATTTGATTTTCCGAAAACGGTATCGCCCGTTATCCGAAAAATCACCCTATATTCTTTTTGCAACCTACTTTGATTTTCCCAAATCGGCTACACCCGTCTGTATGGCGGTAAAAAGTCACCTGCGAAATCAGCGTCCCGTGGTTATCGCGGTATCGACAAACGACGCGCTCTCCGGCTCGGCGAAGAACATCGGCGCGCTTCGGAATTACAAAAACTATTACTTTGTGCCGCTGTCGCAGGATGATTGTCGTGCGAAGCCGTTTTCGCTGGTCGCTGATTTCGGGAAAATCCCCGAAACCATTCTCGACGCGCTTGACGGAAAGCAAATTCAGCCGACATTTTCCGTCTGAAATCAAGAGCCAACTTTTTACACGGTTGGCTCTTTTATTTTGCGGAATTTGTTGACTTTATCGATAAAGTGTGTTATAATAAATAGGTATGGAAAAAAGTGGTTTTGGTGCGTTTAAGAGGTGATAAAATGCGCGCAGTTAGTGTAAGAAACAGATATATAGCGGCGTTTATCGCGCTTTCGGCGGTGATTGCGCTGTTTTTCGCGGGGAAACCTGCTTTTGCCGAGAACGTCAAGTCGGACAATTTCTCGGCGGTTATGTACAACAATTCCAACGGTCTTCCCACGTCCGAGGCAAACGATATCGTTCAGACGGACGACGGATTTATCTACATCGGCAGCTACAGCGGACTTATCCGCTATGACGGTGTGAATTTCACGCGCTTTGACTCGTACACGGGCGTAACCAGCGTTGACAGCCTTTTCATCGACTCGAAAAATCGCTTGTGGGTTGGCACAAACGACAATGGTATTGCGCTCTACGAGGACGGTGCTTTCACGTTCTACAACCGCATAAATGGTCTTTTATCGCTCTCCGTTCGCGATATAACCGAGGACGGCGCGGGAAATATCATTTTTGGCACAACAAGCGAGCTTGCTTATATCAACGAACAAGGCGAGCTTTCGATTATCGATAACGAGGCGATAAACGGCAAGTTTATCAAGCAGCTCACCGCGGGAAATGACGGAGCGGTTTACGGCTGCACAATGGACGGTGTGTTCTTCAAAATGGAGAACCTTGAAATCACCGCTCACTATAGCAGCGAGGAAATGGGCTTTGGCATAGTTTCTTGTATAACTCCCGATGAATGCGAGGCGGGAGTGGTTTGGCTCGGCACGGATAAATCGAACATTATCCGCGGGAACATCTCGGACAAGATTATGAATTTCCACGTTATTAACGCCGAGCCCGCTTCCAACATCAATTCAATCACCGCGATTGACGAGAACAGCTTTTGGGTGTGCTCGGACAGCGGTATCGGTAAACTCAACAAAAACGGCAAATACACCGCCGAGAATTACCCCTTGAACAACTCTGTTGAGAAGGCGATGACCGATTACGAGAACAACGTTTGGTTTGTTTCGTCAAGACAAGGCGTGATGAAGCTCGTCAAGAACAACTTCACCGATATCAGCGACGCGGCGGGGATTCCCGAATGCGTTGTCAACACGACTTGTCTGTTTAACGAAGATTTGTACATCGGCACGGACAGCGGGCTTTATATCGTCGGCAAAAACAACGAGCAAAAGTCAAACGACCTCACCGAGCTGTTGAAAGGCGTTCGTATTCGCTGCATAATCACGGACTCCGAAAATAAGCTCTGGATTTGCAGCTACGGCGTGAACGGGCTTTTGTGCTATGACGGGAAGGAGTGCGTTTCGTTCAACGCCGAAAACGGCTTGAAATCGCAGAAGGTTCGCGATGCCGTAGAGCTTGCGGACGGGACGATTGCTGCGGCAACAAGCGCGGGCGTTGTCCTTATCAGGGACGGTAAAATCGAGAGCTTTATCGACGAGGAAAGCGGTATCGGAAGTGCCGAAATCCTCACGATTTGCGGCGGTGATAACGGGAAAATCTACCTCGGAAGTGATGGCAGCGGTATTTTTATTGTCGAAAACGGAAAGGCTGTCAAGCAAATCGGCTTGGAGAGCGGCTTGAAATCGGAGATTGTTCTTCGGATAAAGCCCGACGAAAAGCGCGGCGGCTATTGGATAATCACGGGCAACTCGCTTGCCTATATGAAGGACGAGAGCGTGACCACTCTCACGAATTTCCCGTATTCCAACAACTTTGACCTGTTCACCGACAATTCCGACGAAGCGTGGATTTTGAGCAGCAGCGGAATTTACGTTGTAAATGCGGATAAACTTATCTCGGTCGGCGAAATCGAGTACGCGTTTTTCGATATGAAATGCGGTATTCCCGCGATTGCCACGGCGAATTCGCGAAGCTGCCTTGCCGAGGACGGAACGCTTTATATCGCGGGACAAACGGGCGTTGCCGCGGTTAATATCAACGAGCGCCGCGAAAACGGCTCTCAAATCAAGCTCTCCGTGCCGTATGTTGATATTGATGACAGGCGGGTTTTGGTAAAAGACGGAGAAACGCTGAAAATTCCCGCGAACTGCAAGCGCCTGACGATTTACGGCTACGCGCTTACGTTTGGCTTTTCAAACCCGCGCTTGTCGTATTGCCTCGAGGGGTTCGACACGGACAAAATCTCCGTCACCCGACAGGACTTGCAGCCGATAAGCTACACAAACCTTGATTCGGGCGAGTACACGTTCAAATTCTCGACAATCGACATCACGACCGGCGAACCCATCGCGACCGTTTCCATAAAAATGGAAAAGGAGAAGGCGTTTTTCGAGCAGTTCTGGTTCTGGGCGCTGATTGTGTTCGGGGTGCTTGCCGTGGGAATGTTGGCGATGCTCATTACAATGAACATCAAGAACCGAAACCTCAAGCGCAAGGAGCAGGAAAACCGCCTGTTCGTTGACCAGATTATACGCGCGTTTGCGAAGTGCATCGACTTAAAGGACACCTACACCAACGGTCACTCGTTCAGGGTGGCGCGTTACACTGCGATGATTGCCGAAAGAATGGGCTACGGCAAGGAGCAGGTTGAAGATATTTATAACATAGGGCTTCTTCACGACATAGGAAAAATAGCTGTTCCCGACAGTATTCTCGGGAAACCCGCGCGGCTCACGAACGAGGAGTACGAGGTTATCCGACACCACGCGGAAAACGGCTTTAAAATCCTCAAGGAAATAGAAATCCGCCCCGACCTTGCAATCGGAGCGGGATATCATCACGAGTATTACGATGGTTCGGGTTATCCGTCGGGACTGAAAGGCGACGAGATACCCGAGGTTGCGCAGATTATCACTGTTGCGGACACATTTGACGCGATGAATTCAACGCGCGCCTACCGCAAGCAGATGAGCAAGGACGAAATTCTTACCGAGATGCGGAGAATTTCGGGAAAGCAGCTCAATCCGAAAATCGTTGATGTGTTCTTTGAGCTTGTCGATGAAGGTAAATTCAACGACGTTTTCTACGACGGCACGGACGATAATCTTTAATCAGCCCGTAGAGCCGAAGCCGCCGTTGCGGATTTCGGTTGCGTCGTCGTCAACGGTAATTCCGTATTCCGTAAAAATGCCCTGTATAAAGCCCGCTCCGGCGGGAATGTGCAGGGCTTTGTTTTCGCGGGAATCGTTGGTGATTTTCGCGAAAATGTGACCTTCGTTGTCGGAGAAATAGTAGTCGCTGTCGATAATTCCGACCGTGTTGTCGAGCTGCAAACGGAACTTAAACCCAAGCCCGCTTCTCGGGAAAAGCGACAAAAGCCAGCCCTCGTCAATCTTCACGCGTATTCCCGTGGGAATTTTCGCGGTTTCGCCCGCGTTTAAATCAATATCAAACGGCGCAAAAAAGTCATAGCCCGCCGAGCCTTTTGTAGCGCGGCGCGGGAGCATAATTTTCGCGTAAATTTCCTCGGCATCGGGACGCTTGCACCCGTCAAGGAACTGCGCTAAACTAACCTTTTCAAATTGTGCGATTCTTCTCATAAGAAAATCCTTTCGTTTTTGATTTTGGGTTAATGATTATTGTTTTTGAAAACGTCCGCGACATCGGTTATCGTGACGTAAGCCGCAGGGTCGATGCCGTGAACAATATCCTTCAGCCTGCTGATTTGGAAGCGGTTTATCACGAAATAGATTATCGTTTTCGGCTGTTTAAGATAACCGCCCTCGCAGTCCATTTTGGTTGTGCCCGTGCCGAATTCCTCGGAGAGCTTTTCGCAGATTTCATCGGGCATTGTCGTGATAATCATAGCGGACTTTGCGCGGTCGATACCTTCAACGATAAAGTCGATGGTTTTCAGCCCCGCGAAATACGTCACAATCGAATACAGCGGCAAAATCCAGTTTTGCAGAATAACCCCGCAGAGTATGTACAAAATGACGTTGTAAATCATCACGAAAGTGCCGACGGTTATTCCGATGCGCTTTGCGAAAATCACCGCCATAACCTCGATTCCGTCCATTGCGCCGCCCGCGCGGATTGCAAGACCGCTGCCGACGCCCGAAATCACTCCGCCGAACAGCGCGCAAAGCAGCAAATCCTGTCCCGCGAGGGGAGAAGCGAAGGTTACGTCAACGGGCAGAACATCGGTTATTAGCCAAGCCGATACCGAGTAAATCGTGACGGTATAAATCGCGTAAATCGTGAACACTGCGCCCTGCCGCTTCAGACCGAACGCAAACAGCGGGATATTCAGCACGAGCAGCACTATTGAAAGGGTGATATATTCGGGAGTGACTTGGTCAATCAGCATTGACGTTCCCGAAATACCGCTGTCGTAAAGATTTACGGGCGAGAGAAAAATCGTAATTCCGAACGCGTTTATGATGCCCGCAAGCGTCAGCAGCGCGAAATTCTTGAGTTTGAGAGAGGACAGGACTTTTTTCATAGGTAATTCCTCCGTTAAGATAATCTAAAGATACATATTTATTATACCATTAAAATAATTTATTGTCAAGGAAAAGGGAGTAAAAATGGAAGAAAAATTGATATACAAAAAAACCTTGAAAATCGCCGTTCCGATGATGATTCAGAACGGCATCACAAACGCAGTTGGGCTTGTGGACAACGTTATGGTGGGAAATCTCGGCACAAACGCCGTCACCGCCGTTTCGATAATCGGACAGCTCTTCTTCGTGTTCAGTCTGGCAATTTTCGGCGGACTTTCGGGACCCGGAATTTACGCCGCGCAGTACTACGGGCAGAAAAACATCGAGGGCTTTCGGCAGACGTTTCGAATAAAGCACTGGATTTGCGGAATTTGCCTTGCTGCGGGGCTTTGCGTGTTTATATTTGCCGCAGAGCCGCTTATCGGGCTGTATATGCGCGGTGAGGGCGGCGAGGTTGACCCTGTGGAAACGATGAGGCTTGCGAAAGAGTACCTCGGCGTGATGCTAATCGGGCTTGCGCCGTTTGTGATAACGCAGATTTACGCGAGCAGCCTTCGCGAAACAGGCGACACGTTTATGCCGATGATGGCGGGCGTGGCGTCGGTTGTCGTTGACGTTGTGTTCAACTACCTGTTGATTTTCGGTAATCTCGGCTTCCCGCAGCTCGGCGTACAGGGCGCGGCAGTTGCCACGGTTATCGCAAGATTTGTCGAAATGACGATTGTACTCGCGGTAACCTTTGCGAAGCGCAAAAAGTACACATTCTTGCAAGGCGCGTATAAAACTCTGCTTGTACCGCGCGATGTCACGTCGAAAATCATCAAAAAAGGCTTGCCGATATTTTTCAACGAGTTTTTGTGGTCGGCAGGAATTGCCGTGATAACGCAGACCTATTCCACGCTGGGGCTTGATATTGTCGCGGGACTGAACATCTCGAACACCTTGTGCAACTTGCTGAACGTTGTGTTTGTGGCGATGGGAAATGCGGTCGGAATTGTCATCGGGCAGCTGCTCGGCGCGTCGGAGTACGAAAAAGCGCAGAAAAGCTCGCTGAAGCTCGCGGCGTTTACGGGAGTGATGTGCATAGTGCTCACGGCGATTTTGGTCGGGGTATCGGGCGTTTTCCCGAATTTGTACAACACAACCGACGATATCAAGCACCTCGGGCAGTGGTTTATCGTGGTAACGGCGCTGTTTTTCCCCGTACAGGGCTACCTGAACGCGCTGTATTTCACGATGCGCTCGGGCGGAAAAACGCTCGTCACGTTCTTTTTCGACAGCGTTTTCACTTGGGTTGTCACAATTCCGCTCACGCTTTTGCTGTGCACATTCTCGGGACTGCCGGTAATCGGAATTTACGCGATTGTCCAAGCCGCTGATATCATCAAGGTAATAGTCGGCTTCATTCTCGTAAAGCGCGGACTTTGGATAAGCAATATTGTTGAATAGTGAAATTGCCCCGACAGCTCGCTGTTGGGGCTTTTTCCGATATTATTGCATAAATATATGTCAAAAAGTGCAAAATCAGTTGACATTTTCCTGAAAATCTGTTATAATTAACAATAGATTATTGTGACAAATTTTATGAAAGGGGGGACGCGGTATGCGGAATATTTCCTTTGATATTGCCGCGATTATTGTATTGATTTTGCTGTTGTCCTCCGTGGCTTTCAGAAAAGCGACAACGGGCAGGACAAACAAAATTCTTCTCGCGTCAATTTTCACCTGTTTAGTAAGCTCAACATTTGATGTGCTGGCAAACTTATTTGATGTGTACTGGACAAATTTCGTCGGAATGGTGACCGTCACGCACTTGATTTATCTTGTTTGTCACTCGGCGCAGTCTGTGATTTACCTGTTCTTTGTCATCAGTCTTTTGGATTTGTGGCACAAGCTCGACAGTAAAAGGGTTTTGAAGGTTGCGTTGATTGCGCCTTATGCGGTTGTTTTCGGATTGACCGTCTCAAGCCCGTTCACGGGACTGATTTTCAGCACGGAAAACGGTCTCTACAAGCACGGTCCGCTGTTCTATTCGTTGTACGGGTGCGTGGCGCTGTACATTTTGCTTGTCGGGATAATCGTGCTGATAAACCGCAGGCTGCTCACGAGAACCAAGGTTATCGGTTTGTTCTCAATGGCTTTTATGTGCCTGACTGCGGCAATTCTGCACATTCTTATGCCGACTCAAATGCTCGAGTGCTTCGCGGTTGCGTTGAGCTTGTTTATAGTGAGCATTGTTATCCAGCGCCCCGAGGAGCTTATCGACTCGGACACGGGGCTTTACAAGCACTCGGCTTACGGCCGCGATATGAAGAATTCCTTCAGAAACGGCAAGCACTGGCACGTCGTTATGCTGAACATTGCGAATTACAGTTCAATTCACTCGATGCTTGGTTACGAGCAGAGTGTCGAGGTACAGAAAATTATTGCGGACAAACTGCGCTCGCTGAACAAAAATCTCGGAAACAAGGGCAAGTTGTATCATCTTGACCGCGGGCGTTTTCGGGTTGTTTTTGATGAAAAAGAGCGGACGATTGCCGAAACCTTTGCCACGCTGGTTAACAACGAGCTGAAAATGAAAATCCGCCACAACGGTTTCGACATCAACCTCTCGCCGATGATAGTGCTTGCGAGTTGTCCCGAGGAAATCGAGAGCTTCAAGTCGCTTATGGCGTTCGGTTTGGATTTTCACGAGAAAAATCCCTACACGGGGCGAGTTATTCAGGCGCCCGATATTTATCACCCCGATAAATTTGAGGTGCAGAACAACATCAACAAAATCATCGAGAAAGCGCTTGAAAACCGCAGTTTTCAGGTTTACTACCAGCCGATTTATTCGGTTGAGAAGGGGAGATTTGTTTCCGCGGAGGCGCTTCTGCGGCTGTTTGACGAGGAGCACGGTTTTATTTTGCCCGAGCTGATTGTCACGTCTGCGGAAAAGAGCGGCGCAATCCACAAAATCGGCGAGTATGTTTTCGAGGAAGTGTGCAAGTTTGTCTCAAGCGACGAGTTCAAAGCGCTCGGGCTGGATTATATTGAGGTGAATTTGTCGGTTGCGCAGTGTATGCACGGCGACCTTGCCGACAAAATCCTCACGATAATGCAGCAGTACAACGTTTCGCCGCGCTCCATAAACCTCGAGATAACCGAAACCGCCGCCTCTTTCAGCCAGCGCGTGATGACCGATAACCTGAACAAGCTCTCGCGCGCGGGAATTGAGTTCTCGCTCGACGACTTCGGCACGGGTTACTCGAATATGAAGCGCGTGGTTTCGCTGCCGCTGAAAATCGTGAAGCTGGACAAATCCTTTGTTGACGAAAAGGAAAACCCGAAAATGTGGATTTTCCTGCAAAACACAATCAAAATGCTCAAGGATATGAATATGGAAATTGTGGTCGAGGGCATCGAAACGAAGGAAATGCTGGACGCGTTCTCCAACCTGAAGTGCGATTTCATTCAGGGCTATTATTTCTCAAAGGCGATTTCCAAGAACGATTTCGTGAAATTCATCACCGATGCACAGCAAAAACAAGCGCAAACAGCAGAATAATTTTCATTGCTCGCGGTAAAACTACCGTGAGCGATGTTTTTCGTAAAGGTCACCTCTAAAAACCTTATTTGAGTGAAAATGTGTATAGCACGCCGCCTGCTTCGTCAAGCCTCCTCGTAAGGCATCAAGCCTTACTTCGTCGGCTTTCCTCGCATTCGACATACTATACCCATTTTCACTTTATCAAATCGGTTTTTAGAGGTTCCCTAAAAACTAATTTGGGAGGAATTTTTATGTGTACAGCTGCCGCTTATCTTGCGGAGAAGGACCGGCTTTTTTTCGGGAGAACGCTTGACTACGAGTTTTCCTACGGCGAGAGCCTTGTGGTTATGCCGCGGAATTTCCCGATAAATTTCCGCAGCACCGACGCGTTGGACAAGCACTACGCGCTTGTTGGAACAGCACACGTTGCGGGAGGATTTCCGCTGATTTATGACGCGGTGAACGAAAAGGGGCTTGCGATGGCGGGGCTGAATTTTGTCGGAAACGCTGTCTATCGCGACAATGCCTCGGACAAAATCAATCTTGCCACATTCGAGTTTATCCCGTACCTGCTCGGAAAGTGCGCAAATCTTGACGAAGCGCGGGAGCTGCTCACGAAAATCAACCTCACAAACGAAGCGTTCTCGGAGCAGATGCCGATTGCGCGGCTGCATTGGATAATCGCGGACAAGAGCGGGACGATTGTCGTGGAGAGCGTTGAGAGCGGATTTTTCGTGTACGACAACCCTGTCGGCGTTATGGCGAACAACCCACCGTTCCCGCAGCAGCTCACAAATCTCGCGAACTACGTCAACCTCTCGCCGAAAGAGCCGCAAAACCGCTTCTGCGCGGATTTGCCGATTTCGCTTTACAGCAGGGGAATGGGCGCAATCGGGCTTCCGGGGGACTTGTCCTCGGCGTCGCGGTTTGTACGCGCTGCGTTCGTGTTGAACAACTCGAAGCTCGACAATCCGAATAACGCGGTCTCGCAGTTTTTCCACATTCTCGGCGCGGTTGACCAGCAGAGGGGCTGCTGCGAGCTTGCTGACGGCAAGTACGAAATCACGATTTACACAAGCTGTGCCGACTGCGCGCGCGGGATTTACTACTACACCACCTACAACAACCACCAAATCTGCGCGGTTGATATGAACCGTGAAAACCTTGATTCCGCAGAGCTTGTGGTTTACCCGATGCTTGAAAAGGAACAAATTTGTTTTCAGAACTAATTTTCGTTACTAAACAAAAATTGCATAAAAACAACGCCGCGTTCCTTGGAATGCGGCGTGTTTTATTATGTGGAAATCTGTTTGTTGTTAGAACAAATAAGGATCGGGAGGCACCTTAACACCGTTCTTATGCACCTCAATATGCAAGTGGTTTCCGTAAGAACGTCCCGTTGAACCGACAAACGCGATATTTTCGCCCGCTGTTACGCGCTGTCCGACGTAAATATCGGCAATCGCGCTGCAGTGCGCATAATAGGTCTGCAAGCCGTTGTCGTGCGTAATAACAACGAGGTTTCCGTAACCGCCGTTGCACGAGAAATAGTTTGCGTTCGGCTCGTAGTAAATTGTGGTGACAACGCCGCTGTCCACCGCGAAAATCGGCGTTCCGTAGGGTGCCAAGATATCCTGTCCCGTGTGACCGACATAACCGCCCCAGCCATAGCCGACCGTTCCCGTTCCATAGGGGAGAGGCCAGATAAACTTGCCGGCTTCGGTTGTCGTGGCATTTGCCGAGATTTTGGGACGCTCCATTGTTCCCTCCGCGATAACTCGGGTTACGGGCGCTTTCAGGGTTACTCTCGAGAGCACGCTTCTCGCCACCTCAACGCCGTTTATATAGGAAACGTTCGCGACAACTGCGCTCTCGCCGTTCACACCGGGTACGGTAATCAGATTATCGTCCTTGAAGCGCTTGTTTGTGGTGACGTACTCCGTATCGTAAGGAATAACCTCGTTATAGTGCTCCTCGCGGGTAATGATGACGTTGAGATAAGGCTCGTCCTGCGTTATCATAAACTTGTCGCCGACAAAAATTCTTGTGCTCTCGCTGAAACCGGGGTTCAGGCGGGCAAGCTCGTCGTAGCTCAAGCCTGTCTTGGAAACGATTGAAGCGGGCGCGTCGCCATCAACCGCGGTGTAATACGCGGCAACCGTTCTGTTTGACGTGAGCAGGGAAATCAGCGAATCCTCGTTAACAAAGCTCTCGGAGAGGTAAAGTCCGGGGACGAACTGAATTTCCTTCTCAAAAACAACGCTTTCTTTGGGGTTGTCCGTGCGGTATTGATTGAGCAGCCCTTCAAGAGCGCTCTCGGTTTTTTTGTTGTCGGAAAGCGTGCCGTAGTAAGCGTCGCCGATGTACACGCCGTATCCCTTATCAATCTGCTTGTCCAGAAGCTGAAGCAAACGGTCGGTAACCTGATAGGTTGTAAGCGTCGAGCCGTAGCCCACCAAATCCACCTCATATGTGTGCGTGAACGTAACGACGTCCGTAGAAGCGCCCGTGTAGTTTATACGCTCTTGGAGCATCTGCTCGGCGTCGGTGTAAACGGTTTCGTCGTCGATGTAGCCGACAAAGTTTCCGTTCACGGTGAGCTTAATCGCATAGGTTTGGTTTGTTGCATAAGTGATGATGTTGAACAGGAAGATGCAGGAAACCACGGGGAGCGCGTAGTTGAAAAGCGTGACGGCAAGCCCGCGTTTTCCGAAAAGCGCTCTTCCGAGAAATCTCATAAACGCGCCGAAGCTTGCTTTAGAGCCGCTTTCGCGCTTTTCGCGGGAAAGCTCGGCGCTTCCGACCTTGAATGCCTTGATATAGCGCACAAACGGCGCGGAGATTACGCTCCAGACCTTTTTGAAGAACCTTACAAGGTACTTTTTAACGCGGTCAAATCCGCGGAGAATGGCTGCGATTATGTACAGAATTCCGTGCACAAACAGCGTCACGAGCTTCATCAGCGCCATAAAGAACATTTCACCCATATCGGAGATGAAATTGTAGATTTTGGTTTTTACGTTTTTTTTCGTTATCTTATTTTCAGCCGATTTCTCGGCGTTTTCGTCCAAATTCAAATTTGAATTATCCTCGGGTAAACTCAAACCACTGCCTCCTTTTCAGTTTTTCGGGATAATATTTTCCTCAATTTTTGTATATTGTATCTGACGGGAATTTTCGCCCGCTTTATTTATTATAACAGATTTGTAACCATTTTGCAACCTTTTTGTAACCTTTTTGTAACTTTTTCGCGAATTTCATTCAATTTTCACAAAAAAACATAGGGGCAGAGAACCCTGCCCCTAAAATTGATTTAAATAGAACGACAGTCTAAAAATGGCTTTGTAAAGCGAAATTACTCTGCAAATTCGCTCTCAACGAGCTTTACAAGACCGTCAACAGCGAGCTGCTCATCGGAACCGTCAGCGATGATGCGGATTTTAGCTCCGCCTACGATGCCCAGCGACAAAATGCCGAGCAGGGACTTTGCGTTAACTCTGCGCTCTTCCTTTTCAACCCAGATAGAAGACTTATACTCGTTAGCCTTCTGGATAAAAAATGTAGCAGGTCTCGCGTGTAAACCAACCTGATTTTTTACTTCAATGTCTTTCATGCACATAACAATAACCTCCAAATAAATTCGTTTGTCAGCAGTAACCTTCGATAATCCTTTGCTCTGCTTTTGGAACGCGTTTCGGCGTTTTTTCGGACTTTTCTCTTTCATCCGTACGTTTTCGTCGAACTCTGCCTTCCAAATATAAGTATATCCAAAATATTCTCTTTAGTCAACAGAGATTTTAAAATTTTACGATTTATTGCTCCAATTTCAGTTTTTTTACTTATATTTACTCAATCAAAACGTTTACACTTGTTTATTTTGCACAATAAATTTTCAACAAGATATTCAACATAAACATCAATTTTCAACAATTTAAACCTCAATCAGTTGTCCTGTTGAACTTTACAAAATCTGCTCGAGCGTGGTTTTCTGCACGGAAAGCCCGAGGCTGCGGTAGAATTTCATCGCGCTCTCGTTGCACTCCCACACGTTGAGCGTGACGTTGTGGCAAGCGTTTTCCCGCGCAAACTCCAGCACATATTTATATAGCGCAGTGCCTATGTGCTCGTGGCGGCGGTTTTGGTCAACGCAAAGGTCGTCGATGTAAAGCGTGGTGAATTTCTCGAGCGAGTTGTCGTCGTGCCGCTGAAAAACGCAAAACGCATAGCCCTCAACTCTCCCGTCAATCACCGCCGTGAAAATCGGGCGCTCGTTGTCCGCGATAATCTCGCGAAGCTCGTTCTCGGTGTACTTTTTTGAACCGCGCCGAAAGATGTCGGGGCGCTTGTCCGAGTGAACCTTGTGTACCTGCAAAAGCAAATCCGTAATTCTCGGTATATCGCCGATTTCTGCTCGTCTTATCTCCATTTTAATCCTCGATTGTGTATTTTTCCTCGCCGACAGAAATTGTCGTGCCCGTGAAAATCGGCGCAGCGCTGCCCGCGGGAACGGACTTTTCGGTACCGTTCGGCAAAACGCAGTTCCATTCGCTCTCGGTGAGGTTTTTGAGTCCCCAAAGCGCGGGATTTTTCTTGTTCCGGACAACTTCCGCGCACACGCGCACGTTCTCGTCAAACAGCTTTGCTCCGTCAAACAGCAGCACTCTGCTCTTTTCACCGACAAGCGAAAGCGGCTTCGCGTAGTGGTTTCCGCACGGGCAAATCAGCTTTCCGTCCTCGTCCGTGGGCATCGCGGGCAGGAAATTCTGTATCCCGCACGAACAAGCCGTGATGTCGCCGCGCAGCCGCTTGAGCAAATCCAGCCACTGCTTTTCGATAAGACGCTTCTGCGGCTCGTTCAAGCCCGTGGTGAACGAAAACTCAAACGCTTCCTTGATATAATCGGGCATAATCTGCCAGAATTTGATGATGTTGTTGTGGACGCCGCGCACGGGACGGTTGCTGTCGTCGTCGGGGTCGTAGACGAAAAGCGGCTCGAAACCGTAGTGACGGCGCTCGGCTTCCTCGGTCAAACAAACGCTTTTGAGCACTCTGCTGCCCTCGAGCGGGTCGCCGCGCAAAAGCAGCCTGAAAAGCACCACGGCAAGCGAATACCTGTCGGTGAACTTATCGGGAGCTTTTTCCCCGCGGACAATTTCGGGTGCCATATAACCGGGTTTTCCGGCAATTCCGAGGTGCTCGCCGTAGGGCGCGATGTTGTCGCAGTCGCAGATAAGCACGTCTCCGTCGGTCGGGCGAATGAAAAATCCGCCGTCGTTTAAGTCCTGATAACTTTTCCCGCTGTTGTGGAGCGCACGAAACGCTGCGGTTATCTTAATCGCGGAATTCACCACGGAATACAGCCCCGACAGCTTCACGCGCGCGTTAAGGACATCGGAAAACGGCTTGTACTCCTCGGGAACAAGGCTCATCAGGAAACCGAAGCTGCCGCCGATTTTCTCGGTGAGATAGAGCGGCATAACGAAAGCGTCGTCGATTTTGTCCTCGGTGAGACGGCTCAAATTCTCGCGGAAAATCTCGGGGCTGCGCAGCTTGTTCGCGAAGTACATTTTAAGCGCGTACTCCTTGCCGCCAAACTCCGCTTTGTAAACCGTACCCTGACCGCCCGAGCCGAGAACGCTCAAAATTTTCGCCGAGCCGCCAAGCTCCAGCGGCACGCTGTCACCTATCTTCAACATAAAAACACCACCCGATTATTTGCTTTTGCCGATATTGTTCATCAGAACCCGCCGCCGGTCAGCGACTCGAAATTCTCCTCGGCGGAGGTTTCCGCAGCGTTTCCGCACCACTCGCAGACGGTTTCGTTTTCACCGTTCCAGCAGGTTGTTTTTCCGCACTCGCTGCACTGGAAAAATCCCTTCGCGCCGCAGTAAGGGCAGGACGGATATTCGGTTGTCACATAAACGTTGCCCGAGATTTCGGTATCGCCGAATTTCTCGCGGGAAGCCGTGTGCTCGGACACCTTGAATGCCCAAGTCGCGTACCAAGCCTCGTCCTCACGCTGTTCGGCGCGTATTCCGAAAAGACCGTGAGTTTCTTTGCATTTTGTTAAAATAACCGCTGCTTTCATAGTTTTTCCTCCGTATTTCAGTTTGTTATATTCTCATTTTCCGATTTCGCGCTCGTTTTACCCGCAGGCAGAGTTCCTTTCGGACAGGCTTTTACACATTCCATACACAAGATACATTCCGTGCCGTTTTCGCGTTTTCGGGAATTGTCGGTGATTTTCACGTTCATCGGGCACACCTTCTCGCACTTTCCGCAGGAAACGCACTTGCTCTTGTCGCAGTTTATCCGCAGCAGCGAGAAGTAGCTCATCGGCTTCAGGAAAACGGTTATCGGGCAGATGTACTTGCAGAACGCGCGGTTATCCTTGAACACAAACGCGAGGATAATTCCGCTTGCGTAGTACAGGATATTCCCGATAAGGAAGCTCCAGAACATAATTTTCTCGAGGTTTCCGACGTGCGTTAAAAACAGGCACGCGACAAAAACCAGCGATACCGCAAAGGTTATGTAGCGGATAAAACCGAGCTTTTTTCGCGGCGCTTTTGGTGTTTTGTAGGGGAGAAAGTCGAGCACCATCGCCGTCCAGCAAGCGTACCCGCACCAGCCGCGCCCGAAAAGCAAAGGTCCTGCAATCTTCGCGACAGCGTAGTGAATTGTCGCCGCCTCGAAAACTCCCGTGAAGAGGTAGTACCAAAATCCCTCGATTTGCATATTTTCGTTGCAGATAAGCCCGAGGTAAACCAGCATATAAAGTCCCACGAGAAGCTGCGTGACGTGCCGCGCGTATTTGAAACCGCGAATGAACAGGAAAATTCCAAGCGAGATTGAGCAGCCGATGTAGGTGAAGTTGAATAGGTAGAAAATCTTGTCGTTGGCAAGCCACAGCACAACCGCTATCGTTTCAAAAACAACCAGCATTATTATCGGCAAAAGGTATTTTTTCAGCGTTTTCATCGTTCACCTATTTCAGCTTTTTGAGAATTTTCGCCGCGTCCTCGTGACCGTTTTGAACAGCTTTCTCAAAGTATTCTTTGGCAGTTTTGATGTCCTTTTGAACATACACGCCCTTGAGGTACATCACGCCGAGATTGTACTGCGCAATCGGTGAGTTAAGGTCGGCGGCTCTCGAAAACCACCGAAAAGCCTCGGCGGGGTCTTTTGCGGTGCCGCTGCCGGTGTAGAGGCACTTTCCATAGGAGCACATCGCGCGGATATGACCGGTTTCGGCGGCGCGTTTGTAGAACATTGCCGCGCCCTCGAAATCCTTTTCCGCAAGGCAGCGCCGCGCGCTTTGATAGAGCTCCTCGCCGTCATCACGGATAGGCTCGGGCGGCTCAACGACGGGTTCTTCAAAGATTTTTCGGTTCGCCTTGAATTTCCGCCACTTTTCCGCGAGCGTTCTGTCCGCGGCAACGTGCACGCCGTTTTCATAGCACAGCGCAACCATATTTATCGCATTTTCGCTGCCTTTTCTCGCAGCGTTTAAAAAGCACTCAAAAGCTTTGTTTTCATCAATTTTGCAGGCAATTCCCTCGGCGTAAAAATACCCGACCATATACTCCGCCTCGGCAACACCGTTTTCCATTCCGCGAACAAACCACTCGCGCGCCTGCTCGACGTCCTGAATACCGCCGCGCCCCTCGAGCCGATAGCTTCCCATATAGCACTGCGCCTCGCCGTAGTCCTGAAGCGCGGCTCTCTCGAACCAATACAGCGCCTTTTCGTACTCGTGAATTCGGTCAAAATGCCGACCGAGAGAATACTGCTCGGCAGCGTCGGTGACGTTTTTCTTCGCCTCGGTTTCGGACGCGGGGAGAATTTCGCTCTTCTTGAACGAGATTTCGCAGCCGACCGCGCACCCGACCGCCTCGACAGCCTCCGCAGCAACTCTGCCTTTCAACCCGATTTCATCGCGGAGCGATTTCACGCACTTTGCCGCCGCAGCGCAGCGCACCTCAAAAGGCTTCTCGCGCACCGCATACAGTTTCCTCGCGCAGCCGTCGTACAAAGCAACGTAGCAAAGCCTTCTCGCGGCGGTTTCCTTCGGGAAAAAGTCTGCGATAAGCGCGTCGGCGCGGCGGTTGTCGAGAAGAATTTCCCGCCCGAATTTCCCCGTGATATAGCGCAGAATTCCCTTTAAATCGCGGATAGGCTCGCCGGTTTCGGTGTGAACGGTTCTGCAAAAGCCGCAGTAATCCTGTTTATTCTCGTCAAATACCTTTCCGCAGCGCCCGCAGACCATATTCATCACCTCAAAATCGTAAAATCATTCATCTTATATTGTACCACAAATCACGCTCATTGTCAACGATTTTCCCGATATTTTTCGCCGAAAAAAGCTCTCGTTTCCGAGAGCCTTCGGTTTATTTTGCCGCGTCAAAAATCGCGTTGATGTGGATTTGCGTGGTGTTGAGGAGCGGCACATCGAGGTCGCCGTCCTTTATCATCAGCGGAAGCTCCGTGCACCCGAGCAAAACCGCGTCCGCGCTCTTTTCGCGAATATATTTTCCTACGATTTCCAGCATTTTCGCCTTGTCCTCGGGCACGACAATCCCGTTTTCAAGGTTCGGGAAAAACAGGTTTGCGATTTTCTCCTTGTCCTCGTCCGTGGGAACAATCGGCGTTATACCGCGCTCGGCGAGCGGTTTTTCGTACAAGCCGCTTTTCATCGTGAAAATTGTCCCCAAAATCAGCACCCTTTTGTAACCCTTGCGGAGAATTTCGGCGGCAGCTGCCTCGACAATGCTCACAACCGGAATTTCAAAAAAATCCTTGATTTTATCCCAAATAATGTGCTCGGTGTTCGCGGTAATCGCGGCAACCTCCGCGCCCGCTGCCTTTAAATCGGCGAGACTCTTGAGCATAAGCTGCGCGTTTCCGTCAAAGTTGTTTTGGGCAAAAAAGTCGGTTGCCGTGGTCAGGCTCACGCTGTCGATAACAATTTCGGGGTAAACGTTCTCGCCAAAGTCCGCGCGGCACCTCTCGATTAACCCGAGGTAATAGTCCACGGTAGATGCCGGTCCAATCCCGCCAACCAGCCCGATTTTCTTCATAAGTACACTCCTTTACAGAAAAACCGCGCATTTTGCGGCTGCGCGGTTTGTTGTTTTTGCTCACTCAAAAACGGCAAGCATCATTGTGTGGTTGAAATTTTTCGTCCCGAGCTGTTCACCGAGACACGAGAATCCGATTAGCTTCGGGAAAGCGTCGGCGAGCTTTTTGCTGTATTCATCGAGGTAATTTTTCTCCTCAAAAAGCAGCGTCCGCGCAACGCAGTGAAAAATCATCACCAGCGACGGATTTTCAATCTCCTCAATCACTCCCTTAATCGTGCGGTCGGTGATTGACTTATAGTCGCCCTCTTTCATCACCATCATTTTCGTGCCCTCGTAAACGCGCGCGTGATGCCGAAGGCTGCCGTTTGAACCCTCGTCCTGAATTGCCGTGACGTACACCTCGTCGCCCTCGCGCCGTCCCATCGGGTAATGGAAGAAAAACTTTGAGATATCCTCCTTCGCCACGCCAAGCTCATCGGCGTAAACATCGGCGGCGGGCATATCGTTGTAGGTCATAACGGTTCGTGTGATGCTGTTTGCTTTGGTTGCGGTAAAGCTCTTTCCCGTGAGCGGCTCGTAGATATTCTCGCGGCAGAGCAGAATTCTCCCGTCGATATTGTGGATAAGCGCATAAACGCAGCCCTTCGGATAAATTTCCCCGTTCAGCGAAATATACGCTTCCTCCGATGAACCCGTATCCGCTTCGATATTTGCGGCAGTTCCTCCGATAACGGGAATTTCGTTTCTCAACAAAACGCTGTTCAGCGCCATCAGAGCGTATTCCTCGGCGCGTTTATACGGCATTGTAAATTCGATGCAAATTGTATTCTTGGCTTCGCCGACCTCTTTGAGACTTTGCCGAACTCTGTCGGAGTACTCCAGCGCAAGATTGTCCGCCTTTTCGATAACGCCCGCCGAGCAAACAACCCCGTCCTCGATTGCCACGGCTTTGAGGACGTCCTTTTCGGAGCCTGCCGCGTCGGTTGAGCGGTAAGCTGTGCAGCCCATACAGATTGTTGTCGGGAAGGTTTCGTTTATCAGCCGAGCGTATTCGCGAAAGTGCTTCTCGCCCGAGAAAAAGAAGATGATTTTGGGGTTTCGGAAATCCTTGACCGCTTCTTCAACGCAAGCTCGCGGGTTTTCTGGGTATCTTCCGACGCCAAATGATGTTTTTATCATCGTTTTGCTCCTTTTCTATCCCTTACTCGATTGCATAAACTTTTCTTTTTATTCTGTCAATAAAATCGTTTTCTGTGAGCGGCTTGTCGAAGATGTAGCCTTGAATTATATCAACGCCCATTTTCTCGATAAGCTCGAGCTGTTCGATGGTTTCCACACCCTCGGCAACGATTTTAAGACCGAGACTTTTTGCGAGATTAACGACGCCCTTGAGCATAAGCATACTCTTGGAGTTTTCGTCCTCGGTGTTGAGGGGGATAAAGCTCTTATCCACCTTCAGCTCGTGAAGCCGCAGATTGCTCAACATTCCGAGAGAGGAATAGCCCGTTCCGAAGTCATCGATTGAGGACTTTATATTGAGCGTATTCAGCTCGTCCACGATATCTCGCATCACGTCCTGATTGTGATAATCCTCGCTTTCGGTGAGTTCAATTTCAATGAGCTCGTGCGGAACCTCGTATCTGTCGATTGTTTCAACAATTTCCTCGACCAGCTTATTGTTGGCGAGGTGCCGCTTGGAGAAGTTCACCGAGATTTTGACGGGGGTGATACCGCTGTCAAAGAGCTTTCGGATAAACATACAAACCTTGTCGAGCATATAAAAGTCGAGTGCGCAGATACAGCCGTCCTTTTCGAGCACCGAGATAAAGCTCGCGGGCATTATAAAGCCGTCGCCGTGCTTCCAGCGGACAAGCGCCTCGGCTCCGACGAGCGCACGCGTTTTCACGTCAACCTTCGGCTGATACATAACGAAAAATTCGTGCTCGTTGAGTGCCTTGTGGAAGCTCGAGAGGATAATCTTCCGCTCCATAATGTCAAGGCCGGTTTTCTGGTCGTAATAACTCATAACCGCGCGTTTTTCGCGAGCCGCCTGATAAGCCGTGCTTATGTGCATCATCACATCGCCGGGGGTTGCTTCATCGGTGAGCTTTGCGATGCCGAGTGTCGCGCCGAAAACGAAGGTGAGCACGCGGTCGTCCTTGACGTATTTTATCACCATATTTTGGATAAGGTCAAGGAAATAGTCGCGGTGCTCGTCGAGAACCAGCGCCACGAAATTGTCCCCGCCGAGCCGCGCCAGCATTTCGTTTCGGGCAAGCGCGTCGTTTACCGTGCGGCAGTACTGCGCCATAACGCGGTTTCCCTCGAGATATGTAAGCGACTTGTGGATTGATTTAAAATTGCGAATATTGAAATAAATTCCGGTATAACGCGTAGATTGTCCCGTTGCGGTCAACATTCCGGCAAATTGCATAAAAGCATTGATTGTCGCCGTTCCGGTTTCGAGGTCAACCATCATCAGCTTTTTGTAGGTATTAGCGTCGATGAGCTCCTCGAGAATGTGGAAAACCAGCCCGAAAACCGCGTTAACCGCCGAGCGTTCCTCATCGGAGAGAATTTTTCCCGCCTTGAAATAAACGGTGAAAACGATAAGCCCGCCCCTGTCGAACAGCTTCTGCAAACGAATGGGAACAGCAGGCTCGGAAAGCTCCCCGAAAAGCAGCCCGCCGCCGGGGATATTTTCGGGAAAAGGAAGATTTGACGGAATTGAGATTGTGTATTCTGCCTTGACCGCGCCAAAGGATTTCAGATATTCCTGAACTGCCGCGCCAACCGTTTGGTTGAACTCATCGAAGCTCTTCGGGCTTATCGCCGACAGCTTTTCAAACAGACGAGTCAATTTGGTATCTTGCAAAAGCTCCATAATAACCCGCTCCCTTTTACTTTATTTTTCTAAAGGCTGCAATAATTCATATTATATTTTAACATATATTTTACAAAAAGTCAACAGATTTAGCAAAACATTGTATAATAAATTCACATTTGTTGAAAAAAGCAAAAAAACGGCGAACCGCTTGGCTCGCCGTAAATTTTGTTAAAGCTGTTTAAAATGCCTCAATTTCCGCGTCGGTAAGGGTTTCGATGCCGCTTTCCTTGAGCACCTTTTCTGCGGAAACGTTGTCGTCAACACGGATTACAACGTAAGCGCCCTTATCAGCGGGAGCGGTAAACGCGTACATATATTCGATATTCACGCCTGCCTTGTCGAGAACGCCGAGAATTTCCGCAAGCGAGCCCGCCTTGTCGGTCATTTTCACCGCGATAACCTCGATTACCGAAGTAACGCAGCTTGCCGCAAGAGCAGCCTTTGCCTTATCGGTATCGGAAACGATAAGGCGCAGAATACCGAAATCCTTGGTATCCGCGATGCTCATTGCTCTGATATTCACGTCCGCGCCCGAAATCGCCTCAACCATTGTCTTGAGCTTGCCGGGCTGATTTTCGATGAACGCCGTCAACTGTTTTACTGCCATAGTCTGCTCCTTTCGTCAATCGTGCAGCTTGCGCTTGTCGATAACTCTCTTCGCCTTGCCCTCGCTTCTCTCAACGGAGTGCGGAGGCATAAGGTGAACCTTCGGGCCTATTCCGAGCATTGTTCTCATAGCAGCCTCAAGGTTCTTCTCCTTAATCTGAATGTCGCTGACCTTATCGGAGAACTGCTCGGGCGGAAGCTCTACGTTTACATCGAGCGTATCGCTGTTGTTTACGCGGTCAACGATAATCTGATAGTTCGGCGGGTAGCCTTCCTTCAGCAGAACCGCTTCAATCTGGCTCGGGAACACGTTTACGCCGCGGATAATCATCATATCGTCGCTTCTGCCCATCGGCTTGCTCATTTTAACGTGAGTTCTGCCGCACGAGCACTTTTTGCGTGTGAGAACGCAGATATCGCGCGTTCTGTAGCGCAGCAGCGGGAACGCTTCCTTATCGAGAGAGGTGAACACGAGCTCGCCCTTTTCGCCCTCGGGGAGAACCTCGCCGGTTTCGGGGTCGATAATTTCAGCGTAGAAGTGGTCCTCGTTGATGTGCATACCGGTCTGCTCCTCGCACTCGAAGGAAACGCCGGGACCGCTTGTTTCGGTAAGACCGTAGATGTCGTAAGCCTTGATGCCGAGGGATTTCTCGATACCGCGGCGCATTTCTTCCGTCCACGGTTCAGCGCCGAAAATACCCGCCTTGAGCTTGTTGTCCTCGGGCTTGTAACCCGCTTCCGCGAGCGACTCGCCGAGATAAGCTGCATACGAGGGTGTACAGCAGAGAATTGTCGCGCCCAAATCCATCATAAACTGAATTTGACGCTCGGTATTGCCCGACGACATCGGAAGCGTAAGGCAGCCAACCTTGTGCGAACCGCCGTTAAGTCCGGGGCCGCCCGTAAACAGACCGTAGCCGTAGCAAACCTGACAAACGTCCTCGTTTGTGCCGCCCGCCGCAACGATTGCTCTCGCGCAGCAGTCCTCCCAAAGGTCGATATCGTGCTGGGTGTAGAAAGCGACAACGCGCTTGCCGGTTGTACCGGAAGTTGACTGAATACGAACGCAGTCCTTCAAATCCGTTCCGAGCAAGCCGTAAGGATAAGCGATACGCAAATCCTCCTTCGACAGGAACGGGAGCTTTTTGATATCGTCAACGCTCTTGATATCCTCGGGTTTTACGCCCTTTGCGTCCATAAGGTCGCGGTAGTACTTCACGTTGTCGTAAACGTGACGAACCTGCTTTACGATTTTCTCGTTCTGGATTTCGAGAATTTTCTCGCGGGACGCCGTTTCAATTTCCGGCTGGTAGTAATTTGGCATTTTGCTTTTTAACCTCCTTCAAAATATCGCTTCATAAAGCGAATAATTACATTGAAAACCCTAGCTCGAACGCTTTCTTGTTAATCTCGACAAACTGCGGCTTAACGAGCTTTTCGATAGCGGAAATCCACTTTTCCTTGTCGATATCGAAATACTTCGCAAGTCTGCCCATAAGCACGATATTAACGGCTTTCGCGCTTCCCGCATCTGTTGCGAGAGAAAGCGCGTCGATTTCGTCCACGAAAACTCCCTTTGCCTTGAGTTCCTCGAGCACGTTTTCGGGGTATTCCGCAGCGCCCGTGATAACGGGCATCGGGTCAATTTGCTGGATATTCACGACAATTTTTCCGCCGTCTTTCAGGCAATTTGCATAACGCGCAGCCTCGATTTTCTCGAAGGACACGATGAAATCCGCTTCACCGGCAGCAACAACGGGTGAGTAAACCTTGTCGCCGAAACGAACGTAGGTGACAACCGAGCCGCCGCGCTGGCTCATTCCGTGAACCTCGCTGACTTTAACGTCATATCCTTCCTCCGTGAGAAGAAAGCCGAGGAGCTTGCTTGCGAGAAGGCTTCCCTGACCGCCAACTCCGACTATCATAACATTTTTAGTTTCCATTTTCACAAACCTCCCTCGTCAAGCCTCAATCGCGTTTGTCTTGCAAAGCTGCTCGCAAACCGCGCAGCCAACGCACTGCGTCGCGTCAATACGCGCCTTTTTGTCCTTGATGCTGATAGCGGGACAGCCGAGCTTCATACACATCTTGCAGCCCACGCACTTGTCGGGGTTGATTTTGAGAGCGGGCTTCGGCTTGACGTATTTGAGGAGCATACAAGGTCTGCGGGAGATGATAACCGAGGGCTCTGCGACCGCGAGCTCTTCCTTAATCGCGTCCTCGCACTGCTTCAAATTATACGGGTCAACAACGCGCACTCTCTTAATTCCGAGCGCGTGGCAAAGCTCCTCGAGATTAACCGCGGCAGCGGGTTCACCCTTGATGTTGTAGCCGGTCGTGGGGTTTTGCTGGTGACCGGTCATACCGGTGATTGAGTTGTCCACGATGATAACGGTTGAATTTGAGCCGTTGTACGCGATGTCAACAAGTCCCGTCATACCCGAGTGCATAAACGTCGAGTCGCCGATAACGCAGACGGTGTTTTTCTCGGAGTCCGCGCCGCCGACCTTGTTGAAGCCGTGCAGACCGGAAACCGACGCGCCCATACAAAGCGTTGAGTCAAGCGCAAACAGCGGCGCTGCGCTTCCGAGCGTGTAGCAGCCGATATCGCCGAGCGCGGTGATTTTGTTTTTCGCGAGCGTGTAGAAAAGTCCGCGGTGCGGGCAGCCTGCGCACATTACAGGCGGGCGCACGGGAATAGGCGTGTCTGCGGCAACCGACTTTGGCTGTTCGATACCGAAAGCCGCGCGGATTGTTGCCTGATTGAACTCCCCGATAGGCGGGAAAAGCTCCTTTCCGACGCACGGAACACCGAGCTTGTTCAAATGCTGCTCGATGATACCGTCAAGCTCCTCGATAACGTAAACCTTGTCAACCGAAGCGGCAAAATCGCGGATAAGCTTCTCGGGGAGCGGGTTTACAAGACCGAGTTTCAGCACGGAAACCTTGTCGCCGAAAACTTCTTTTACATACTGATAGCAGGTGCCCGAGCAGATAATTCCCATCTCGCTCGAAGCGCCCTTTTCAACGCGGTTGAGCGGCGAGGTTTCGCCGAATTCAACGAGCTTTCTTGTGCGCTCCTCAACAAACGGGTGACGCTTGATAGCGTTTGCGGGCGCCATTATGTACTTCTGCGGATTTTTCTGATATTCGGGAACGGGAATTTCCTTCCTGTCCTCAAGCTCGACTGCGTTTTGGCAGTGAGCAATTCTCGTGCACATTCTCACGATAACGGGCGTGTCGAATTTCTCGGAAATCTCGTATGCTTCCTTGACGAAATCCTTCGCCTCAACCGAGTCCGCGGGCTCGAGCATCGGCACTTTCGCAGCGATTGCGTAGTGACGGGAATCCTGTTCATTCTGCGAGGAGTGCATCGCGGGGTCGTCCGCGACAAACAGCACCATTCCGCCGTTTACGCCGGTGTAAGAGAGCGTGAAAAGCGGGTCTGCGGCAACGTTCAAGCCGACGTGCTTCATCGCGCAAGCCGAGCGCGCACCTCTCAAAGACGCGCCGAACGCAACCTCCGTGGCAACCTTCTCGTTAGGCGCCCATTCGCAGTACATTTCGTCATACTTCGCGGCGTATTCGGTAATTTCGGTTGAGGGCGTTCCGGGGTAAGACGAAACAACCCGAACTCCCGCCTCGTAAAGACCGCGTGCCGCCGCCTCGTTTCCGAGCATCATTTTTTTCATCACATCAATCTCCTTGAATTATTTTTCATCATCGCCAAGGCTGTCGGTAACCTCAACAGTCTTGGTTTTGGTATAGCAAACAAACATTTCCTCGGTGTTTTCGGGACGGGTTTTCTGCGTAAGAAGGCTCACGATAGGGATAATTATGATACCGCCGAGCATTGCGAAAACACCCGAGTAGAGCGAGTTTGTGAACACGAACGAAAGAACCGGAACGCCCTTGACATCAAGAACTCCGAGCGACACCAGAAGCTGTACAATTTCAAGCCCTACGCCGAACACAAACGACGAAGCAACCGCAGCTTTGGTTGTCTTTTTCCAATAAAGACCGTAGAGGAACGGCGCGAGGAAAGCACCCGCAAGCGCTCCCCACGAAACGCCCATCATCTGCGCGATAAACATATTTTTGCTCTTCGCCTGAACGATAGCGATTGCGGCGGAAATTGCGATAAAGATTACGATAAAGATGCGGATAATCAGCATCTTTTTCTTCTCGCCGAACTGCTTTTTGCTGAGCGGCTCGATAAGGTCGAGAGTAATCGAAGAGCCGCTTGTGAGAACGAGCGAGGAAAGTGTTGACATCGAAGCCGAGAGCACGAGCACGATAACCAAACCGATGATAATGGGTGAAAGTGTCGAGAGCATTTCGGGGATAATCGCGTCAAAGCCGTTTGCCTTGACGTCAACATCATAAAGTCTGCCGAAGCCGCCGAGGAAGTAGCAGCCGCCCGCAACGATAATCGCGAAAATCGTGGAAATAACCGTACCTTTTTTGATGGAGTCCTCGTTTTTGATTGCGTAGAACTTGCCGACCATCTGCGGAAGTCCCCAAGTGCCCAAAGATGTGAGCAGCACGACAAACAGCAAGAACAGCGGGTTCGGACCGAGGAACGAGGAGTAAGCGCCCTGCCAGCCTGCCTCGCCCTCAACGGTCGCGAGGGACTGCATTGCCGCTTCAAGACCGCCGTTGTCGTTGAGGACAGCGCCGATAACCGCGATAATGCCGATAAGCATAATCATACCTTGAATAAAGTCGTTCCAAGCGGTTGCCATATAGCCTCCGATGATGACGTAAATTCCCGTGAGAACCGCCATAACGAGCACGCAGATTGTGTAGTCGATGCCGTTAAACGCCATCGCGAACAGTCTTGAAAGACCGTTGTAGAGCGAAGCGGTGTAGGGAATGAGGAACACGAAGGTGATAATCGAAGCGGCGATTTTGAGCTTTTTCGATTTATAACGCGCGCCGAAGAAATCGGGCATTGTCTTGCTTGACAAATGCTGCGTCATAATGCGCGTTCTTCTGCCGAGAATGCTCCACGCGAGCAGCGAGCCGATGAAAGCGTTGCCCAAACCAATCCAAGTGGACGCAACGCCGAAATTCCAGCCGAATTGTCCCGCGTAGCCGACAAAGATAACGGCGGAGAAATAGGACGTGCCGTAAGCGAACGCCGAGAGCCAAGGTCCGACGGAACGCGAGCCGAGCACAAAGCCGTTTACGTCCGACGCGTGCTTGCGGCTTCTCACGCCGATGAAAATCATCACGGCGAAGAAAAGCACGAGAAACGCGCCTGTAATTATCATTGTTTCCATAAATTTATGTATCCTTTCCAAACGGTTATACCAACCGCTTATTAACTATTGAAAAATCCGCGAAAGTGTGTTATAATTTAAATTGATAAATTACTAAACACAAGGAGAACTTGATATGATAATTGATTTTCACACCCACACATTCCCCGATAAAATCGCGGCGCAGACTATCGCGTATCTTGCCGAAAAGGGCAATGTAAAGCCGTTTCGCGAGGGCACGCTTTCTTCGTTGAAGGAGAGTATGAAGCGCTCGGGAGTTGATTATTCGGTGATTTTGCCCGTTGCGACCGTTCCGCGTCAGGTTGAAAGTATCAACCGACTTGCCGCAGAATTGAACGGCAAAGACGGGATAATTTACGCGGGCGCAATTCACCCCGACTGCGAGAATATCGATGAAATTCTTGATTTTGTCAAGAACGCGGGGCTGTTCGGCATCAAAATTCACCCCGATTATCAGGACGTTCGTTTCAACGACGAGCGCGTGCTGAAGATACTCGAGGGCGCGGCGAAACGCGGACTTTACACGGTAACTCACGCGGGAATTGACGTCGGCTACCCGAACGATGTTCACTGCACGCCGGATATGGTGCTCGAGGTTCTCGACAAGCTGAAAGGCGTCATCGACGACAAGCTGATTTTGGCGCACTTGGGCGGCTGCGACCTCGGTGAGGAGGTGCTCGAAAAGCTTTGCGGGAAGCCGGTTTATATGGACACGGCGGTTGTTCTCGACCGTTATCCCGAGACTGCGAAAAAGATTATCGAAAAGCACGGCGCGGACAAAATTCTCTTTGCAACGGACTCTCCGTGGGCAGACCAGAAGCATTACATAGAGCTTCTGCGCGGATTTGGTTTTGACGAGCGCGAGCTTGCGTTGATGTTCAGCGAAAATGCCAAAAAAATCCTGCGTTCGTCAAAAAATACTATACAATAACATTATAACACTAAATTTTTCTTCTGTCAATAAGATTTTCCTTTAAAGCGTTAAAATGTAAAATTTTTTTTGAATTTCGGGAAAAAGCGTTGGAGAGTTTATGGAACAGCGATACAAAGCCATATTTACGCTGCCTGCGGTAAGATTTGCGCCGTTTTTGGCGGCGGGAATGCTGCTCGCGTACTTCGCGGGGAGCGTTTCGGTGTGGATAATACCCGCGGCTGCTGCGCTTGCGATTGTCGCGGCGGCGAAGAAAAACAAGCTCTCGGCGTGCTTTGCGGGACTTTGCGCGGGGCTTGTGCTGATGACGCTTCACGTCAACTTTTACTGCAAGCCGATTTTGTCTTTCGCGGGGAAAACAGTCCGCGCGGAGTTTACCGTGGGTGAAATCCTCGGCAACTCCGAGAACCGAGCCGAGTTTGTCGGCAGGCTGAACCTCGGCGGGCTTTCCGCGAACGTGAGATTAACGGGCGAGCGGCTTGTCGAGGAGGGGAGCATCTGCGAGGCGACAATTTCGCTTGATACCGCGGATTCGCAGTATCTCACGCAAAATCTTGCAAAGGGGATTTTGCTCTCGGGTGAAATCGAGGAATTTCACTCGGTGCAGCCCGCAACCCCAAGCTTTTTCACGGTAATCGGAACGGTTCGCCGAGAACTTTCGGCGTCGCTTCGCGAGAACGTGCAGGGTGAAAGCGGCGAGATTGCGATGGCGATTTTGTTCGGCAAAGACGAATTTTTGTCGCAGACGTTCTCCGAGCAGGTGAAAATCAGCGGTATCGCGCATTACACCGCGGTTTCGGGCGCGCATTTCGCGATACTTGCGGCGGTTTTGCTGCAAATTATCCCGCAAAATCGGCGCAAGCTGAAGTCGGTTTTGTCGATATTAACGGCAGCGGCGGCGGTCGTGTTTTTCGGGGCAACCGCGTCGGTTATGCGCGCCTCGGCGATGTTCATCATAACCGCGCTCGCGCCGCTTTTCCGCCGCCGCTCCGAAACGCTGAACACGCTTTGTCTTGCGGTTTCGGCACTGCTTTTGATATCGCCGAACGCGGTTCTTGACATCGGCTTTGGAATGTCGGTTTTGGGCGTATTCGGGGCGGGAGTACTGTCGCCGAAAATCTCGGAAAAGCTCTGCGAGCTGCTCCCCGAACGAGCAAAATTCCTCTCGGCAGCCGTGAAAGCGCTCTGCGCCTCGTTTTGCGCGCTCGTCTGCACCGCTCCGATAAGCGTCGCCGTGTTCAAAGGGATATCGCTCTGCGCGGTGCTCACATCGCTTGCGGTAATGCCGCTGATGGCGGTTGGAATGACGTTTATGCTGCTGCTCGGGATAACGGGGAGCGGCGTGCTTTCCGTGCCGATTGATTTGGCGATGCGCGCGGTCTCGTTCATCGTCAAACTTTTCGGACAAGCCCGCGGAATGTACCTCTCGCTTGACTTCGCGGGAGCGTGGATTTTGGCGGCAATCTGCGCGGTTTTGCTCACCGTCGCAGCTTTCGGTACAATCAAGACAATGCGGCGCTGCTTCGAGGGAACAGCGGTCGCGGTGCTTGCGTCTATGCTGATTTCGCTGTACACCGTGGAAAACCGCAGAGAAATGCGCTTCGTGGGCAATTCCTACACAAGCGCGGCGATTGCCTTTCGGGGACGGGAAGCGGTTGTGTTTGTTTCTGGGAGCGGCTCGGGACTTGCTGATGACATTTCGCGCTGTCTGCGGGAGCGCGGTGCGGTGAGGATAAGCGTTTTGGCGGCATTTGAAGCGGATTACGGCGGCGCGCTGTCGCTGAAGGAGCTGACGGAAATGGTTGAAACGGGTGAGATTTTCACAAGTGAAAACGGCGCGGCGGTGCTGAAGGGTGCGAAAATTGTTGAAAATCCCGCGCGGCTCTCGTTAAACGGTGTCACAATCGCGTGCGCGAAGGCGGGCGACCGCGAAACCGCAGCCGATTTTGTTCTTTTCCATGGCAACTCCAAACGCACGGAAAACTCGGCTGGAACGGCACTTTACTTCGCGAACTCAACTCGCGTTTTGCCCGAAAACGCGGTTAACGTCCGCACAGACAGGGATTTCGCGGTGCAAATCACGGGCGAGGGCTTGAGCGTGAGCGTGGAAAAGTGAGGGCTTTTCACTGAAACTGCGTGTAATTCGCCGAACGACAACCCGCCCCACAAACGTAGCTCGGAAAGTGAAATACAGCCGAAAAATCTCCGATTAGCGCTGAAATCGTGAGCGTTTCCCCGACCGACAACTCGAGTTTTTCACGAAAACGCAATGAGTGTCCGCACGAACAGGGATTTCGCGGTGCAAATTGTGGGCGAGGGCTTGAGCGTGAGCGTGGAAAAGTGAGGGCTTTTCACTGAAACCGCGTGCAATTCGCCGACCGACAACCCGCCCCGCAAACGTAGCTCGGACAGTGAAATACACCCAAAAACCCGATTTTCGCTGAAACCGTGAGTGTTTCCCTGACCGACAACTCGTTCCTTGAACACAACCCGAGTTTTGCCCGAAAACGCAATGAGTGTCCGCACAGACAGGGATTTCGCGGTGCAAATC
>CAZKBF010000005.1:60969-63039 GCA_964551225.1 uncultured Ruminococcus sp.
CGAAAACGCAATGAGTGTCCGCACAGACAGGGATTTCGCGGTGCAAATCACGGGCGAGGGCTTGAGCGTAAGCGTGGAAAAGTGAGGGCTTTTCACTGAAACCGCGTGTAATTTGCCGAACGACAACCCGCCCCTCGAACGCAGCCCGAGTTTTTCAAGAAAACGCGAGAAGTGTCCGAACGGACAGGCTTTGCGATAAAAATACGGTCGCGTTGATTAACAAAAAAAACGGCTTGACTTTCGGCTAAAATTGTGCTATAATGACGGTTGAAAAGAATACAGCGTTTCGTGGCGCGTGCGGCGAGGAACCGTGCGCGCTGAACAAGAGAACCGTGTGAAATCCACGGACGGTACCGCCGCCGTAAGCGTCTTGGCAAATCCCGCAGCTGCGGAATGAAAATTAGTCACTGGGCAACCGGGAAGGCTGATTTGCCTTATAAACGCGAGTCGGAAGACCTACGAAACGTTTTTTAAGCGAGTTTTGCGATGTACAAAACCCGCGTGTTTGCTGTGGAAAAACGGCCGCGGCGTTCTTCGGAGCGCTGCGGCTTTTTATTTTATTTAAAGGAGAAACAAAATGGAACAGAAATCAAAAGTTAGCAAAAAAGGCGTCATAATCGCGGTTATCGCGCTTGTGGTTGTGGCGGGAGTGTTCTGCGGGATTTACTTTTTCTTGTTGCCCGCAACCTCAAAGGGTGCAAAAACGTACACGCTCACGGTTGTCCACGCGGACAGTAACAGAAAGAACTTCACGCTTCACACCGATGAAGAATATCTCGGCGCTGCTCTTGAAAATGAAAAGCTTATCTCGGGCACCGAGGGCCCTTATGGATTGATGGTCGAGGTGGTTGACGGCGAGCAGGCGATTTGGGACCAGAACGGCGCTTATTGGGCGTTTTACATCGGCGATGAGTACGCGAACACGGGCGTAGACGCAACCCCCGTTCACGACGGGGACAGCTTCAAGCTGGAGTACACCCTTGCGAGCTGAAAAAAAGCTGGTCTTGTGGGAAACGGCACTGTTTGGGGTGCTGGGCGGGCTGATGTTCGCTCTGCAAGTCGCGATGAGCGGGCTGCCGAACATTGAGCCGGTGTCACTTTTGGTGATGGTTTTCGCGGCGGTTTTCGGGAAGAAGTGCCTGTATTCCGTGTATGTTTATGTAATTTTGGAAATTTTGCTGTACGGAATCGGGCTCTGGAACATCTGCTACCTCTATATTTGGGCAATTTTGGCATTTGTGGCGATTGCCTTCAGGAAATACGAAAACCCGCTTTTGTGGGCAGTACTTTCGGGGGCGTTCGGGCTGCTTTTCGGCGCGTTTTGCGCACCCGTGGACATTTTCATCGGCGGATTTGGCTACGCGGCGGGAAAGTGGGTTTCGGGGATACCGTTTGATTTGCTGCACTGCGCGGGAAATTTCGTGCTGGCGCTGTTGCTGTTCACACCGCTTCGGAAGCTCTTGGACAAGCTGTACAAACGAATGAGAGCGATGCACTGATTTCGGTATTTTCAACAAAAAAATTCGCCCGATTTCAGCTGTTTTTCACTGCCAAAAACGCACGCAAAAGAACACGAAAATGCGATAAATTTCGCGGTTTTCGGGCATTTTTCGAGGAAAATGTGCGCAATTTCAGGCAACGCGCGGAAAATCGCCGATTTCGGCATTATCAACAAAAAAGTCGTTCGATTTTAGCTGTTTTCACCGTCAAAAACGTCAGCAAAAGAGCCCGAAAAAGCGCTGAATTTTGCGGCTTTCGGGCAATTTTTGCGGAAAATGCTGATAATTTCAGGTAACGCGCGGAAAACCGTCGATTTCGGCATTATCAACAAAAATTTGAGCGATTTCTGACGTTTTTCACTGCAAAAACGCTCGCAAAAGAACACGAAAATGCGATAAATTTCGTGGGGTTCGGGCAATTTTTGCGTAAAATGCTGATAATTTCAGGTAACGCGCGGAAAACCGCTGATTTCGGCGGTTTGCCCAAATTCTCACGCGATTTTAGCCGATTTTCACCGCTGAAATTGCCTACAAAACAGCCCTAAAAGACGCCAATTTTCGCGGCTTTCGG
>CAZKBF010000005.1:63139-121013 GCA_964551225.1 uncultured Ruminococcus sp.
CGCCAATTTTCGCGGCTTTCGGGCATTTTTCGAGGAAAATGTGCGCAATTTCAGGTAACGCGCGGAAAACGCCAATTTCGGCATTTTCAACAAAAAAATCGCGTGATCTCAGCCGATTTTCACTGCCAAAATCACCCGCAAAATAGCCTGAAAATGCGCTGAATTTTGCGGCTTTCGGGCAATTTTTGCGGAAAATGCTGATAATTTCAGGTAATGCACGGAAAAGCACCAATTTCGGTATTTTCAACAAAATTATCGCCCGATTTCAGCCGATTTTAACCGTCAAAAAAGTCAGCAAAATATCCCGAAAAAGCGCTGATTTTCGTGGCTTTCGGGCAATCTTTGCGGAAAATGCTGATAATTTCAGGTAACGCGCGGAAAACCGTCGATTTCGGCATTATCAACAAAAATTTGAGCGATTTCTGCCGTTTTTCACTGCTTAAAAAGCTCGAAAAAGAGCCCGAAAAAGCGCTGAATTTTGCGGCTTTCGGGCTATTTTTGCCGAAAATCAATACATCTGCGAAAAAGTACCGATTTCGACATTTTCAACAAAAAATCGCGCGATTTTAGCCGATTTTCACCGTTAAAAAAAGTCCGCAAAATAGCCTGAAAAAGCGCTGAATTTTGCGGTTTTCGGACAATTTTCGCGGAAAATGCGCGCAATTTCAGACAACGCGCTGAAAGCCACAGATTTCAGCATTTTCAACAGAATTATCGTGCGATTTCAGCCGTCATTCACCGCCAAAATCGCCCGCAAAATAGCCCGAAAAAGCGCTTAATTTCTCGGTTTTCGGCGATTTTTGCTGAAAATCAAGAATTCTGCGGAAAACAGCCAATTTAGACATTTTTAACAAATTTTTCGCGCGAATTTGGCTGATTTATACCGTCAAAATTGTCTGTAAAAAGAATGCAAAAAACGCTGAAATTGTGCAAAAAAGCGCCAAATCTCGTTAATTTAGTGAGATTTGGCGCTGTTTTGTTAAGTTGTAATTGTTGTTTAAAATTGACAAATTAGCCGAGAAAACTTTGTTAACTATTGCCGATTTTCTTCTTCACGATTTTAAAGCACGCGAAAAACGCAGGTATCAGGAAGCAGTCCGCGAGCACCCATGCCGCGGGATTTGCGAAACAAACCACGTCATAGCCGAACGTTGGCACGAAACAAATCGCGACAACTCCGCGCGCAACCAGCTCAAAAACGCCCGCGTAAAGCGCAATCTGCGACGAGCCCATTCCTTGAATTAGGAAGCGCACAATGTTCACGAGCGCAAGCGGGATGTAAAACAGCGCGTTGTAGATAAGGAACTGCTGCGAAAGTCTGATGATTTCGGCGGCGTTTTCGGCGGTTTCGGGGTCGTTTGTGTTGATGAACATTGCCGAGAGATTTCCCCCGAAAAAGAACGCGATAACAAGCGCAATCAGCGACCATATAACACCGAGCATTATGCAGTCAAGCAAGCCGCGCTTGAGGCGGTCGAGCTTGCCCGCACCGACGTTTTGACCGCCGAAGGTTGCCATTGTGCTGCCCATCGCGTCAAACGGGCAGCACATAAACTGCCCGACCTTGTTTCCCGCGGTAACGGCGGCGATTGCCACCGAGCCGAGCCCGTTTACGGCAGCTTGCAGCAAAATCGTGCCGATTGCCGTTATCGAGTACTGCAAGCCCATCGGCAGTCCCACCGCGCAAAGTCTGCCGATATAATACGGGCGGAATTTGAGGTCGTCGCGGCTGATGTGGAGCAGCTCAAACCGCTTTGCGATGAAAATAAGGCACAAAATTCCCGAAACGAGCTGTGAGATAACCGTCGCCCACGCTGCCCCCGCAACGCCCATTTGAAGCACGACAATCATAAATACATCGAGCGCAACATTGAGCAGACTTGAACCGATGAGGAAATAGACAGGTGTTTTCGAGTCGCCGAGCGAGCGGATAAAGCCCGAGAGAATGTTGTACAAAAACGTCACCGGTATCCCGAGGAAAATCACGAAAATGTAGTCCCGCGCGGGCGTGAAAACGTTGGCGGGTGTGTTCATCCACTCGAGAATTTGCGAGCAAAGCAGGCAGGTTGCCGTGGTGAGAACGGCGGCGAAAACGGCGGCAATCCAAATTGTGTTCCCGACGAATTTTTTGAGCGCGTCAAAATCCTTCGAGCCGAATTTTTGTGCAACCGGAATTGCAAAACCCGCGCAAACGCCGATTACAAAGCCCATTACGAGGAAGTTCACCGAGCCTGTCGAGCCGACACCCGCGAGGTCGTTGATTCCGAGGAACTGCCCGACAATAATCGTGTCAACCATATTGTAGAACTGCTGAAACAGCAGACCGAATAGCAGCGGCAAAATAAACCCCAAAATCAGCTTCATCGGCTTGCCTTGCGTCAAATCGCGAACTGCGCTTTTCGCCATAAAATCACCCCTTTGAATTCTCCTTTTACACCGTTTTTTGAAAACTTTTCTTATTATAGCACAAATTTTTTAAAATTCAAGATGTTTTGTAAAATTCGCTTTTTTGCAGAAAAAAATATAACAAATTCGCTTGTTTTGTTAAATTTTGCCCAATTTCCGTTTGAAATAAAATGAATTCCGATGAAATGCATTTTTTGCCGTTGAAACACCTTGACAAATGTCGGATTATATTGTATAATGAAAGATAATCTATATAGGTTTTTTCACGCATTTTTGTAATCGTTTACACACTTTTAAGGTATCTGCGAGTTTATTTTTGTTCATTTTGTACAACGTTTTTGTTTAAATCAGCGGGTTGTTGATACGCGGGAAATTGCCTGATATGAAATTATTTAGGTTGGATTTGGGGAGTTGCTATGGAAAATAATTACAGCGGTCAGATAACCGTTACAAGTAATTTGTTTTTGAAGCTGGCGGACGACGGCTTTCTGAAGTTCACGGGGCTTGATATGAACGCTTCCGTGGCGTCCGTCTTTGCCGAGGAGGACGTTTCCGTTATCAAAAATGCCTTCAAAAAAACCTCCGGCGGCGACTATTCCGTGATGCTGTCGCTTCGCCGAAGCGACGGGGTTTTCTGCGCGTGCCTTGCGTCATTCCACGTCTTTTTTGAGGGCTGCGAAATGCTGCTGCGCATCAAAATCGCGGATTTGTCCGAGCTGCGTGCTGCCAAAAACGAGATGAAAAAAATGAAGAACGTCGCCGACGCGTATTTCGATATTCTAGGCTGCGTTCTGCTGAAATATGAGCGCAAAAAAGAGCTGCTCGAAATCTTTTACATAAACGACAACCGCCGCCGTGTGCTGTACAAGGGCAGTCTTGACGGCTGGCAGCAAGAAATGTTCGGCGGCAAGGTTCCTCCCGAAAACGCCAAAGAGTTCAAGGCACTTTGCGGTGATATCGCCACGAAGAAAAAGAATTTCCGCCACGCCGTGAAGATAAACGGCTTTATGGGCGGCTCGGAGAGCGAAGAATGTATTTTCTCGTGCCGATTTGTCGGCGGTGAAGCGGGCGATGACACAGTTGTCGGGTGCATAGAAATCGGCGGGAACAAGATGCAAGGTATGGTCATCGACCCGATGAACGACAAGGACGTTTTCCTCGATATGCTCAACAAGCGCGCGGTAATCGAGCAGGCGAACAGGATTATGTCCAGCCCCGATACCAAGTGCAGCTATTTTGTTCTGCTTGACCTCGACAATTTCAAGTTCGTGAACGACACCTACGGGCATATTGTCGGCGACGAGGTGCTTATCAGCTTTACGAAAATTATCAATGACAACCTCAACAGCCGCGGTATTGTCGGAAGAATGGGCGGCGATGAAATTCTCATCGTGACCGAAACAATCAACGACCAAACCGAGCTGCGGAATATGCTGCGGACAATCAGGACAACGGTTGAGTGGACGTTCAAGAACGACCCGCGTGAGCTGAACGTGACGTGCTCGATGGGCGTTTGCGCGTTCCCCGCGAACGGAAACGATTTCAATAAGTTGTATTCGCTCGCGGACAAGATGCTGTACATCGCGAAATCAAAGGGCAAAAACCGCTACATTATCTACACGCCCGAGCTGCACGACTCGCAGCTTGAGCCGGTTGGCTCGGTGCCGAAGAACGTGAAGAATTTTGCGACGGACAAAATCGGGATTATGCACCGCCTTGTGGACAAGTACCTTATTCGTCACACCTACAACAACGCGAAGATTTTCTCGGAAATCGGCGAGGCGTTTGCTTTGAGTGAAATTCTGATGATTTACGAGGATTTCACGGTTGCGTTTCAGTGGACGCCCGAGGGGATTTTCTCGGACATCGGGAAAATCGTGCATTTTAAGCCGGACGATACTTTCGGTACGCTTTTCAACAGCGACAATTTGCTGGTGCTCGACGGGCTTTACAAGCTGGACGGGAAGTGCCCTGACGTTGAGGCGTGTTTGGAGCAGAAGGGCGTGAAATCGGCGTTGTTTTATCGGATTGACCGCGCGGGGAAGTTCTCGGGGTACGTTATGTTCGCGAAGAAAACGCAGCGGCAGATGTGGTCAGAGTACGAGATTTTGGCGCTGTCAACGGCGGCGAAGGTGTTTGATGTTTCGATGCGCGTGTAAAAAAGAACAAAGCCCGGCTTGTGTCGGGCTTTTTGCATTGCTTGAAATTATCGCGCGAAGCGAAAAAAGTCTTTTTGGAGTGTTTGCGAGAAACCTTCGGTTTCCCTAACCTTTTTCTTCAGAAAAAGGTTCCAAGACTGAAGCGAAGCGTCCACTAAAGGCGAAGCCGCAAAAATCCAAAAAAGAACGCTTTCGCCTTGTTATAATCAGCAAACCGACTTATTCACCGATTCGCGACCATTGCCAAATTTTTTTGCGTACGCAAAAAAATTCGCAAATCCCTTTACTCAATCTTATCTTAACGGGCGGGTTCCTTCGCGCGCACGGTCTGCGCGTGAAGGAACCCGCGCAATTTCGGCGGTTCGACGCCGCCGAAATTGCAAACACTTCTCGCAAATTCAGCAAAACGAGCAGACTTTGCATCGTGAAAGCGATTTTTCGGGTTCGATGCCCGAAAAATCGCCGGGGTTTCGCAGAAACCCAAGTCCGTTCGCAGTAGAGGAAGAGTGTTTCGCACAAATCAGGTTCTGTTCGCGAGAAACTCGGTGAACGCCGGAAGCTGAATTGTTGAGCAAAACCGACGATTAACCAAACGTTCCCGAAAACAACCACAACAGTCAAATTTGCACAAAAAAACCGCGCTGTTCAAAAACAACGCGGTTTGGCGACCCGGAAGAGACTCGAACTCTCGACCTCCGCCGTGACAGGGCGGCGTTCTAACCAACTGAACTACCGGGCCATTTGCGCCCGCTTTTGCAGGCGCTCTAAAAAGTTGGTGGAAGTTGAGGGGCTCGAACCCCCGACCCTCTGCTTGTAAGGCAGACGCTCTCCCAGCTGAGCTAAACTTCCACGCTGCTTTTCAGCGACTATTATATTATACACGTTTCGCGCCGAAAAGTCAAGCATTTTTTGAAAAAAACTCAATTTTTCGCATCTTTCAGCAATTTCAACATATCTTGCGCTGAAAAAGTATACTTTTTATTGCAAAAGTGACAACAAACCTCGGTTTCCTTCTGCTCGTCAATCAGCTTTTGTATCTCGTCCTTGCCGAGTGAAACGAGAATTTGCTCGGTTTTTTCACGCGAACAACCGCAGAAATACTCACATTCCCAGCTGTCCAAAATTTCCGCGCCAAGCCCCGAAAGCGCGGTCATCGCGATGTGCTCGGGGGTGAGATGATTTTCCAGCATTTGGGAAATATCGTCCATATTCTGTAAATTTCGCTCGAGAATTTCAACCGCCTTGTCCGAAACCGGCGGCACAATCTGCACCATAAATCCCGCCGCAGCCAAGATTTCCGCGCGCTCACCAAACGAAATTCCGAGCGCAACAACCGTCGGAAGCTGCTCGCTAATCGCATAGTAGGACGTGATGTCCTCGGCGATGTTGCCCGAAATCAGCGGCACCTGCCCGCAGTACGGCTCCTTCAGCTCCATATCCTTGATGACCGTGAGCGAGCCGTCGCAGCCCACCGCCGCCTCCACGTCAAGCGAGCCGTCGGACTTCGCAGGGGGGTTCACGAGGGGGTTGGTGACGCTGCACTTCACGTTTCCGCGGTAATCCGAAACCGCCGTGAGCGTGCCGCAAGGCCCACCGCCGTTCACGCGCAGAGTGAGCTCGTCGCCCTTGTATTTCAGCATCGCGCCCATCATCGCTGCCGCTGTCGCCAAGCGCCCGAGCGCTGCTGTTACAACGGGCGTCGAGCCGTGCAGCCGCGCGATTTCGCGGACAATATCAGTCGAGTCAAGCGCCGCGCAAAGCACGCTGCCGTCCTCGGAAAGAGTTCTAACAATTTTTCCCATTTTATCACCTTTGTTAATTTTGCTGAAAATATGCGTTTTCATCAACGCTTTTTCGTCACAAACAACAACTTTTCGCTGCACTCGGAGTACCGGTTAAACGTGAGATAATCGTAGATTTCGACCACCTCAAACCCGCTTTCCTCCAGCATTTTCCGCATTTCATCAACCGGCAAGGCAATCTCCCGAAAGCTCTCGCCGCCGCGCGTATACGAGCCGTCCTCTTCCTCGAAGAAAATGTCGAGGTCAATCGAAACGCCGTTGTCCTCGGGCGAAAACTCGTTCTGCCACACGCAGTAAGCCCCGTCCACATCGTACACAAACGTGTTGTTTGCGAGAATTTCGCGGTGCTTGTAAATCGTGTTCACATCGAAAACAAACGCCCCGCCGCGCTTCAGATTTGCTGCCGCGCTTGCGAAACAAGCCAAGATTTCCTCCGCGCTTTCGAGGTGATTTATGCTGTCGAGCGTGGAAATCACAGCGTCAACCTCTTCGCCAAGCTCGGTTTCTGCCATATTTTGGCAAATCCACTGCACCTCGGACGATTTTTCCGCCGCAATCGTCAGCATCTCTGACGACGCGTCCTGCCCGATTACATCAAAACCGCGCTCTGCGAGCCGAATTGTGAGGTTTCCCGTGCCGCAGCCCATATCCAACAGCCGCCCATTTGTGATTTTGCACAAAATTTTACTGTAATATTCAGCGATTTCGTCATAAGGCACGTTTGTTGTCAGCAGGTCATAAACCGCCGCAAAATCACCGTAGCCGCGCTCATCACACATTGTTCTTAATCCTGTCGAGCACGATTTCATAGCCGCCCGCCGTCTGATAGGTGAGCGTTTTGTTTACGCGGGAAATTGTCGCCGTGGAAGCGCCCGTCTCGGTCACGATTTTGTTGTAAACCGCGCCCTCGTTCAGCATAACCGCAACGCTCAATCTCTGCGCCATCGCGTCAAGCTCCTGCGGCGTGCACAAATCCTCCAAAAATGCCTCGCACTCCTTCTCGGTTTTCAGCGAAAGAAGCGCTTTATATAAAATATCAATATTGTGCTTGTCTTTTTTCATAACTTTTCCTCCCTAAAATCTCGATTAGTATACTTGTTAATATTTTAACATAATAAAGTCAAAAAGTCAAGTGGTTTGTGAAACATTATGTTGCGTATTTCCAAAAACAGTTAAATAAATACAAAATTTGGTAAAAACCGAAATTATACTTTCTGTTATCGATATAATCTTTATGTTATATTTATATCAGGGAGGAGGAGTCACCGGAACAACTACTATGATGGAGTGTGAAAATATGTGGCGAATTGTTGAGGCAGATGTCTACGTCGATGGGGAAACGGCAAGGAACTACGGAATCGGCAGCGAAAATATGGAGATTATCGATATCTCCACCCACAAAGATGAGATAAGGGATTTTGTTTCGCTGTTGAACAGGCTCGGCGCTTCGGAAGCGCACGCATACGAGTTGGTTGAAGATTTTTTGGGAAGATGACGCCGAATTAAATTGATAAAGACGCCGCCGGAAAAGGGCGGCGTCGTTCTGTTTACGGGCTTTTGATTATCTCGTCAAAGCCGCGATAATTTTTTCTTTGAACTCCTCGTGATGCGGCATTCCGTTTCCAAGCCCCGCTTTTTTCGGGAACAGCAGCTTGAACGTGCTTTTGTCCCTGAACTCCAAATCACATTTTACCGAACCGAACATTCCCTTTTTGAACTCGCATTTCGTGATATCGGACAGCTTGAATATGTGACCGATATCGCGCATATATATGCTCGGTGCTATGCCATCGCTATTTACAAAATTGTCCGTGCTTTCAAGCTCGTGCGGCTCGTTGATGTCAACAAAGTCAAACTTATAGAGAAATTTGGTGTTTGGCGTACAGGTTGCGACAATAAAATAATTCTGCGTTATCCCGATGTACAAATCGTCCGTGGCAAACTTGGTTTTATTCACCTGCAAAACCTTTGGTTCAACGTCATCGAGGTAATACCAATACACCTTGTCGTCCTTCGGAACACAGTTCCGGTAATAACGGAAAATGTGCAGCTCTTTATTTACAACGTGTATTCCCGCAGTCAAGGTTTCTCCCTCGGGAACAAACTGTCCCAAGCGATTTTGCATATTGCTTTCATCAAAAATTTCCGACATTTTTTCTCCTTTTAATAACCGAAAAACGCCGTCTTGACGCGGGAGTTGAAAAGCTCTTGAAGCAAGACGGCGGTTTTTATTTCGTTAAATTAGGCGTTCTTCGACTTAATGTACTCGTCCATTGCCTTTGCAGCAGTTTTTCCCGCACCCATTGCGAGAATAACCGTAGCAGCGCCCGTTACCGCGTCACCGCCCGCAAAAACACCCTCGCGTGACGTCTGTCCAACCTCGTCGGCTACAAAACAGCCGTGCTTGTTGGTTTCGAGACCTTTTGTGGTGTTGCGGATAAGCGGGTTCGGGGACGTGCCGATTGACATTACCACGCAGTCAACATCGAGCGTAAACTCGCTGTCCTTCTTCTCGACAGGTCTGCGTCTGCCGGAAGCGTCGGGCTCGCCGAGCTCCATTTCAATGCACTTCATACCCGTAACAAACTTGTGCTCATCGCCGAGAATTTCCACGGGATTGTTGAGCGTTTTGAAGATGATGCCTTCTTCCATTGCGTGCTCGACTTCCTCTTTACGCGCAGGCATTTCCTCAAGTCCGCGGCGGTATACGATATAAACGTTCTCCGCGCCAAGACGCTTCGCGCAGCGTGCCGCGTCCATTGCCACGTTTCCTCCGCCGACAACAGCAACGCTTGAATTCTTTTTAATAGGCGTGTCCGAGCCTTCCTTGTACGCTTTCATAAGGTTTACTCTCGTGAGGAACTCGTTTGCGGAGTAAACGCCCTTGAGGTTCTCGCCGGGAATGTTCATAAATCTCGGCAAGCCCGCGCCCGAACCGATGAAGATTGCCTCAAAACCTTGCTCGAACAGCTCGTCAACCTCGATTGTCTTTCCGATAACAACGTTTGTTTCGATTTTAACGCCGAGCGCTTTCAGGTTTTCAACCTCGTGCGCAACGATAGCTTTCGGCAGTCTGAACTCGGGTATACCGTAAACCAAAACGCCGCCAGCGAGGTGCAGAGCCTCGAAAACGGTTACATCATAGCCCATTTTCGCGAGGTCGCCCGCGCAAGTGAGTCCCGAAGGACCTGCGCCGATAACCGCGCACTTGTGGCCGTTTTTAGCGGGAGCTTTGGGAGCTTCGGTGCAGTTTTTGTTGTGCCAGTCGGCAACAAAGCGCTCAAGACGACCGATTGCGACAGGCTCACCCTTGATACCGCGCACGCACTTACTCTCGCACTGCGTTTCCTGCGGGCAAACACGTCCGCAGACAGCGGGCAGGGAGCTGCTCTTGGAAATTATTTGGTAAGCGCCCTCGAAGTCCTTTTCGCGGATTTTCGCGATAAACTCGGGGATATCGATTGAAACGGGACAGCCGCCCACGCAAGGCTTGTTCTTGCAGTTAAGGCAGCGGTTTGCCTCGTCAACAGCCTGTTCCTCGGAATAACCGAGTGCAACCTCGCTGAAATTCTTGTTGCGAACGTTAGGCTCTTGTGCGGGCATTTCGTTCTTTTTTAAGCTCATATTCGGCATTTCACTTTACCCCCTTGAAGAGATTGCAGACTTCCTCGCGCTTTGCCTGCTCAAATTCACGGTACATCGAGCCGCGCTCGAGCGCCTCGTCAAAGTCAACGAGATGACCGTCAAAATCGGGCCCGTCAACGCACGCGAACTTTGTTTCACCGCCAACGGTAAGACGGCAGCCGCCGCACATTCCCGTTCCGTCAATCATAATCGGGTTCATCGAAACCATAGTTTTGATGCCGTATTCTTTGGTCAATTTGCACACAAATTTCATCATAATAACAGGGCCAATCGCGATAACCTCATCGTACTGATTTCCCTCGTCGATAAGCGCCTTGAGCGCGTCGGTGACAAGTCCCTTCGTGCCGTAGGAGCCGTCGTCGGTCATAATTTTGAGCACGTTTGAAGCCGCGTTAAACTCGTCCTCGAGGATAACCAAATCCTTGTTTCTGAAGCCGACAATCGAGTGCACCTCGCAGCCGTTATCGTGCAGTTTTTTCGCAACGGGATAAGCAATCGCGCAGCCCACGCCGCCGCCGACAACCGCAACTTTTTTCAAGCCCTCGGTTTCGGTTGCCTTGCCCAAAGGACCTACGAAATCCTGTATGTACTCGCCCTCGTTTTTGTGGTTGAGAAGCTCGGTTGTTGCGCCGACAATCTGGAAAATAATGGTTACCGTGCCCTTTTCGCGGTCATAATCCGCCACGGTAAGCGGAATTCTCTCGCCGTCCTCGTTCACGCGAAGAATGATAAACTGCCCCGGCTCCGCTTTCTTGGCAACCAGCGGCGCGTCAATTTCCATAAGCGTGACCGTGGGATTAAGTTCTTTTTTGCGTACTATCTTATACATTTTTATGCTCCTTTCACAGAATACATCTAATTATAGCACATTTTTTTCGATTTTTCAATAGCTTTTTTGCACTCAAAATCGGCAAATGCTACAAACAGTTAAAAATTTTTTGGTTAATTTTTTACAAAAAAGCACTTGACAAATTATTAAATATGCCTTATAATGTGGAATATCCAACAATTTTTGACAACGGAGGTGACTTCTTTGGAAGAGAACACGGGCTTGGGGATAAGGCTCCGCAAGCTGAACAACGCGGTTCGGCGGTATCTCGAACACAATTCCGTGATTATGCGCGAGCTCGACAACCTCACTTGCTCGAACAAGTGGATTATGGGCTACCTGTTTGACGCGGAGGAAGAGGGAAGAGATGTCTTTCAGCGCGACTTGGAGCAGAATTTCGGGATAACGCGCTCGACGGTATCAAAGGTGCTGTCGCTGCTCGAGAAAAAGGAGCTCATCAAGCGCGAAAGCGTTTCCCACGACGCGCGCCTCAAAAAGCTCGTCCTCACGGAAAAATCCCGCGAAATCGGCAGGGAAATGCGCCGCGAGGGTGAGGATATGGACAGAAGGCTGCGCGACGGCTTTTCATCAGAGGAAATCGCGCTTATGTGCACTTTTATACAAAGAATGCAGAACAACATAAATTCCGCTTTTGCTGCGGAAAAAATTCACCCGAAAGGAGATATACAATGATAAAAACTTTGGCAAAATGTATACGGGAAGCAAAACTCCCCGCAATCATCACGCCGATTTTCGTGCTGTTGGAGTCGTTTATCGAGGTTTCCATTCCGACGGTTATGGCAAAGCTGATTGACGAGGGAATTACGCTCGGCAATATGGACGCGGTGCTGAAATACGGGCTTATCCTGATTGTGCAGACGCTCGCCGCGATGTTCTTCGGCGTGACCGCGGGCTACACGGCTTCCCGCGCTTCATCGATTTTTTCGAGAAACGTCCGCCACGATATGTTCTACAATATCCAGAATTACAGCTTCTCGAACATCGACAAATTCTCGCCCGCAAGCCTTGTCACGCGCCTTACAACCGACGTCACAAACGTTCAGACGTCGTTTCAGATGCTCACGAGAATTGTGTTCAGAGCGCCTGCGATGCTGATTTTCGCGTTCATTTTCGCGTTCAGAGCCGACAGCGAGCTTGCGATGGTTTTCCTCTACGTTATACCGTTTTTGGCAATCGTGCTTGCGCTTATCGTTAAACTCGCGTTCCCGATTTTCAGAAAGGTTTTCACAACCTACGATGACCTCAACAACGTTGTCGAGGAAAATCTGCGCGGAATACGCGTTGTCAAGAGCTTTGTCCGCGAGGAACACGAGAAAAGCAAGTTCAGAACAATCTCGGAGAAAATTTTCAAGCTGTTCACCAAAGCGGAGAAAACCGTTGCCCTGAACGCGCCCGCGATGCAGATTTCCGTTTACACCTGCGTTATTCTGATATCGTGGCTCGGCGCGCAGGCTGTTGTCGCGAGCGGAAACGACGCCGCGCTCGGACTTACAGCGGGCAGTCTTTTGGAGCTTTTCACATACACGATGCAAATCTTGATGAGCCTTATGATGCTGTCGATGATTTTCGTTATGCTCACGATGTCCAAAGCGAGTGCCGACCGCGTTTGCGAGGTGCTCAACGAAAAGAGCGACATCAACGACGGCGAGCGCAATCTCACTGAAATCAAGGACGGCTCGATTGAGTTCAGAAATGTTTGCTTCAAGTACTTCAAAACCGCCGAGAACAACGCTCTCGACCACATCAACCTCACCATAAAAAGCGGTGAAACCGTTGGTATAATCGGCGGCACGGGCTCTTCAAAATCCACGCTCGTGCAGATGATTCCGCGCCTTTACGATACTCTCGAGGGCGAGGTTCTTGTCGGCGGCGAGAACGTCCGCGACTATAATCTCGAGGCGCTGCGTAATAATGTTGCAATGGTTCTCCAAAAGAACGTTTTGTTCTCGGGAACGATTGCCGAAAATATCCGTTGGGGCAACGAAAACGCCTCCGATGAGGAGGTTGAGCAGGTCTGCAAATCAGCCTGCGCAGACGATTTCATTCAGGCGATGCCCGACAAGTACAACACCTATATAGAACAGGGCGGTACAAACGTTTCGGGCGGTCAGAAACAGCGTTTGTGCATCGCGCGTGCGCTGCTCAAGAAGCCGAAAATCCTTATTCTCGATGACTCAACCTCCGCTGTTGACACGAAAACGGACGCGATGATTAGACGCGCGTTTAAGGAGGATATTCCCGATACCACGAAAATTATTATCGCGCAGCGTGTTTCCTCGGTTTGCGAGGCGGACAAGATTATCATAATGGACAACGGCAAAATCGCGGATATGGGAACTCACGACGAGCTGTACGCGAGAAGCCCGATTTACCGCGAGATTTACGACAGTCAGACAAAGGGGGCGAGTGACGATGAGTAATATGCCTATGGGACACGGAGGAAAGCCGCCGAAGGGCGCGCGCGTTCCGACGAAATTTGACGCGAAGGTTATAAAGCGGCTGCTCAAATATATGAAGCCGTTTCGCAAGCAGCTGATTTTGGTTGCGGTGTGCATTGTCGTGAGCTCGGTTGCCAGCGTTTCGTCGTCGCTGTTCATCAAAACGCTGATTGACGACAACATTATGCCGATTGTCGAGGCAACCGCAGGCGGTGCGGCAGCCGACTTTTCGGGACTTATCAGCACGCTTATCCTGATGGGAAGCCTGTTTTTGCTGGGAGCTTTGTGCGCTTTCATTCAGTCGAGGGTTATGGCAACCGTCTCGCAGGGTATCCTGAAAACAGTCCGCGATGAGATGTTCTCGCATATGCAGACCTTGCCGATAAAATACTTCGACACCCACACTCACGGCGATGTTATGAGCTTTTACACCAACGACGCGGACGCTATGCAGCAAATGCTCTCGCAGTCGCTCCCACAATTTCTCTCGTCCGGAATAACCGTAATTGCGGTGTTCTGCTCGATGTTGAGCCTGTCGCTTTGGCTCACGCTTGCGGTTGTGGTGTTTTTAGTATTGATTATGTTCATCACGGCAAAGGTTGCGGGGAAATCGGGCACTTTCTTCGTTCGTCAACAAAAGTCAATGGCAAACCTCAACGGCTATATCGAGGAAATGATTAACGGACAGCGCGTAATCAAGCTGTTCTGCCGCGAGGAAAAGGCAAAGGAGCAGTTTGACGAGCGCAATTTCGAGCTCTCGGAAAACGTCTGCAAGGCGAACGCTTTCGCGAACGTGCTGATGCCGATAAACAACTGTATGGGATATCTGCTGTACGTTATTCTCGCGATTTTCGGCGGTTTGCTCGCGATAAACGGCGTGACGAATGTTGCGTGTTTCTCGGTGAACGTGCTTTCGCTCGGCTCGATTGCTTCATTTTTGCAGCTCTCGCGCAGCTTTATCGGACCTATCGGACAGGTTTCACAGCAGCTCAACTCCGTTGTTATGGCAATGGCGGGCGCGGGGAGAATTTTCAACCTGCTCGATGAAACGAGCGAGACTGACGACGGTTATGTAACTCTCGTTAACGCGAAATATGACGAGAACGGCAACCTCACCGAAACCAACGAGCGCACGCACCTTTGGGCGTGGAAGCACCCGCATTCCGACGGTACGCTCACTTATACCGAGTTAAAGGGAAATGTGGTTCTCGATGACGTGGACTTTGGTTATGTTCCCGAGAAACCGGTTTTGCACAATATCGATATCTACGCCGAGCCCGGACAGAAGATTGCCTTTGTCGGGGCAACGGGCGCGGGCAAAACCACGATTACCAACCTCATCAACCGTTTCTACGACATCGATGACGGAAAAATCCGCTATGACGGTATCAACATCAACAAAATCAAAAAAGCGGATTTGCGGCGGTCGCTCGGAGTTGTTTTGCAGGACGTAAATCTGTTCACGGGCACTGTTATGGATAATCTGCGCTACGGCAAGCCCGACGCAACCGATGAGGAGTGCATAGCCGCGGCAAAGCTCGCAAACGCGGACGGATTTATCAGAATGTTGTCCGACGGGTATAACACGGTGCTGAAGGGCGACGGAAGCGGTTTGTCGCAAGGACAGCGCCAGCTTATTTCGATTGCAAGAGCTGCGGTTGCCGACCCGCCCGTTATGATTTTGGACGAAGCGACAAGCTCGATTGATACACGAACCGAGGCGATTGTTCAAAAGGGAATGGACGCGCTGATGAAGGGAAGAACGGTGTTTGTTATCGCGCACAGATTGTCTACGGTCAAGAATTCTGATGTGATTATGGTGCTCGACCACGGCAGAATTATCGAGCGCGGCTCGCACGAGAAGCTGATTGCCGAGAAGGGGCAGTACTATCGGCTGTACACCGGCGCGTTTGAGCTGGAGTAATCGCCGAAAATTTAACATTTCGCAAACATTTCAAAAACATTTTGCAAATATGGTTTGTTTATAATGTAGCTACAATAAAAGTTCAAGGAGGTACATTATGAACAGAAACGACCAAAATTTTATTGCACAAAAAATCCGCGCGCAGTATATGGAAAAGGACAACGCGCAGAAAGAACTCGACCTGCTTTGCGAGCTTGACGCGGAGGTTAAGCGTCCCGCAAATGTGTTCGGGTATGTTTTCGGCGGTATCGGCGCAATCGTTATGGGTGCGGGAATGAGCCTTGTTATGACAAATCTCGGCGCACAGCTCGGAATAGGCAATCCTATGCCTCTAGGAATTGCCGTGGGAATTGTCGGAATGCTTATGGCAATCATCAATTACCCGATTTATAAGGCTATCCTCTCTTCACGAAAGGAAAAGTACGCAGAACGCATTTTGGCTTTGAGCGAAAAAATAATGAAAGAGGGGAACTGATATGGCAAAATCAAGGCTTGTGCAGGCAAATAAGAAAATCGAAAAAGCTGTTGTAGGCGGCTATGAAAAAATCGAGGAAGCGGTTGTTTCGGGTTACACGAAAATTGAGGACAAGTTTGTTGAAAGCTTTCTCGTTAAGGACGGAGAAACAGTTGAGGACGCGAAAAAAAGGCTGAAAAACCAAAATCGTTCTTAATCAAATCGCCCTGTATCCAAGCGGTACAGGGCGTTTTTTTTATTTCATCAGTTCATCGGTAAGCCGTATAATTTCGGGAGCAATTTTCGCGCGTTCCTTTTTCACAACAAAATTGTAAATCGGATAAGCCGCGCAAACAAGCGCAATTCCGATAATGCCGACAATTATCCCAAGCACGAAAAATTTGTCCGCCCACACCATACAGCAGCTCATTCCGAAGCCCATTACAAGCGCGCCGATAATGCCAACGATAAGCGAAATAACCGTGCCTTTTTTCGTCACGCTCTCGTCAAGGCGGCGAAGCTGTTCCATTTTGTCCGCCTCTTTAGGGGCGTATTTCTCGCGGATTTTCTTTATCTCCTCCTGCTGTTTCGCGGAGTAGGTGTAGCTGAAAGTTTCTTTATTCTCCATAGTCATTCTCCATTATCTTCTTGATTTCAAGCGAGTTTTTCACAATGCTGTATACCGACATCGTTACAATAATCACGCTTACTCCCGCGCCCGTCAGCATTATCATAAGCCGCTGATTTTCGGGCGGCATATCCTTGCCGAACTCGGAAAACATCGCGGTTTCCAGCGACAGCATTGAAACAAGTGCCGCCGCCATATTTATGATTTTTGCCATTGTCATCACGGGGCTGCCGAGCTTACGGTATTTCACAAGATTTATTATCGCAATAACCGTGATATAAAAAGTGTAGGTTGCCATAATATAAATCAAAATTCCGTGATACTCATATCCTTTGTTGCGGTAAACAATCATCAGCACCGCGCCCGATAAAAACAGGTTCACCGTGAGCAGAATAAACCCGCAAAGCCTTGAACGGCGCAGCTCTTTGAAGCGGTTTTTGCCTATTCCCACACGATTTGCAAAACGCACCAGCAAAAACCGCATTACCGCCAGAATCGTGTAATATAACGCGAGTGTATAAAACCACGCCGACTGATATAAAATCCCCGAAGTCACATTCATCGCGACATAAAGCAGATTTACCGCAAGCGAGCCGTACAGCGAAACGCGGGTACGAAAAGGCAAATCCGTCATAAATCGGTTTCCGAGCGGGTGGGAATAAACCTTGTTTTTTGCCGATTTGTAATGCTTCGGAAGAACTATAATCAGCCGCATTACCACGGCGGTCAGCGTGTAAAACGAAATAATGTATGCCGTATAGCCGAGCGGGTGCTCGTCATAGCCAAACAGAAAAACGATAATCAGCGCCGCCGTGCATATCGGAACAAGCACGGCAATCACCCACACCGGAGGATATAGCAGCTTAATCAGCTTTTTCCACTCCAACGCTTGCACCTCTTTTCAGCGTAACCGTAAATTGACTGCCCTTGCCGACCTCGCTTTCAACGGTGATTTCACCCTGCATAATGTCAACAACTCGCTTCACAAGAGCAAGCCCCAAGCCGTTTCCCTGCGCTGCGTGAGAGGTATCGCCCTGATAGAATTTCTCGAAGATATGAGCGCCTGTTTCGGGTGAAATTCCGCAGCCCGTGTCGGTGATTTTTACGGTAACAAAATCCTCATCGGCAGCAAGCGCAACCGAAACCTTGCCGCCGTTTTCCGTGAACTTGAAGGCATTGGAAAGCAGGTTATTCCACACAAGAGAAAGCCATTCCGTGTCGGAGTTGATTGTTATTCCGTCGGGAATTTGCGTTTCGATATCAATGCTTTTCTGCTCCCAGATTTCCTCAAATTGAAGTAAACTCTCGCAAAGCTGTTCACTTAAATCAAACCTTTCGGACGTGGGAAAAATCTGCTGATTTTCTAGCTTGTTGAGCTTGAGAATATTCGTGATAAGGCTTGCCAGCCTGCGTGAATTTTCGGTTATTCCCTTTGCGTATTCAATGCGCTTTTCCTCGGGCAAATCGGGCGTTTGGAGCATTGTCCCGTAGTTCTGTATAACCGTGAGAGGGGTTTTCAGCTCGTGGGAAACGTTTGCGATAAAATCGGTACGCAGCGTTTCGACGCTCCCAAGCTCCTGCGCCATTTTGTTGAAGCAGTCGATGATTTTAGCGAAATTTCCGTCGGTTGCCAAGCCGTCTTTTTCAATCCGCACGGAAAAATCGCCTCTTGTGATTTTTTCGGCAGACTCGGTTATGCGTTTCACGGGGCGCTCAACCGTGATTTTTCGGCGAACCGCGTCAATTAAACAAAAAATCACGCTTAACAAAATGACGTTCAGAAAGGTAATTTTTGCGGCAGATGAAAGGTTTTCGCTGTTCAGGGCAATCCCGAGTGTTTCGGTAAAGGTTGACACAAACAGCGTCATACAGCAGGTTGTCGTGAAAGCAACCAGCGCGAAAAACATCAGAAAACTGCCCGTCATTTTCAGAACATTTTTCATTTGAGCACCGCCTTATAACCCAGCCCGTGAACCGTCACAATCTCAAAATCATCGCACTCCGACAGCTTGCCGCGCAGCTTCGTCATATACACATCAACAGCACGGGGAGCGGTTTCGGTTTCCACGTCCCAAAACTCCTCCATAAGCTGATTTCGCGTAAAGGTCTTTTTCGGGTAGGAAAGCAGCTTGTAAAGAAGGTTAAATTCCCGCGTTGTCAAGCGGATTTCCTTGTCGCCGAGGTACGCTGTGTGCTCGTCTGCGTCCATAACAAAGCTGCCGATTTCCAGCTTTCGGCTTGACGCTATTTTCGCGCGGCGCAGAAGCGCTCCGATACGCAAAACAAGCTCGTCAAGGTCAATAGGCTTTACCATATAATCGTCAATTCCCACACGATAACCACGCTGCTTTGAAGCAAAATCGTCCCGCGCGGTCATAAAAAGAATGGGAATTTCGCTGTTTATCGAGCGCACGGTTTTCGCAAACTCAAATCCGTCAATATCGGGCATCATAATATCCGAAATTATAAGGTCGAACACGTTTTCATACATCGCGTCGTATGCCTCGTTTGCGCCTAAACAGCCGGTAGCTTCATAGCCGCTTTGATTTAGAAACGCGCAGACCGTGCGGTTTAGCTCGCGGTCGTCCTCAACAACCAATATTTTGAACATCGGCGCACCTCCAAAGTTTTTTTCATTTTAACACAAAAATGTTAAAGTTTTGTTTATATTCGGGTTATCGAAAAGTTCAGCCGCAAAATTTTTGCGGTTAAAAAAAGACTGCGCAGAATTCCACGCAGTCTTTCAGCATAACAAATTTCAGTTTCCGATAAACTCTTTAATAAGCGAATTGTCCGGCACGAATTCCCGTTCAACCGGCTCGAGCAGCTTCAGAAAATACTCGATATCCTCGTAGTCACCGTAATCCGCATAGTGCGGCGACGCAGCCGCCAAATCCGGCAGCAGAATATCGCGGTAAACGAGCGGCTCGTATTCGATAAAGGTGTCGATATCGAAATCCGCGCGATTTTTGTACGGCATTATGTACAAATTTTCGCCGCGTTCAACCGACTTGAAAAACTCAAACGTTTCGGTTATGCTGCGCCCGCGGAAGAGTTTGTCGCGCATAAGTCTGCGCATCAGGCGGATTTTGGACGGGTGAAGGAGCTTGTCGCCGTCGGAAATTCGGGTTCTCACGCTGACGTAAACGCAGGTTGTGAAATTCTCGGAATTGCCCGTCACAAGCGGGTTCAGCGCGTGTATCCCCTCGAGAATAACCAGCTCGCCGTCGTTTCGTTTGAGCGGCATTCCGGGGATGCGCTCCTGTTTCGCGAAGTCAAACGCGGGGATATCGATTTCCTCGCCCTTGAAAAGCATTTCGAGGTGCTTCTTGAACAGCGGTATATCCAGCCGCATCGGGCTTTCAAAGTCGATGTTGCCGTTTTCATCGCGGGCAGCCTCGTTTTCGTGCATCGGCAGAAAATAGTTGTCCATCGAAATCGTGTGCGCCTTGCAGCCGTAGCTTTCGAGCAGCGCGGCAATTCGGTGCGCCGACGTAGTTTTACCCGAGCCCGACGGCCCCGAAATAAGCACAACGGGACGCTCGCTGCGGCGCTCAAAAATACTGCGCGCGGCGTGTTCAATCTGCTCCGCGTACACCTTTTCGCCGTCCGCGACAAGCTGCGCGGGCGTTTTTGCGGCGTTGTTAAGCTGTTCGATTGGGATACATTTCATAAAAATGCCGCCTTTCAAATATTATTGCAAAAAATGCTCTTAAAGCTCTCAAAATCATCGGAATAGGCGAGCGCGAACATCGCCCTCATCGCCGCGTATTCCTTGGTCATTTTGCCTGCGTCAATTATCGGGTACTTCTCGGCGAGCCTGTTTCCGACCTCGTACAGCCGAATATCGCTCCCGCCGCGCAAAACCTGCGTTGACATTATGACGTAAACCCCGCGCGAAACCAGCGTTTCCAGCCAATTTTCCCAGCCGCCGTACACCGGAAGACCGCCCGTGCCGAAACCAAGAATAACCACCGCGCGCGTTTCACTGCGGATAAGCGGCGGGGAAATCCCGGGAACGAGAAATATCACTTCAACATTTTCGTCAAGCGATTGGTGAAAACGCGTTGCTCCGCTGAACGAGAAAATCGGCTCGGTAAATGTAATTCCGCGCTCGTCAAAACAAGCAATCGGCGGGAAATTCACGCTTTCAAAAGCATTTCTCGCTATGCTGTGGATTTTAGAAACGCGTCTACCGTCAAAAGCAAATTTCCCGAAAACCACGGAAACTCCGCAAGCTCGCGAATCTGCCGCAAACAAAATCGCGTTTTTAAGATTTCTCGGCGCGTCGGAGTTTTCCGCTGCCATCGGGAGCATACTCCCCGTGAGGACAACGGGCTTCTCGCTGTTTTGGATAAGGCAGGAGAGCGCCGCGGCTGCGTAGCCGAGCGTATCCGTGCCGTGGGTTATCACAAATCCATCGAATTGCGCGTATTTGTCGCGAACAAGCCGCGCGATATCCGCCCATTCACTCGGCGACATATCCGTGCTGTCGCGGCAATACAGCTCATTGCTCGTGATTTCCACGTTCTCGCGGAACACGCCGAGCTGCTCCAAAAGCCGTTTCGCGCTGCTTTTGGGAGACCTGCTTTCATCGGTATCGGGGCAAGCGATTGTCCCGCCCGTTGTTATCAGCAGAATTTTTCTCATTTATCTCGGCTCAACGATAAACTTCATCGCCGTGCGTTCCTCGTCGTCGATAACAACCGTCGTGAACGCGGGAATACAAATCAAATCCACGCCGACAAGCGCCATATAGCTTCTTGCAATCGCGATTGACTTAACCGCCTGATTTGCCGCGCCTGCGCCGACCGCCTGAACCTCAACCTCGCGGTTTTCGCGGATAACCGCCGCGATTGCTCCCGCAACCGATTTTGGAACCGAGTGTGCCGAAACCTTTACTACTTCCATTTTAATCACCGTTTGAAACTTTTATGTTTCACCTTTCCATTTTAATATTTATATAGTATTATGCTGAAGTTTTTATACTCTTCTGCAAAAACGTTCTATTGAAACGCATTTCCCGCTCTTCACATCAACGTCAAGGCAAACTCCGCTCACAAGGCACTCGCCGCCCGCGAAAACGTGTTTTTTGTGACGATAGGTGAGGAATTTTTCTATAATTATATTTTTGTCAACACCGAGAACCGAGTCTGCCGGGCCCGTCATACCAACGTCCGTGATATAACCCGTGCCGTCGATAATCTGCTCGTCGGCAGTCTGAACGTGGGTGTGCGTGCCGAGCACCGCCGTTACCTTTCCCGCAAGGAAAAAGCCCATCGCGCGCTTTTCGGAGGTTGCCTCGGCGTGAAAATCCACGATAACAACACGCGCGTCAATGCTCTCCAACAGCTGCTCCGCGCACTTGAACGGGTTATCGCAGGGCTGCATAAACGCGGTTCCGATAAGGTTTACAACGCAAACCTTGAAGCTCCCGAAATCCAGCTCGCAAACGCCCTTTCCCGCAAGCTCCGTCCCGAAATTCGCGGGGCGAATCAGCCTGTCGCAGCGGTCAAATTCCTCGAAAATCTCGTACTTGTTGAACGCGTGGTTTCCCGTTGTGATAACGTCCGCGCCCGCGTCAAAAATCGCCTGCTCCGAGCGCTTGTCGATACCGTTTCCCTCGGCGCTGTTTTCGCCGTTCACGATAACAAGCTCCGCGTGATAATCATTCTTTATCTTAAACAACTCCGCCGCCAGCGCCTCGCAGCCGTTTTTCCCGACAACATCGCCGATAAAAACTATTTTCATCAGCGGAAGATAACCTGGTCGTTGCCCGCGCCGACACCGATTATTGTTATCGGGCAGCCGCAAAGCTCCTCAAGACGGGTGATATACGCGCGGCACTTTTCGGGCAATTCCTCAAATGTGCGGCAGCCGGACAAATCTCCGTCATAGCCCTCGATTTCCTCGTAAATCGGAGTGCAGTCGGCAAGCTCCTCGAGGGTAACAGGGAAGTCCTTGAGCACGGTGCCGTCGGACTTTTTGTAGGCAACGCAAACCTTGAGCGTGCCGATTCCGCTTAACGTGTCGAACTTGTTGATAGCAAGCGCGGTCAAGCCGTTTACACGAACCGCGTGGCGCATAATCACCGCGTCAAACCAGCCTGTTCTTCTCGGTCTGCCGGTTGTTGTGCCGAACTCGCCGCCGCGGTTTCTGATAAGCTCGCCGAGGTCATCGTGAAGCTCGGTCGGGAAAGGTCCGTTTCCAACGCGCGTGGTGTAGCTCTTTCCAACGCCGATTACCTCGTCAATCAGCTTCGGTCCAACGCCCGTGCCAACGCAAGCGCCGCCCGCAATCGGGTGAGAGGACGTGACAAAGGGATAGGTTCCGAAATCGATATCGAGCAGAGTTGCCTGCGCGCCCTCAAAAAGCACGGTTTTGCCCTCGTTGTAGGTCTCGAATGCGATAACCGAGCCGTCTGCCTCGTATTTGGCAAGCTGCTCGCCGTAAGCCTTGTACTCCTCGTAAATCGCGTCAAGGTCAAGCGGAGTTCCGCCGTACACCTTTTCAATCATCAGGTTGTTCATCTCGCCGGTATTCTTAACCAGCTTTTTAAGGCACTCGGGACGGCACAAATCGTACATTCTGATGCCGACGCGTCTTGCCTTGTCGGTGTAGCAAGGTCCGATACCGCGACCTGTTGTGCCGACGTTAACGCCCGTCTGCTTTTCCTTGAACGCTTCCTCGAGCTTGTCCAGCTCGCGATGCCACGGCATAATAATATCCGCGCGCGCATCAATTTTGAGATTGTCGCAGGTTACGCCGCGCTTGTTCATCTCGGAGATTTCCTCCAAAAGCACCTTCGGGTCAACGACAACGCCGCTTCCGATAAGACAGGTTGTTTTCGGGTACAAAATGCCCGACGGCAGAAGGTGGAGCTTGTACACCTCGTCACCGTGAACGACGGTGTGACCTGCATTGTTTCCGCCGCTCGAACGGACAACCAAGTCCGCTTTCTTCGCCATAATATCGATGATTTTGCCCTTGCCCTCGTCGCCCCACTGGGTTCCGACAATAACGCTAGAAGCCATAACTAAAATCCTTCCTTATTATGTTAATTTCAGTCTGTCGAAAAACGCCAGCCTGTCTTTTTATTTGATAATCTTTCCGCGCTGATTTCCGCCCTTGTCCCTGTCCTTCAGATTGAGCGGCTCTTCCTTGCCGCCGAGGTCGGTGAACACGTTTTCCTCGATATAATCGGGAATTTCGGGATTTCTCTCGCCTGTTTTCTCGTAATATGGGTTGATGAGAACCTTCTGAATTGTCGGATAACAGCAGAAAAACGAGATGAAACAAAGCCACGCAAACGGTACAATCGGCGTGAGGAACACCACAAACAGCCAGAAAAACCAAATCAGCGCCGCATAGCCGAAAAAGCACGCAAAGGTGATTATATCGCCGACGGGGTTGAGGAAAATCAGCAAAAGCGAGTTTCGCACGATTTGCCCGAGCTTCAAATCCAGCGCGACAATCTGCGGGTAGATGTAAAAGCTCATCATTATCACAATCGCTACTCCCACAAGGCACAAAACGTAGAGCACGGTTGCCGTTGTGTCCATATCGGGGTGACCCGCGTAGAAAAGTATCGCGAAAACACCCAGCGCGATTGCTCCCACGTCAAGCAGCCCTATCGGAAGTGCCTGCTTGAAATTCTTCTTGAACTCCTGCTTGAAATCGTGGAAAATGAACTGCGGTCGTTCGAGGTAAAAATTCCTCATAATCGCCGTCATCGCCGCGGTTGCCGGACCGATTGTCACGACAGGCAGACAGAAAACGAAGTAAATCAGATTAATCTGAAAGAATTTCCAAAACTTGCTGAAAAACAGCTCCCAGAACCGAAAGAACGGCTTTTTCTGCCCCGCGGTTTTGGAAACGCCGCTTCCCGCAACGTTGTTGTTGTAAAACAAACCCATTGTATCATTCCTTTTTCTAAAAGCCGAGAGTTATCCCAAATATGGTTGAACGAAAATTCCCACAATCATTCCCAAAGCGAGAATTATCGCCGCGACACGGCAGATTTTCATCAGCCTCTCGCGTTTCTTGTCATTCATTGAAATCACTCCCGAAAATGCTTCCGCATACAAAAACATTATACACCAAACTGCCTCATTCTGTCAAGGGGCTTTTTCCCGTCACGCAGTCAAAGCCGTTTGAACTTACCGCGTAGATTTTTCCGCCCGCCGCAAATGCCCGCGTGAAGCCTGTCTTGTCGTCATAGAGCGTTTTCACACCCTCGTTTTTGCCAAAGACAACGTACTGCGCAACCACGGAAACTCCGTCGAAATACTCGAAAGCCGCGCCGCAGGAGTCGTCCGCGAAGGCGGTTGTCTCCGCGCCTTTCAGCACAAGCGTTTTCAGCTCGTCGTCCGAGAACGCTTTCTGATATTTCCCGAGAACCTTCGCCGCGCCGTTTTCCTTTTTATAATAGGTAATCGTCAGCCCGCCGTCAACGCTAAAAAGCGCCGCGTTATCGCCCGACACGATGCCGTTTGTTTTCGTGAGCTTAACGGCAGAAGGCTCTGCGAGGTTCGCGCAGTCAAATGCCGAGAAGAATCCGTCCTTGTTGCCGACAAGCAGATTTTTGTCGATAATCTTCAGCTTTTCCGCGTTTTCAGCAAAGTTTGAAAGCGCGCATTTTGCGGTGAAATCAGCGTTTCTGATGTTCGCATTCTCGCCCTCAAGCGTTACCGTGAAGCCGTTTCCAAACGCAGCCGCAGTAATTTTCTCGCACTTTTTCGAGGAAAGTGTGTTCTTGAAATCAATCAGCAAGCCGTATTCCTTGTCCTCGGTTTTGCCGTTCAGAGCAGCCTTGAAATCCGCGCTCGCCGAAACAGGGTTTCCGAGAACCGCCTTTGCTGCGGAATTTTCGCCGCTCGAAAGCGTGTACTCCGCGCAGACTGCAAACGAGCAGCCGTCCGTGCCGCTTATAGCAACGTTTTCGCAGGTGAGCGGGGATTTCTCGTTCTTGCCGAGGCGCGGGAGATAAACATCGGTATCGTCGGTGGTGAAGGTGCGCGAGTACTTCGGAACGTAAACCGAGCCGAGCGAGATTTTCCCGTCCTCAAGCGAAAAATCGGTGAGAATTCCGTCTTGACGCACGGTGAACAGCGTCGTGCCGTTCTGGATTTTCATATACCCGCACTCTTTCTCGCCCTTATTGTCATTTTCGCCCGAGAACACGCAGTAAAGCGCGTCGTCCTCCCAAAAAGCGGTGACAAACTTGGTTTTCTGCGGGGGTGTGATATATTTCGCGGAGTCGAGCATTGTGCCGTTAAAGCTCTCCGCAGAGACTGTTTCGCTCGTTACCGTATACACATTTTTGTCGTCGGAGAAACTCGCCCCGCCGTTCTTGTTTATCAGCAAATCACCGAAAATTTCGCAGCTGTCCGAGTACTCGCAGATGTTGTCTCCGCCCATAATTTTTGCATCATAGGACTTGTAAATCTGCGCGAAAATATCGTCATTTTGCTCGGCAAAAAAGATTTCGGGAGATTTCTGCGTGAAACGTTCCGCCGAAACGGAAAGCACCGTGAGCGCCGCCGCGCCGATTGCTCCCGCAACAAGCGCTTTTATATGGTATTTTTTCGGAGTACGGCGGATTTTTCTCGAGAGCTCGTCCTCGTCGTCGTAATCCTCGTATTCTTCGTCCTCGTCGTAATCTTCCTCGTCAAGCGGCTCGTCTTCATCGGGCAGCTCTCTCGCGGGAATCTGCTTTGCGGTTTTGCTGAACAACGTTTGGTCGATTTTCACAAGCGAAGAAGTATCGTCAAAGCTCTCGTCCTCGTAATCCTCGTCCGCGCTGATTTCAGCCTCCTCGGCGCTTATCTCGTCAATTTCCTCGGCGTCCTCGTAGTTGTCCGCGTCACCGTTTTCGTCGTTTTCGGGAGCGGATTTCTGCATACCTGCGAGAATTCTCGTTACCGACAGCGTTGCCGTGGGCTGAACGGGTTCTTCCGCTTCCTCATATTCATTATAATAATCAGCTTCGGGCGCGGAGTTTTGAGCTTCATCGCGCTCGGACTGTTTGTTCTCCTTAATAATATCAAAAATCTTCGAGAAATCCGAGGTTAAGCCGCCGACATTCCGCGCGGATTGCTCGGGTTCTTCGTCATAAGCAATTTCCGCGTTGTCGTAGGAAGGCGCTTCGGGTTCTTCGGGAGCGATTTCGGGGAGCTTTTCGGGTTCTTCCTCATCGTCGCCGTGATAGGACATCTCCCGCTCAAGCAGCCGAACTTGCTCGAGAACCTCGGCAAGCGACGGTTCATCAAAATCCTCGTCATCTTCATCGGTCTCGTTCTCCTCACCTTCTGTTTCCTCGGGAACGGGCTCGGGTTGTTCAATTTCCTCGACAGGAATTTGCTCGGGATTTTCCTCGGCTTCCTCGTCAACCTCGTCAACCGCCTCCGAGGTTTTCTCAAGACGGATTGTGAGGGTTTGCTCCCAGATTTGGCGCGCGGTGTAGAGCATAATCGTGTAGTCCTGCGCGGTAAGTCCGGAGCTTTCGAGGGTGAGAATGAGGTTCTGAAGGTTCATCGCGGGGTTTCGCTTCACCTTTTCAACGCACGCCGCGGGCGCGTCGCACGCCTCCAGCAGATACTGAAAGTCCGCCGAGCCTATTCCGAGCGCTCTCAAGCGGTTGAGGAACGTGAACGCGTCAAGCTCGGGCAATTCCGCCGAATCGTCCATAAGATATTCGATAATATTCTGCGGAATGACGTTCTCCGGCACAACCTTTCGCCGCATTTCCGCTCGCATTTCCTCACAAGTCATTTTTTCACCCCTGATTTTCCCCGTTAATCTTCGATACCAAGCGTTTCCTTCGCCTTATTTATTCTTTTTCTCACACCGCCGACGGTCATTCCCGTAAACGCGGCGGTTTCCTCGAGAGAAAATCTCCCGCCAACGTGTATAACAACAAGCAGTCTCTCGATATCCGGCAGTTTGAACAGCATTTTTTTGAGCAAAGGCTGTTTGCCTTTCAGGTCATCGTCCGTGTTGTACTCTTTGAAGAACATTTTAATTCTCGCGCAAAGCGTTCTCATCATAAAAACGCGAAACTGCGCTTCTGTTCTCAATCTTGAGGCAGAGTTAAATCCGTCGCGCGCCGCGCCCGTAACCGCTTCGATTGCGTCATCGTCGTTTTTGAGCGTGTAGAACGCGGTGTAGTACATATCGCGGTAAACGCTCTCGTAGAGCTTTGAAAAAGCCTTTGCGTCACCGTTTGCGGACATTGAAATAAGCTGCTTGTACTCTCTTTTATCCATATAAACCTCGGTTAAATTCTTTGTTGGCAATCAAAACGCGTTAAGTTCTCGGCAAATAGTGTTGCGTAAACCGCGCGGCAAGTTCTCGGGAGCACGGTTTGCGCCGATTAACGAGCGAACCGCGCTTGTTCAAGAAAAGCGTTTCGGGCAGTGCGCCGCGTGCTTATTCCTCGTTGTTGACAACGCGAATTCCAAGCTCGGCGAGCTGTTCCTCGGAAACCGTTCCGGGCGCTTCGCTCATAAGCTCGGACGCGTTCTGAACCTTCGGGAACGCGATTACATCACGCAAGCTATCGCAGCCGCACATCAGCATTGCAAGACGGTCAAGACCGATTCCCGCGCCGCCGTGAGGAGGAGCTGCGTACTTGTAAGCGTCAACGAGGAAGCCGAATTTAAGCTGAATTTCCTCGTCCGTCATTCCGAGCATCTCGAACATTTTCTGCTGAAGCTCGGGGTTGTTTATTCTGATAGAGCCCGAGAGCAGCTCCACGCCGTTCAGAACAAGGTCGTAGCACTTCGCACGAACGCGTCCCTTGTCGCTGTCGAGATACGGGATATGCTCTTCGAGTGGCATTGTAAACGGGTGGTGCATAGCCGCCCATTCGCCCTTTTCCTCGTCAAATTCAAAGAACGGGAACTCGGTTATCCACACGAAATTCCATTTCTCGGGAATAATGTCGAGCTGCTTTGCCACTTTAAGACGCAGCGCGCCGAGCGTCGGCAGCACAACCTTGTCCTTATCCGCGACAATAAGCGCCGCGTCGCCCTTTTCGCAGCCGAGCGCCGCGAGGATTTTCTCGAGCTCGCCCTCTTTCATAAACTTGCCGAACGAGCAAGCGGGCGCGTCGTCAACCCAGCGAACGTAAGCAAGACCTTTCGCGCCGATACCCTTGACAAACTCGGTGAGCTTGTCCATTTCCTTGCGGGAGAGCTTTTCCGCGCCGTTTTTCGCAACGATACCGCGAACCGAGCCGCCGTTTTCAAGCGCACTCTTGAACACAACAAAATCGCTGTCCTTGACGGTTTCCGAGAGGTCGGTTATCTCCATTTCAAAGCGCGTGTCGGGCTTATCCGAGCCGTATCTGCTCATTGCCTCGTCGTATGTGAGGCGGGGGAGCGGTGTCTCGATATCAACATTCAGGATTTCCTTGTAAAGCCGCTTTATAAAGCCCTCGAGACACTCGAGAATATCATCGGTGTCCACAAAAGACATCTCAAGGTCAATCTGCGTAAACTCGGGCTGTCTGTCGGCGCGCAAATCCTCATCACGGAAGCAGCGCGCAAGCTGGATATAGCGGTCAAAGCCCGAAATCATCAAAAGCTGCTTGTACATCTGCGGAGACTGCGGGAGCGCGTAGAATTTGCCGTTGTGGATACGCGAAGGCACGATGTAATCGCGCGCGCCCTCGGGCGTTGACTTAATCATCATCGGCGTTTCGATTTCAAGGAAGCCGTTCTCGTAGAAATAGTCGCGCGCGCACTTTGCGATATTGTGGCGCATAATCAGGTTGTCCTGAAGCGGCTTTCTGCGCAAATCAAGATAGCGGTATTTCAGGCGAAGCTCCTCGTTTGTCTTGGAGTTGCTGACAATCTCAAAAGGCGGCGTCTGCGCTTTGGAGAGAACACGCAAATCTGTCGGCAAAATCTCAACATTACCTGTTTTAATCTCGCTGTTCACGCTTTCACGCGCGCGAACAACGCCCTTAACCATAAGCACGTCCTCGGAGCGCACGGACTCTGCTTTCTCAAAAATGCTTTTTTCGGTGGTTTCATCGAAGGTGAGCTGAACGATGCCGGTTCTGTCGCGCAGGTCGATGAAGATGATGCCGCCCTTGTCGCGGACGCGCGCAACCCAGCCGCCGACAACGACTTCACCCGCCTCCAGCGTAACTTCATTGCAGTAACAGGTTCTCTTTAACCCTTTCATTGTATCCATAGCATATTCCTCTTTTCAGCCTGTCGATAATCCTTCATCTACTTCGTCACCGACCTCACGGCAGGCACAAAGCCTAGCCGCGAGGTCGGTTCCTAGTATCTGAAGAATTCTCGACAGACTTTTTTATTAAATATTTTTTTACATATCAAGTTATTATAACATTTTTTCACGAAATTTTCAAGGGGATAAAGTAAAAAAATAGGTGAAAATGACGATTGCCCCATTGACAAAACAAAATCGGTGTGCTATAATCAAAATAGGATTTATCCTGTTAAACTAAAAAATTATTCGGGAGGATTATTATGAAATCACTTTGGAGAAAAATTGCCTTTATTTCGGCTTGGGTTATTCTTGTGCTCGGAACCGTCGGAGCGATTGTCGGCGCAGTTCAGGCAAGAAGCTTTGCTGTATTCTGCCAGCTGTTTATACCCGCTTCGTTCTATTTCGTTATTCTGATGGCTTATCTTGAGCATACTAACAACATTGAAATGCGCGTTGACCAGAACTATCGCAGGAAGAACAACTTGCCGCAGCTTCCCGAGAGCGCTTACACAAATCTGCCGTTCACTTCTGCACCGTCTGTTCCCGCTGCTCCTTATCAGCAGCCCGTTCAGCCGCAGTATCAGCAGCCTGCTCCTGCTCCCGTTCAGCAGTTCCAGCAGCCCGCGCCCGCGCCTGTTCAGCAGCCGGCACCTGCTCCTGTTCCTACACCTGCTCCCGCACCCGTTCAGCAGCCGGCACCTGCTCCTGTCCCTGCACCTGCTCCCGCACCCGTTCAGCAGCCCGCTCCCGAAGCGCAGCCGTGGACTTGCACAAACTGCGGTACTGTAAACAATCCGTCTGCAAACTTCTGCAAGGGCTGCGGCAACAAGAAAGCTTAATCTACATATTATAATAAAAATCCCTCGAGCTTCGGGGGATTTTTGTTGTTTAACGAGAGCTGTTCTCGGGCAAAGTTGGTGACCGCAAAGCAAGAAAGTGCAACAATCCGCGTTTTCGGCGTTCTCCAAACTGCGAAAAGGGCGCAACAAAGCCGCTTGCGGGCACAAAAATCGCCCCTAGCACATACTAGGGGCGAAAAGGTCCAGCGTCACGCTGGTGGCGTCGCAGAGAGGATTCGAACCTCCGGCCTGCCGCTTAGGAGGCGGCCGCTCTATCCGGCTGAGCTACAGCGACATTTAACTTATTTATTATAGCAAATCCCGCCCGAAAAATCAAGGCAAAACCGCATTTTTGTTAAAAACCAACAAAAAATTCCCGCGAAATTTGTTGAATAAAAACCCGCCCAAATCCGCTTAAAACAAGCACACTTGTGCAAAAGTTATAAAATCTCGCAAAAAACGTAGCAAGTTTATACAAAATGCATATTGACGAAATGCCCCAAAACGTGTTATATTATAGAATGTAAAACAAAAAAATTCAGAAAGCCTGAAACTTTTTTGTTTCGCTCCGCGACTACGGTATTGCAAGCGGAAAAATTTCCGAGAAAATTTTGAAACCGGTGAAACTTTTCCCGGAAAACCCGCGACTACCACAATAAGCGGAGGAAAATCCGTTTAATACATCCGAGTGCCCGATAACTCAGAGATGTTTTAAAAAAACAAATTATTTAGGAGGACAAATATGTTGAAGAAAAGAATTTTGGCATCTTCTATGGCATCTGTAATGGCTCTCAGCGCTGTTTCTGTAGTAGCTTTTGCAGATGAGACCGCTACCGCTATCAAGACTGAAGCCGTTACACCGGCACAGCTCAAGGAGTATGTTGCTTCGCTCGAGAGCTTCGTTGAGGATAAGCTTGATGACTACGGCACCACAATGAGCGAAAACTTTGAGAACGCTTATGAGGCTGCAAAGGTTGTTGTTGAAGACGAAGATGCTACATCTGATGACATCACTGCTGCTTATCAGATGCTCAAGGCTGTAAAGGCTAGCCTTAAGATGTACACCAACGCCGAGCTCAAGGAACTCGTTGGTGACTACAAAAAGACTTATGAAACCGAGAACATTCTGAACGAGGAATTCAGCGACTACATCTACTCTGATGATAGCTGGAGCGAGTTCGAGAGCGCTTATGAGACCGCTGAGGATTCTCTTGATGATACCGATCAGCGTGTTATCAATGACGCTTATGCTGACCTCGAGGCTGCTGTAAAGGGTCTTAAGGCAAATGACAAGGTAACAAAGTCTGAGTTCAGATCTACTTACAACAAGTACATAGATCTCGTAAACAGCTTCAATGATTATGAGGACTGGAGACGCGGTAAGGCTACTGTTGGCGGAAATGATATTACGTTCAAGGACGACAATTCATCTCCTGCAACTAAGAAGTTAAACTTCAAGGGCAAGCAGGTTACCTTCGGCGAACTCAAGGATATCGTTTACGGAGACTCTGATAATGCTCCTTTGTCTTTGTACTTCGGTACTGAGTCCGGTATTGCTGTTGACGCTTCCAGCAAGAAGGATAATTGGATTGATTTCGGCGGTGTTGCAGGTAATAATACTGACGGCACTCTGTACGCTGACGTTGAAAACGCATACGCTAAGTTTGTTACAAACTCCAACTCCAACTCAACAACTCTTACCGGTATCGTAACTTCTTACAAGGCTATGAAGACTGCGATTTCTATTTTCGAGGGCTGGGAAGTTGACGGCGTAAAGCGTGGTTCTAAGACCTCTGTCGAGGGCCTTCTCGATGATTATCACGATCAGATCGTTAGAAAAGAAATCGAATTGAAGACCGCTACTTCTTCTGCATATAGGGATGTAGCTACTGCTATTCAGACTGCTCTTGGCGGTGCCGTTACTGTTACTGTTATTGATACCGCAGGTGAAGAGAAGGTAGAAGTAGGCGGCACTGTTCCGGAGGGTACTACTATTAAGCTTGACCCCGAAACCGGCTACGTTAAGACAAAGTGGAATGCAGGCGGTTCTACTTGGGAACTTGACTACGCTAACGGCACCAAGACCGTAAAGGTTAAGGCTGGCGATGACATCACCAAGTATATGCCTATTAACGCCACTCTTATCTCCACTACTTTGGATAGTCAGAAGGTTACAACAGAGATTGACCTTTCTGTTGCTTATGCTGCATTTGAGGCTTGCGTAAGAACAGACGCTCTTGACGCTGATCAGAGAGATTATGACGCTGCAGTTGGAGCTGTCATTGATACTCTTGATATTGTAACTGATAAGTCCACCAAGTCTGTTGCATATCCTCTCGTTTACAGAGCAATGTACTATGCACTCACCGACCTGTTCCCTGCTGATACAACATACACCAAGAAGCAGGTTTCTGAGCTCATCAAGGACGCTAACGAACTTATTGACGCTACCGGCGACGCTGCTAAGTTCAAGAAGGAGAACACTGATCTCGACCTTTACCGTAAGGCTGCTACCGAGTGGGTTGCTAAGGCAAATGCTACCAAGGGCTATAAGGACGGCGATAAGGTAACCTACAGTGACGGTGTTTATGAGGTAGCCACTGAAATTTGCAGCGGTAAGGACGCAACAGCTGTTTATGATGCACTCAAGGGCAAGTATGATAAGCTCAACGATGAGTTCAAGAAGTATCCTGTAAGCTTCGGCGATATCGCTGAGACCATCGCTGTTGTTGCTGAAGGTCTTGACGCAAATGCTTATGGCTCCAGCGCTGCTAAGATTCAGGCTGCTCTTGCTGATGTTGCTTATGACCTCTCTACTCTCGAGTGGAGTGAAGATTGCGAAGCATATGACGATGACCGCAACTTCATCTTCTACAACCGTCTTGCTACTAAGGGCACCGACGGCGAGAAGGCATTCTACAAGAAGTATCAGACTCTCCTCGCTGCTGTTGAGGCTGCTACCGCAGAGCCCGAGAAGCCCGATGTTAAGCTCGGTGATGCTGACGGCGACGGCGTGATTTCTCCCGCTGACGCTACAAAGGCTCTTGAGCTCTTCCTGAACGATGAGTATCTTGAGGCTGCTGATATGGACGGCAACGGCATCATCAACGCTGCTGACGCTACTGCAATCCTTGACGCTTGGCTTCAGGCATAATTAACACCATTTCGGTAAATAGTAATTCTGCGCGGGGCTTCGCGCTCCGCGCACGAGTTATTAAAAAAACAAAATTATGGAGGAAAATAATATGAAGAAGATTATTTCTATGGGCATTGCTTCTGCAGTGCTGGCTCTTACTGCAATCGCTGCTTCTGCTGATATCAAGGCTGATACTGCTGATAAGGCTGTTTCCGGCAAGACTATCAAGGTTGAGATCACTACCACCGCTGAAATCACTGACTGCGGCTTCATCGTATCTGCTACCGGTCTCGAGGTTGTAGATGTTGATACCACTACTGTTGGTTCCACTATCGTAAACAAGATTAAGGAAGATGGCACCATTAAGATCGGCGGTATGGCTGATGCTGGTAAGACCATCAAGGCTGGTACCGTTCTCGCTACCATCACCTACACTGTTACCGGCGCTACCGGCGATGCTGTAGCTGTAGCTATCGATACTGCTTCTCAGGGTTATGACGATGTTCCTGTTAACTACACCGCTACTGTTGTAGCTGAAGAGACCAGCGGCGAGACCAGTGGCGAGACCAGTGGTGAGACCAGTGGTGAGACCAGCGGCGAGACCAGTGGTACTGGCGAGGGCGGCTCTGACGTTCCCGGCACTGGCGTAGCTCTTGCAGTTGTTCCTGCTGTTCTTGCTGGCGCTGCTGTTGTAGTTGCTAAGAAGAGAAAGTAATTTTCGCTTCCGAACATTACAAGTTCAATACAAATCGCTCCGAGTAAAATCGGGGCGATTTTTTTCTTGACAAAACGCGCTTGTTGTTGTAAAATATAGATATACTGTTGTTTTACGGAGGGCAAAATGAAATTTGTTGAGATTTTCACGGACGGCGCTTGCAGCGGGAACCCCGGCGCCGGCGGTTTTGGGGCAATTTTGCGGTGCGAGGGCAGGGAAAAGGAGTTGAGCGGCGGCGACGCTCACACCACAAACAACCGAATGGAGCTGCTTGGCGTGATAACCGCGCTCGAGGCGCTGAAATATCCGTGCAAGGTTCGGATTACAACCGACAGCAAGTACGTTTCCGACGGTATTTCAAAGGGCTGGGCGAAGAGCTGGCGCAGCCGAGGCTGGAAGAAGAGCGACGGCAAGCCTGCGCTGAACCCTGATTTGTGGGAGCGGTTGCTCAATTTGCTCGAAATCCACGACGCAGAGTTTTGTTGGATTAAGGGACACGCCGGTCACCCCGAGAACGAGCGCTGCGATAAGCTTGCGGTGATGCAGCGTGACAAATTCGCGGGGAAATAAATTATGCAACAAAATGTGAATTATCAGCGCAAGCTGGACGAGCTGCTCAAATCAATCACGCAGCCGCCGCGGTTGCTTTTGCACTGCTGCTGCGCGCCTTGCTCGAGCTATGTTCTCGAGTACCTGTCGGAGTTCTTCGAGATAACTTGTTTTTTCTACAACCCGAACATCGCGCCGCAAGCGGAGTACGACAAGCGCGCGCTCGAGCTGGAACGGTTGATTTCGGAGCAGCCTCATAAATATCCAGTGAGTTTAGTTGTCGAAAAATATAACTCCGAGGAATTTTTTGCCGCGGTCAAAGGGCTTGAAAAAATCAAGGAAGGCGGCGAGCGTTGTTTTAAATGCTACCGTTTGCGGTTGGAAGCAGCAGCAAAATATGCCAAAGAGTATAATTTCGACTATTTTTGCTCTACGTTATCAATAAGCCCGCTGAAAAATGCGCAAAAATTGAACGAAATTGGCGAGGAGTTGTCGGAAAAGTACAAAATCCTGCATCTTCCAAACGATTTCAAGAAAAAGGGCGGCTACAAGCGGTCGGTTGAACTGTCTGCGGAATACGATTTGTACCGCCAAAACTACTGCGGCTGCGTTTTCTCAAAGCAAGAACGGGGACTATAACAAAGTTTGTTCCGATACAATTTGCTATATTTGCGGTAAATATTACAAATTGTTACGACTATCGACAAACTGTTTAATCGATATTCGCAGAATTGCTTGATTAAAGCATTCTGAAAGTTGTCAAAAAATATCAAAAAGAGGACTCTTGCGAGCCCTCTTTTTTACAAATTGTTATATTATGCTAAAATATTACATCGGAACAGGCGTTTCGACAAGAATTTTCTCGATAATCTGCTCGGGCGTGAGGTACGCGCTCTGTCCCGATGCGAGAATTATCCTGTGCGAGAGCACCGCGGACGCAAGATATTTGACGTCGTCGGGTGTCGCGAACGAGCGGTTGTTCATAAACGCCATCGCCTGAACCGCCTTGTAGAGCGCAATCGACGCTCTCGGGGACGCGCCGAGCTTGATTTCCTGCTTGTTGCGCGTCGCCGACACAATCATCAGAATGTAAGCCTTGACCTGCTCGGATACCGTGATTTTGCTTATCATACCGCGCAGCTGCGTGATTTCCTCGAGCGTCATCACGGGCGAAACCTCGATGTCGTGCGGCATTTTGTCCAGCATCGCAAGCTCCGCGGCGCGGTCCGGGTAGCCGATTGACAGCCGCATCAGAAATCGGTCGAGCTGCGCTTCGGGCAGGTGATAGGTGCCGTAGGTTTCGATGGGGTTTTGCGTCGCCAGCGTCATAAACGGCTCGGGCAGCGCGTGCGTTTTGCCGTCAACCGAGATTTGCAGCTCCTCCATCGCCTCCAGCAGCGCCGATTGCACCTTCGGCGACGTGCGGTTTATCTCATCGGCAAGCAGAAAATTGCACATCACAGCACCCGCTCGATACTCCTCGACACCGGTTTTTTGGTCGATAACCGTGTACCCGACAACGTCCGACGGCATCAGGTCGGGGGTGAACTGAATTCTCCCGAAGCTGCCCGAAACCGATTTCGCGAGCGTCTGCGCAAGCAGCGTCTTTCCAACGCCCGGCACGTCCTCAATCAAAACGTGCCCGCCGCAGAGCATTGCGCACACAACCTTCTCGATTACCGCGCGCTTTCCGAGAATTACGTTTTCGATGTTGTTGATTAGCTTTTCAATTTTTGGGTTCATTTGCAAAATTCCTTTCATTGTTAAGATTTTTCACAAACGTGAAGAATTATTCGGTATCGGGGGAACTGTTTTCGATATCAGCAGAACTGTCTTCGGTATCGGGGGAAGCAGGTTCCGGAGCGCCGAAATAGTGGTTGAAGCAAAGCGTTGAGATACCGCTCACGATTATCACAGGTAAAATCGATATCGAAGTAAAAAACATAGAAAGTCCAACGCTAAAATTCATTTTAATTTCAAGCAGCGGTAATATCAAACCTAAATCTGCAATTCCCGCCGGAATGAAAAATACGGCGAGAGCGTAGCCGAACGTCCTTTTGCCGAGCTTTTTTCTGATGATGTTCAGCAGAAGAACGTGTACAAATCCCGCGGCAACGCTTAGTACAATTCCTATCACAAGCACAAGAAAATCGGTTCCCTCGGCAACAAAAAACCAATATAACCAAATGCACCCAAAAGCACAGGCAATGTTTAGGGCAAGCCCCGCCGCGCAAAGTCCCGCGTATTTCAGTTTTACCATAAATTAGCCCCCGTTGAAACGATTTTCACCAACTCGTTAAGACCGGTGAAATACAATTCCAAAACCACCGCTTACGAGCGATTCCACGGCAATGCTAACAGGTATCAGAACCCAAAGCAAATTTTCCAAGCTCTTTAAATAACCGCAAATCGCAAGTATAAACGAAATCACACCAAGAGCAATCGGGAAAATAATTGTTATCAGCGAATAGATTGTGGTTTTCTTTTGGAGATTTTGGGAAATTACCTTGCGAAACAACGCGTGAAGCGCGCCTGCTGCCACGCAGCATAAAATCCCCGCCAAAATGTAAAGAACAACAAATGTTTCGCAAAATTTAATTATAACCGAACAAACGCCTATGAAAGCGGCGATAAAGACAAAATTTGTCAAAATTCCCGCGGCGCAAAGTCCCGCGTATTTCCACTTTTCCATAAAACCACCAAATTGCAAAACGGCGCGGCAAGATTTCTGCCGCGCCGTAATCAGCGTAAAATTTATCAGTTGAGGAGTGCGTGCTCATCGGCAGCGTCGAACAGGTGAATCTTGTTCGGGTCGATTGCGAGCTTAACGGTATCTCCGGGACGAGCGGTGCATCTGGGCGATACACGCGCGGTCATCTGAACTCCGTCGCAGTTGAGGTAGAGGTAGGTTTCAGCGCCGAGGATTTCGGTAACTTCAACGTTAGCCTCGATAATACCAGTCTTTGCTGCGGAGAGGAACATTTCCTCATCGTGAATGTTCTCGGGACGTACGCCGAGGATAACTTCCTTGTCAACGTAGTACTTGAGAGCGTCGCCGTCAGCCTTTGCGGTCGGAATTTCGATGTAGAACTTTCTGCCTCTGCCGGTCTTGTCGTCGGAACCGAACTCAACAGTGTACTTGCCGTCCTGCATAATGAGCTTTGCGTTTACGAAGTTCATCTGCGGAGAGCCGATGAAGCCTGCAACGAACTTGTTAACAGGAGTATCATAAAGGTTGATAGGCGAGTCAATCTGCTGAATGTAACCGTCCTTCATAACGACGATTCTGTCGCCCATCGTCATAGCCTCTGTCTGGTCGTGTGTAACGTAGATAAAGGTTGTGCCGAGCTTCTTGTGGAGCTTGGAAATCTCGGTTCTCATCTGTGCACGGAGCTTTGCGTCGAGGTTTGACAGCGGCTCGTCGAGAAGGAATACCTGCGGCTCACGAACGATTGCACGTCCGAGCGCAACACGCTGTCTCTGACCACCGGAGAGAGCCTTCGGCTTTCTGTCGAGCAGATGAGCGATATCGAGGATTTTAGCAGCCTCTTCAACAAGCTTCTTGATTTCCTCCTTGGGAACCTTGCGGAGCTTGAGTCCGAAAGCCATATTATCAAAAACGGTCATATGAGGATACAGAGCGTAGTTCTGGAAAACCATCGCGATATCTCTGTCCTTCGGAGCTACGTCGTTAACCAAACGGTCGCCGATGAACAGCTCGCCCTCGGAGATTTCCTCAAGACCTGCAATCATACGCAGAGTGGTTGATTTTCCGCATCCGGAAGGACCTACCAGAACGATAAACTCCTTATCCTTGATGTTCATATTGAAGTCGGATACCGCGACAACGCCGCCGGCATAACGCTTGTAGATGCCTCTGAGTGATAAACTTGCCATTATATAACCTCCTGAAAAAATTAGTAAATTTTTCGCTACTACTATAATACCAAACTTATCAAAAAAATAAAAGAGCCTAAACTAACAAATATTTCAAAGGTCGTTTATATATTTTCACTAACGACTACAAAATTCACCTACAAAAAGCGCCGTTTGACTGTCATTTTGCACAAAAAATCCCATATTTCTAGCCTAAATTCAATGATAGAGCGGTGTTTTGTCACATTTAACAAAGTTTTTTTGAGATTTTTAGTTATTTTATCACAACATATTGTATCGATAAAAACGGAACGCACAATTTTTTGGTTTCTAAACCGCACTTTTTGCACATATAAATACTGTGACAAACTTGACGGGAGTGAAATTTATGGCAAAAAGACGGGCGCGTTCGGGGAAAACGGCGGTTATCGGGATAATTCTGCTGATAGCGGCGGGCATTTGGATTTTGACGCGGTTTATTTCAAACGCGGCAGGTGGAATTTCCGGTAAAAATGACTACGAGCGCATCGCTTTCATCGAGAGCTTCGGCTGGGACGCGGGAAATGTGCCCGTGGATATCGAGGAAATCCGTATTCCCGTGGAATTTGACGAGGCTTATGAGCAGTACAACGACCTCCAGCGCAAGCAAGGCTTTGATTTGCGCAAATACCGCGCGCATATTGCCAAAAAGTACACCTACGAGCTCAAGAATTTCGATGGCTCAACGCCCGCCGTGCCTATCTTCGCAAACCTTATCGTTATTGACGGGAACATCGTCGGCGCGGATATTTCTTCGGCGCAGGCAGACGGCTTGGTGACGGTGCTCGCGAAAAAGTGAAAATAAAGTGAAATTGGTTGACAAAAGCCTCGCTATGTTGTAAAATAAATAGCGAGGTGTAAAATAATGTATAAAAAAGTCAGAATTGCTGCGTTTGTTTTGGCGGCGTTTATTTTGACCGGCTGCAACAACGGCTCGGACAGTTCTTCCGTTCCCGTTTACTCTTCAACCGAAGAAAGCTCGTCCGTTTCAACAAATTCCACAAATTCAACAAGCGCGTCAAATTCCACTAATTCCACTGCTTCAACAGGTTCTTCTGTTGAAAACAGCTCGGGAAATTCAACAAATTCAACGTCTTCGACAAATTCATCTGTTGAAGCAAGCTCTGAAAGTTCAACCGAAGAAGAAAAGCCCGCTGTAAAAACGGGCGTGTTTGCTGTAACCCACGACCCGCAAAGTGACATAAAAATCGAGTTTGACGGGCTTCGGGTAACGGTGACGGGGAAAATCCCGCCCGAGGGCATCGACCGCGTTACAACCGACCGCGACGCCGTTATTAAGGTGACGACGACCGGCGATGAGTTCACCGTGACCATAGATTATCGCTCGGGCGCGGACGGTTTCACCACGTTCAGAATTTACGAGAAAAGCGGCAGCAGAGCTTGGTACCGAGTGAAATTCGCGGACGGTAAGGTTTGTCTGCCCGATTGCTCGGACATTTCCGAGAGAAATACTAGGGTTACCGAAAAAGCTGTAGAACAGCCGCTCGAGCAGGTTTCCGAGTATGTTGTGATAGGCTCGGACAAGCAAGCCGTGCAGGAAATTTTGTTGATGGTGAAAAATTTGAGCGATGAAATCTGCGCGGGGCTTTCGGGCGATTACGACAAGCTGCGTGCTATCGAAAATTGGGTTGCCAACAACATTTACTACGATTATCCCGCGTTTAACAGGGGCGTGCCCGAGGAAACGATTACGCTCAAGTACGTTTTGGAGAACAAATCCACGGTTTGCGGCGGTTACTCGAATATCACGGCAGCTCTCGCGGCAGCGCAGGGGATTGAGATTTACAACGTCCACGGCACGGGTGCGGAGGGCGGCTATTGCTTTGAGGAAAATCCCTCCGAGGCGACGCACGAGTTTAATTTCGCGGTGATTGACGGGCGGGTTATTTGGCTTGACTCGGACTTTGACTCGCGCTGTTATTATCACGCAAGCGGCAATTATGAAACCGGAAAGGCAATCCGCAAGTTCTTCGATATCGATGTTGACCAGCTCTCGTTAACCCACCGCGCGAAATACGCCGAGCACCGCGATTATTTTGCGCTGCTTGACGAGAGCTGAAACCGCGCTGTTAAAGCGTTTTCGGGATATCGAGCGCGTTGATTATCGAGTTGCGCGAGCCGAAATAGTCCTTCGACAGCCCGCACACGGGGCAGCGCCAATCGTCGGGCAAATCCGAGAATTTAGTTCCGGGAGCGATACCGCGATTCGGGCTGCCGAGCTCCTCGCTGTAAATATAGCCGCACGGGCAGAGATAGTTATCCATACAAAACACTTCCTTTCGGGAGTATTATTTGAGAAAAACGCGAGTTTATAACTTTTGGAAATTTTTGGGGGTAATTTATGATTTTATCCGATTTTCATACACATTCAACATTTTCAACAGACGGTACGGACAAGCTTGTTGAAATGGCACATTCGGCGGTTGAAAAAGGGTTGAAAACCATCTGTTTCACCGAGCACAACGATTTTGATTACCCGGGCGGCGAGTTTCTCTTGGACACGGTCGCGTATAAAAACGAACTTTTTCGCGTCAGGGAGCAGCTTTCGGGTGAAATCGAGGTGCTTTTCGGCGTTGAACTCGGTCTGATGAAGCACCTTGGGGAGCGGCTTCACGAGTACCTTGACGGGCGGGAGTTCGATTTTGTGATTGGCTCGTCGCACCTGATTGACGGGAAGGACCCGTATTTTCCCGAGTATTTCGCGGAGCTCGGTCAGCGAAACGGCATTCTGCGCTACTTCGAGAGCATTGTTGAAAACATCGGCGCGTTTTCGGATTTTGATGTGTACGGGCACTTGGATTACGCTGTGCGGTATTCGCCGGAGAAAAGCTACAATCCCGTGGATTACCGCGAAATTATCGACGAAATTCTGCGGAAAATCGTGGGCTTGGGCAAGGGTATCGAAATCAACACCGCTGGGCTTCGCAAAGGGCTTTCTCACGCAAACCCGCACCCGTTTATCCTCAAACGATACCGCGAGCTCGGCGGCGAAATCATCACGGTCGGCTCGGACGCCCACAACACCGCCGATATCGCCGCAGATTTTGATATCGCAGAGAGCTTTTTAAAGGACGCGGGATTTGAGTTTTACACCGTCTTTCGTCAAAGAAAACCGCATTTCGTGGAATTGTGATGAAATGGATTTCGCTTGCGGGCACAAAAAACACCCACGTCACTCGCCGGAGCCTAAATTCGCTGCCGGTCGCACCGGCTGTGATTTTGCACAATTTGTGGATATTGCGCAAGGTGTGAATTTATTAAAAATTCGTTAGTGTAATTGCAGAAAAATCTTGCGAATAATTGTGAAAAATATCTAAAATTTAATGCAAACTCTTGCAAAATTTGCAAATATATGTTAAAATAAAGTTAGGCGAAAAGCCGAATTCAAAACGGAAGGAACTGGTTTTATGAAGGTTACAATAGCTGCGAAAAAGCTGAATATTTCACAATCGTTCACCGATTACGCTGAACAGAAATTAAGCGCAAAGCTGGACAGATTTTTCCCCGAGGACGCCGAGGCGAAGATTACTCTCGCGGAGCGCCGCGATTTGATTATACTTGAATTGACCGTGAAGTACAACGGCATCATCTACCGCGCCGAGCAGACTGCGCGCGACAAAAACGACGCTCTTGATGTGACTATTGACAGAATTATCCGTCAAATCAGAAAGCACAAGACCAAGATTGAGAAGAGCCTTCGCGAAAACGCGTTCAGCGGGCTTGCTCCCGAGCCGGAGGAGACCGACTACGAGGTTATCAGGTACAAGAATTTCCGTATGAAGCCGATGACCGTGGAGGAGGCTATTCTTCAGATGAACCTGCTCGACCACACGTTCTTTATGTTCAAAAACGCGCAGACGGGCGTTGTAAACGTTGTGTACAAGCGCGACGAGGGAAACTACGCCGTGCTCGTTCCCGAAGATGAGTAATTAAATGAACTTGGGCGGCGGGTTTTCTGCCGCTCATTTTTTGCCCGTTTACAGTTAACCGTTGACCGTAATTTCCAAAGGAGAAGCTATGCCGATGACCGAAAAAAACGCGCTCGGACGCGCGCTGATGATATTAAAGGAAGCGTATTCCGCTATCGGCGAGAACGCGCTCACGCTCAACACTTGCGCCCTTTTGGACGCGCTCTCGGCGGCGCTTTCTCACGCGGGAAACGAAAAAGAGCCGCTTTCAAAGCTGATGAAAAATCTGAAGCGCGAAATCAAGGCGAAAAACAAGTTCTTCTATCCAAAGGTAAGCCTTTATTTCAAGCGGGTTTACGCCGCGCCCGAGTTTGATTACGACAAGGCTCTCTTGCATATACCCGCGATTGTTTTCGGCAACGACAAAATCTGCGAAAAGCTCACGCTCGGTGATTTCGGCAAGGCAAAATCAATGTGCGACGCGATGAAAAGCTACCCCGGTTTTCTTATGGGCGAATTTTCCGCGCTCACCGACAGGCAGTTCTACGAGCTGGTTTTCGGCTACTACCCGAAGCTCTATGACGAGAATTTTATGGAAGAAATGGAAAATTTGTTCGGGTGATTTTACATTTTCGGTTTTCGGTCGTATAAATATACAGAAAGCAAATTTTGAGTTAGGAGAATTGTTATGAACGATGAGATTTTGAGCAAAAACGGCGCGAGGGAGCTGTCCGATGAGGAACTTTCGGCGGTTTCGGGCGGCGCGTCCGCGGGCTCGAGTGACGAGATTTATTTTGTCGCGGAATATGTTCACCATTACAACACGTCAAGCAACTATGCGGCTTTCCAAATAATAAACGGGAATGCTGTTGTGGTTGAGCTTTCAAGCGACCGCGAATATTTGATGAACAAGTACAACGCACCGTTTATTGAGCGGTAAAATCACCGTGTTCGCTCGTTTCATTACAAACAAAAAACAGGCTGTCGGGGTTAACCTCGGCAGCCTGTTCTTATGTAATTTCGGATTAAAACTCGTCCTTGTACTCATCGGGAGCCGGCTCCTCGACCTTCTTCTCGGGGAGCTTCGCGCCGCACTTCGGGCAGTAAGCGTTGTCGTTCTTGGTCTTTGCGCCGCACTTCGGGCAGGTTACAACGTTCTTGAGCTCGTCAAGCTGTGCCGCAACCTCCGCGAGCTTCGCGTAATCCTCGTCAATCTGCGCGAGCAGAGCGTCAAACTCTTCGCTTTCCTTTACACCTGTCTTTGACATATCGTAAATAACTGCGCCGAGCTTTTCGTTCTTCGCCTTGATATCGGCGTTGAGCTGCGACTCTTTAACCTTCAGCTTGGAAAAACGAACCGCCGTGTCGGTCTTTTTGCTTGCGCTTGAAACAACGGTCTTGCCCTTGTCAAGAATATCGTCCAGAAAACTCATAGTAAAAATCTCCTTTCAATCATCGGGTGTTTTATTCGGATTTCATCCGGGCAAAATTTGCCCTTGATAGAATTATACCACATTTGTTTAAATTTTGCAAGTGCAGCTTGCAAATTTTTGTTGTGAAATTACACAAAATAGTTTGTAGGAAATGATAGAAATCTGTCGGAAACGAAGAAAATGGTTACAAATTAGATACAATATTAAATTAAATAATTACAATCTTGTCATAATTCTTGACTTTTTGGCAAATTTGGAGTATGATATAATATGTAGAACTATTGATTTATATTAAATTTTAGGACGGTGGACTGATGCAGAAGGAAACCTCGCTCTGTATGGGCTGTATGAATGACAAAACCTACGAAGGCCCGTGCAGACTTTGCGGGTACAGCGACTCTGACCCTTGTATTCCAACCTATCTTGTGCCGAAAACGTTTTTGAACGAGCGTTATATTGTCGGAAAGCTTATTTCCTACAACGGCGAGGGCGCGGTTTACATCGGTTACGATACCGTGACCAACACCCGCGTAACCATAAAAGAATTTATGCCCGACACCCTTTGTTCGAGAATGAAGGGCGAAACCGATATCTCCGTAAACGCCGATAACAGCGCGCTTTACAAGACCTATATGTCCGAGTTTGCGGACTTGCACCGCTCTTTGATGAAGCTTCGCGGAATGGCGCATATTCAGGCGGTTTTGGATATCTTTTACGAGAACGGAACTTGCTACGCCGTGCTGGAGTTCATAAGCGGAATTTCTCTCAAAACTTTTCTCGAGAACTCCGCGGGCGAGCTGTCGTGGGAGCAGGTCAAGGAGCTTTTCCCGCCTATCCTCACCACGCTTTCGCTTATTCACGCAGCCGGTATCATTCACCGCGGCATTTCTCCGCAGACGATTTTTGTTACGGATAAGATGGAGCTGAAGCTCGCGGGATTTTGTATTTCCGCAGAGCGCACGACCAATACCGAGATTGCCTGCGAGATGTTCAGCGGTTACGCTGCGCCCGAGCAGTACACAAACGAAATCAACGGCACCTGGACGGACGTTTACGGCATTTCTGCGGTACTTTACCGCGTGCTCACGGGCACAGCTCCCGCAGAGGCGATTGCGCGCTCGGGAAATCCGATGCTTGAGCCGATGCTGATTAACCGAAACGTTCCGCAAAACGTCTCAAAGGTTATTATGAACGGAATGAAGCTGTCCACCGAAACGCGTATCCGCAGCGTCACGGAGTTTGTGGATAAGCTGTTCGCGCCGCCGCGCTACATCGGCAACGACGCAAACCGTGCTTCCGACGGAAGCCGCCTTACAAGTCGCGAGAAAAAAATGATTGAGAAGAAGCAGAAGGAGCGCCGCAAAACGCTTGCCGTGCTTATCGGCGTGGGAGCGGTTTTGATAATCTTCGCGATTGCCTTTGCGCTTGCGATGTCGGGTGTGTTCGGGAAAAACGAACCCGAGCCTGTTTCCGAGAGCAGCTCTTCTTCATCTTCAACAACATCAAGCTCCTCGTCAACACAAAGTTCCTCGACAACGGAAAGTACCGAGAGCGAGCCCGAAAGCTCCTCCGAGACGCCCGTGGCAACTATTCAGATTTCCGATTTCAAGGACTGCAGCTACGAGAAAACCGCCGCGCGTTATGAGGGCAAGCTCGTTTTTGTTCCGACCTACGATTATTCCGACGAGTACAGCGCGGGTATGATTTTCGACCAGTCGATTGAGCCGGGCGAGTCTGTGCCTCTCGGAACGCAGATTAAGGTTAAGGTGAGCAAGGGCAAGAGTGTTGTTCCGCTTCCCGATTACAATGGCGACGACGAGGCAACTTACACGGCAAAGCTCGAAAAGCTGAACATAAAATACACCGTGCAAAAGAAAAAGAGCAACGATGTTCCAAGCGGCAATGTCCTGAAATGCAACAAGGAGGTCGGCGACCTCGTAAAGGTAAGCGAGCTGGAAATGGTTGTTGTGTATATTGCCGAAAATTTTGAGGAAACATCTTCGGAAGATACCGAAAGTTCACGGGATTAACGGGGGAAAAGCAAAATGGATTTAACCGAAATTCGCGGGAAAATTGACGCTATTGACGATAAAATTCTGGATTTGTTCATCGAGAGAATGAACCTCACGCTTGATGTCGCCAAATTTAAGGCGGCGAACAATATGGTTGTCTTTCAGGGCGACCGCGAGAAGTTCATCATCGACAATGTTTGCGAGAACACGCCCGAACCGCTTCGGAAAAGCGCGGCGTTTCTCTTTATGAACATTATGGATATCTCGAAATGCTCGCAGATAAACGAGATTTCGCCCGATATCGAGATAAAGTATACCGATAAAATCAAGGAAAAAGCGTCGGTTGCCGTGCAGGGAATCGAGGGCGCTTACGGTCACGCGGCTTGCAAAAAGCTCTTTGACAGCGGCTCTATCAGCTTTTTCGCGTCGTTCAAGGAGGTTTTCGAGGCAGTCGAGAACGGTGACGTGGATTACGGAATTTTGCCCGTTGAGAACAGCACGGCGGGCGAGGTTACCGCGAATATGGAGCTTCTCGAGCGGCATAATGTGTATATTTGCCGAACGGTTGACGTGGAGTGTGCGCACGTTCTCGCCGCGAAAAAAGGCGTCCGCGAGGAGGACGTGAGGATTCTTTTCGGGCACGAGCAGGCAATTCGGCAGTGCGCGAAATATATTGACGAGCACGCTGACCTCACGGTTATCCCGTATCACAACAACGCCGCCGCCGCGAAAATGGTTTCCGAGAACGAAAGCGGCGAGCTCGGGTGCATTTGCTCGGCGGAGTGCGCGGAGATGCACGGGCTGGATATCGTCCGCGACTCGATTGCCTCCGACCCCGACAACCGCACGCGTTTCATCTGCATTTCCAAAAATGTCGAGGTGTACGACGGCGCGGACACGGTTGCGGTTTCGCTGTCGATACCGAATATTTCGGGCGCGCTGTACCGTTTGCTCACGAAATTCGCGGTGAACGGGCTGTCGATGTCGAAAATTCAGTCAAAGCCCTTGCCGACCGACGTTAAGATGAAGTTCCCCGACGACTATATGTTCTACATCGAGTTTGACGGAAACGTGAAAGAGCCCGTTGTGCGAAAGCTCCTCGGCAACTTTGAGAGCGAGCTGAATTATTTCAAGTTCCACGGTAATTTTCGGCGGGGAAAGTGAATTTTGGGCAACTGCCAACGTTGGTGAAAAGCTTAATTTTAAGCAAATTGCGCCTTAAACAGAGGTTGAAATGTTTTCTGTAATCATACTTGCTGCGGGCGCGTCGCTGCGAATGGGCGGCGTGAACAAGCAGCTTTCCGAAATCGGCGGCGTGCCCGTGTTTATTATGAGCGCGCTGAAATTTGACCGCTGCGAGAAAACCGCCGAAATCATCATCGCAGCACCCGAGGAATTTTGCGAAAAATATCGGGAGCTCGCCGTGAAGTTTGGCGTGAAGAAGCTGTCGCGCGTGGTTTGCGGCGGGAGAACACGTTTTGAGTCCGTGAAAAACGCGCTTTCGGCTGCGGACAAGAGCTGCGGTTTTATCGCGGTTCACGACGGTGCAAGACCGCTGATTGACGAGAAGGACATCGAGCGGGTTTTCGCGGACGCGGAGAAATTCGGCGCGGCTATCGCGGCTTGCAAAGCTGTGGACACCGTAAAAGTTGTCGATGAGAGCGGATTTATCGTGAAAACTCCGCCTCGCGAAAATCTATTTTACGCGCAGACTCCGCAGGCTTTTCGGCGGGATTTGTTCGAGAAATGTGCTGCGGAAATCGGTGAGCAAGAGGTAACGGACGACGCGTCTGTGCTGGAGCTGTGCGGCGAGCGCGTGAGAATAACCGAGATTTCCTCGTGCAATATTAAGATAACGCGCCCCGATGACTTGGCGGCAGCGCGGGCGGTTTTTGGTGAACGAAACGGGCGGTGAGTTTGTGAAAATCGGATTTGGATATGACGTGCATCGGCTGGTTCCGGAACGCAGGCTGGTGTTGTGCGGCGTGGAGATACCGTGCGAAATGGGCTTGCTCGGGCACTCGGACGCGGATGTTGCCGTGCACGCGGTTATGGACGCGGTGCTCGGGGCGCTTGCGCTCGGCGATATCGGAAAGCTGTTTCCCGACAGCGACCCGCGTTTCAAAGACGCAGACAGTATGAAATTGCTCGAAATTGTTGTCGGGCTGATGCGGGAAAAGGGCTTTGCACTCGGCAATCTTGACGTGACGATTATTGCCGAGAAGCCGAAGCTCGCGGGTTATATCGAGAAAATGCGCGAAAACCTCGTGAGAGCGTTCGCCGCGAATATCGAGAACATCTCCGTCAAGGCGACAACCGAGGAAGGTCTCGGTCTCGCGGGCGAGGGAATCGGCGCGTATGCCGTGCTGATTTTGGAGAACGCGCGGGTTGTGAAAATGCTGTAAAGGCTGTTTCGGGTGAACACGATGAAAAAGAGAGCACTAGCATTATTCTTATTTCTTACAACAATTACAGGCTGCAAAGCCGCACCGGAAATCCGCGACCTTTCGCAGCAGACAGAAACTGAGGATTTTATGTATACTTTCAAGCCGTGCAGTCCCGATTTGCTTCCTCAAAGCGCATTTATCCGCAACTTGTATGATGATAAGGCAGCGGAATATCACAGCCTTTTTGTCGGACAGGTTTTAAGCCGTTTCGGAGAGCCTGATTACATAACTGAAGATAACGAGAATTTGTTCAGCAAAGCGGTTTCTGCCGAGGACAAGGACGGAAATGTGATTTATCTCGACGTTTATTACGGTCCGTCGGGTCCCGCTATCGGCGGAGATGTTTTTGAGCACGAGGAGGAAAGTCGAAAAGCAGCAGACGCGCTTGCCGAATATATTATGGCGGCTGAACCGAAGGATTTTGAATATACAAGCGTTTACGAGGATTTTGGCGTAACGGTTATAATGGGCGTGGAAAACGGCAAGCCCTACTATATCTCGGACGTCCCCGGGGACATTTTTTAACGCAAGCGGATTTCAAGAACTTCTCGCGACATTTTACCAAATACAAAATCTCCCCCGACTTCTCATCGGGGGAGCGTTCATATTCAATTTTATGTAATTCAGTATTACATCGGACTATACCTCTCAATAAAATTTGTTCTTCGAGCAAACCTTATCGGACATCGGAATCAATCCTTTCAGCCGTATTTTCCTTTCCGTTTCACCAAAGCGCACATCGTAATCACCCATTTCTTATGGAATAATCTATGTAAACGCTCTAGGCGGCTAAACCTGCCACCATCGCGGTAGAAATGTCTGCGGACTGCTTCACGCGAGGATTTTCAATGGGCTTAAGTGCCCTCACCGCAGCGGATTTTGCGTTTTTCACCGCAAATCATCGCCGTAAAATTAAATCTCGTCGTTCAGCGGATGCGATTCCGCAGACGTTTTAGAAAATGGCTCATTCAATTCCATCGGACTCGCTTCCTTTCTGCTTTCGCAAGATTTTTCGACTGTCAAGCCATCGGAGTAACTCCCTTCAAAAATCGCGGAATTATGTGGACTTCCGTTCTCTTCAAATTCAGCAACCCATCGGACTGACCTTCCTTTCGGTGAATTTAGGTTCGGGTTTTATTTCCCTTTCCTTGATTATATATTACCACATTTTTTGGTAAAAGTCAATAGAAATTTTTAATATTTTCTTTGTCATTTTGTATATAATTTCAGCTTGCTTTTTAGCAATTCTAATGATTGTGGTGAAAATCGTGTGAATATCAGAAATTTCCTATTGACATCGAGCGATTTTTGGTGTAAAATAATAATGTTGAGGGCATAATTTTAATGCAAACGATTGAATTTGAAGAAACGAGGTGCGGTTGATATGAATGAGAATGAGAACGCATTTGTTGACGGCGAGGAAGGTATTCTCGAGCTTGAGGACGAGGACGGAAACGTTGAGCGCTTCGAGTTTGTGGACCGCGCCGAGCTTAACGGCATTGTTTACTACGCGCTTATTCCCGCTGATTTTGACGAGGAGGACGGCAACGCGGAGTTTGTGGTGCTGAAGGAGGAAATCGTTGACGGGGAATCCGTTTTGGCAACGGTTGACGATGACGACGAGTACAATGCGGCGGGCGAGATGTTCCTGAAGAGATTTTCGGAGATGCCCGAGCTGGATATGGACGAAATCGAAGAGCTTGAGAAGCTCGACGGTGCAAAATAAATAGAAATTTTAAAGGCTGGCGAGAAATCGACAGACCGGTCATCGTCCAAAAAGCGGCACGGACGCCGCTTAACAAAGCGATGACGGCAACAGGACGTTGCAAGGTCATCGCCCAAAAAGCGGCACGGATGCCGTGATACAAAGCGATGACACCCTTACTGCCTTGTTAGCGAATGTGTGCTGTTATAATCCGAACATTTTTTAAAAGGGATTTCGACTCCGGCGGCGGATTGCAGACCTCCTTTTCCTTCGGGAATTGTTGGCGGGAGCGTGAAAACGTTGGGCGATTTTACCCACCCTGCTTTAGGCGGGTTTTATATTGCATCCTACTGCAAGGCGGTGCAATTTGATAATTTTTGCGGGAGCTTTTGGCGAAGCTCCCGCTTTTATTTGGGTTTTTTCGCAAAGCCGTTGTCAAGCACCGCGAAGCGAAAAAAGTTTTCGGTCAAGCCTTTTTCAAAAGGCTTGTGGGGTGTGGGGCAAAGCCCCACGACTGTGCGCGGAGCGCGGTGCTTGCGGCGAAGCCGCGGACTGAAGCGAAGCGTTTTCCCAAGCGATTTTTCGGGTTCGATGCCCGAAAAATCGCCGTGGCTTCGCAGAAGCCCCAAAACAGCTCGCAATAGAGGACTAAAAGTTCCCACAAATCGAGCACCGCTCGCAGAGCAAGCCGAACGTTCCCTCAAATCGAGCACTGCTCGCCAAATCCCGCCGAGTTCCCCGAAACCCGTTTCCCGTTCAACAAAATCTGCTAAAAATACCGCAGGTTGAAAATCTCGCGCAATTTTGCACAAAAATTTTTGAAAACCCTCTTTATTTTTTTGGCAGAGTATGTTATAATAAATAATGAATATGAAAATATTGACAGGGAGGCTGCGAAAATGGCGTTCAGTGACTTGAAATCCGTGACGGCGGGGGACGACAAGGCCGGCTTAACATACATAATCGGGAGCGTTTTTGCCGTTTACAAAATGGGTTTGCCGACGCCGGTTGTGTACAGCTGGGATATGATAAAATCCGCGTCCGTTACACGAAGGGAAATCGTTCTCACAACCGAAAAGGACAGCTTCCGCATATCTTATAAAATGTTCAGCACCGTTGAGGACGAACTTCGGGCAATCGCGATTATCGAGTGCCGACAAAAGGAATTCGGCTTCACCTATCAGCACGAAAAGCGCCTCTTCCCGCTTAAATCAATGTACCGCGAGTGCTCTCCCGGAAAGGACACCTACACGGGCGAGGGGCTGCTCGATGAAGCGGAAACCGCCGCCGCGTTTATTATGCTGCTGAATTTCAGACTGATGAAATTTTTGTGGCTGGTGGCACTGCTGATTGCGCTGGTAACCTTTGGTATACTCAATCTCACCGTCGGCATCACCCGCGACAATATCCTCTATTTTATCCCGATTTCGGTTGCTGCGGGAGCTATCGCCGCGCTGATTATCAACATTGTTGCTCACGCGATTGCGAGAGGTCGGTTCAAGAGCCTTGCCGACAGCGACCTCGCTTCCCGACAGCCGATAACCTTCGTTGTCAGCAAGCTTGGCTTTGCCGCGTGTGAAAGCTGCGTTTACCAGAGCAGAGATTTGGTGCCGTGGGACGAGGTTGATTATTTCATCGAGTCCGATAAAATGTTCATTATATATAAGAACAACACGCCCGCTGCTTACATACCGAAGCGTGCGTTCGACAAAAAGTACATCGGCGGAATTGCCGATATCATCGCGCTGAATTTGGAGCAAAAGTAAAAGCTGCGCGATTTTACAAGCGCTCGGAGCTGTTGTCAACAACCGTTGCGTGAAATCAAAAACGCGCGTTCGACAAAAAGTACATCGGCGGAATTGCCGATATCATTGCGCTGAATTTGGAGCAAAAGTAAGGCTGCGCGGTTTTGCTGGCTCGGAGCTGTTGTCAACAACCGTTGCGTGAAATCAAAAAACGTGCGTTCGACAAAAAGTTCATCGGTGGGATTGCCGACATCATCGCGCTGAATTTGGAGCAAAAATAACAGCGCCAAGATTTTTCAAGCGCTCGGTGCTGTTGCCAACAACCGTTGCGTGAAATCAAAATCGCATGTTCAACAAAAAGTTCATCGGTGGGATTGCCGACATCATCGCGCTGAATTTGGAGCAAAAGTAAAAGCTGCGCGATTTTACAAGCGCTCGGTGTTGTTGTCAACAACTGTTTCGTAAAATCAAAAGCGCGCGTTCGACAAAAAGTACATCGGCGGAATTGCCGATATCATCGCGCTTAATTTGGAGCAAAAATAATTGTTTGGGAGTGAAACCAAGTGTCTGCGGATATCAAAACGGAAACCATTGACTTAAACGGAAAAAGCGTGCTGCTTGTTTCTGTGAAAAACGGCGAGGGACTTATCGGTACCTGCACCGCCGGTCACGCCGACCACAGCGGAAACCGCAGCAACGATACCCGACTTTTTTACATAGGCTCGGAGCCGATTGTTAACCTGATTTGCCCGAGCTACGGCAACAAAAACGCGGATAAGCTCGTGTCGTTCTGTCCCGGTTATCAGGGCTACGACAGAAAGGTGTACGAGGTTATAACCGGCTGTCTCAACCGCCTCAACAACGGCGATTCGCTTGCCGTCGGGCTTCGCGATATCTTCAGTATGCTTCAGGACGGCGTTTACAAGCTGTACATTTCCGATTACTACCCGACCGACGGAAACGGCGTTTTCTTCTGGGGTGCATATAATATCTCACACGAGGTTCGCGGTACCGCCGAGCGAAACCGCACTATCGGAACCGATAAGGTTTTCAAGCCCTGCTTTTTAATTCCTACTCAATCACTCGATTTTTACAACACCAAAGTTATGGTTCACACGCAGGAGCAGGTTCAGGGACGCAGAATTGAGGGTATTGTCTATCATTTGTCGGGATTTCACTCGGCGCTGCTTAAAGGGCATCACGGCGCGGTGTGCTGTGTTGAAAAGGACGTTCCGTTCAAGTGCGCGGTCATCGAGAAAATCGCCGAGCCTTATACCGAAACTCCTGTTCCCGTAAAAAAAGCGGCACCCGAAAACGCGTCCGAGGAGGAACCTGCGGAGGCTCCCGCACCGGCTGCGGTTGTGGAGCACGAGGGGATTTCCGGCTTCAGAAGCCCGTCCGTGAAAATCCCGCTGGAAGCGTTCCCGAAGGATATGTTGAGGCAGCTTATCGGCGGCAGACCGGAATACAAGCCCGACCATTTCGCGACGCTTACCGCAAAGCTCGGTACGGTTCGCAGAAAATCCATTTCCAACAACATTCTCCCGCTGCCCGTTCTCGAAAAATCCGAGCAGATGCCCGATTGCAGTATGGTTGAGTCGGCGTACGCGATAAAATCGCTCTCGGACGAGGAACTTAACTGCCTTCTCGCGGGCGATGTCGAGTGCAACGGCGAGGTTATCGTTTCGCCGAATTTCTACGCGAGCATTGTCACTGCGTGCAATTTCCTGCAATTCACCGACACGGGGCGTTTCGTGGATTTCGCGATTGCGATTATGGAGAACCCCGAGCTTGGCGCGACGCACGACTATGTTTCACGCCGCGTCTGCGCTCTTGAAACTAACAAGAAGCTGTACAATTTCTTCAAATCGGTTGTTGACAGCGGCGATGTGAAATACGAAAAAATTATAGCGGCGGCGCGGACTTTTGTTGAACGGTTTGAGAAGTCGAGTTGATTTGCGCTGCTGATAAACCAAAAGCCGTTTCGCGCGGCTTTTCGGCTATTTTGGCTGTTTTAGACTAACGGGAGGTTTTTATGAGATTTGGGAAAAGGGCTCTGGCAGCAGTTTTGGCGGCGGCAGTGCTGATTTCGGGCTGCTCCGCGAACGAAAATGTGAGTATGGACGCAATCGGCGGAAATACCCCCGAGAGTACCTCGGACGGCGTGAATTACCCCGAAAGCTCGTCGGCTGAAAGTTCCTCCGAGAATATTTGGAGCAGTATTATCGACAATTTGCCCGAAATTTCATCAAGCAGTGAGAGTTTCTCGGACAGCCAAAATTCGTCCGATAACTCAACCGGCGATAATAACTCGAGCAGTTCTTCGGGCAACTCAAATTCGGGCAATACCGGAAATTCGGGCAACTCCTCGAGTGGTTCAAAGCCAACCGGCGGCGGTACTTCCTCAACGGGAAACGTGACCGAGGGTACCAAGTCAACGGGGAATTTCAACTACGGCGAGGCACTTCAGAAGTCGATTTTGTTCTATGAGCTTCAGCGTAGCGGCGATATTGACGAGAAAACCGCGCGCTGTAATTGGCGCGGCGACAGCGGTATGAACGACGGCGCGGACGTCGGGCTTGACCTCACGGGCGGGCTTTACGACGCGGGCGACAACGTGAAATTCAACCTCCCGATGGCGTACACCTCGACAATGCTCGCGTGGAGCGTTTACGAGGACAGGGACGCTTACACGAAAAGCGGTCAGCTTTCCTACGCGCTCGGGAATATCAAGTGGATTTGCGACTATCTTATGAAATGTCACCCGTCCGCGGACGTGTATTATTATCAGGTTGGCGACGGAAACGCCGACCACGCTTGGTGGGGACCTGCCGAGGTTATGCAGATGAACCGCCCCGCTTATAAGGTTGACAAAAACTCCCCCGGTTCAACGGTTGTCGGAGAGGCTGCGGCGGCGCTGGCAGCGGCTGCGGTTGTGTTCAAGGACACCGACAAGAGTTACTCGGAAAAGTGCCTCACCCACGCGAAGCAGCTCTTTAACTTTGCTGACTCCACGAAAAGCGATGCTGGCTACACCGCGGCAAACGGCTTCTACAGCTCGTTCAGCGGCTTCTACGACGAGCTGATTTGGAGTGCGACTTGGCTCTATATCGCTACAGGCGACAAGTCTTACCTCACGAAAGCCGACAAGTATTTCGACGGCTTTGAGCCCGATTACAAGTGGACGCTCGGCTGGGACAACAAATTTTACGGCGCGGCTTGCCTTCTCGCAAACCTCACGGGCGGCGCGAAGTACAAGTCCGCTCTCGAGAAAAACCTCGACTGGTGGTGCGGAATAGGCGGCGAGAGTATTACATATTCCCCGAAAGGTCTGGCGTGGCTGGACAGCTGGGGAAGTCTGCGTTATGCGGCAAATGCGGCTTTTCTCGCGGGTTCTTACGTTGACGGAGGTCAGTGCCCCGCGTCAAAGAAAGCGGCTTACACAAAGCTGCTCGAAACGCAGATTGACTACGCTCTCGGCAGCAGCGGCAGAAGCTATGTTGTCGGTTACGGCGTAAATCCGCCCGAGCACCCGCATCATCGCACCGCACAGGGCTCTTGGGCAAACAATATGAGCGAGCCGAATTATCACAGACACGTTCTTTACGGAGCGCTGGTCGGCGGTCCTGACGCGTCCGATAACTATTCTGATACGGTCAACGATTACTGCAAGAACGAGGTTGCCTGCGACTATAACGCGGGCTTCACGGGCGCGCTTGCCAAAATGTACAAGAAGTACGGCGGGCAGACGCTCAAGAATTTCGGCGCAGTCGAGCAGGTTGGCGAGGAGCTTTACGTTGAGTACAGAACCAACGCTACCGGCAACGATTTCACCGAGATAAAAGCGATGATTTACAACAAGTCTGGCTGGCCCGCGAGAGTTACCGATAATCTCGAGCTGCGCTATTTCGTGGACTTGTCGGAGGTTGACCCGTCGGCGGTCAAGGTTTCGATGAACTACAACGACGGCGCGAAATTCGGCGGCATCTACGAGTGGAACAAGGCGAAGAGTATTTACTACGTTTCGATTGATTTTTCGGGCGTGAAAATTTACCCCGGCGGACAGAGCGAGTATAAGAAGGAAGTTCAGTTCAGAATGAGCGCGGCGGGCTGGAATCCCGACAACGACCCGTCCTACAAGGAGCTGAAGGGCAGCAACGGCTCGGAGCTTGTGAAGGCGGTTTCCGTGGGACTTTATGAGGGCAAAACGCTGGTGTTCGGCACGGAGCCCGACGGTAAAGCTGTGAACACAAAGCCGATTTCGGGCGGCTCGTCGAGCAGTTCATCGAGTTCTTGGTCGAGCTCGTCCTCGTCAAATTCCGGCACGCAGAGCAGTTCTCAACCGACAAAACCGTCCGGCGAGAACAACGGAATTCGCGTGAATTTGTCGCAGCAGCAGACGAGCGGAAGCGCGAACACAATTCAGCTCGCGATTGATTTGACCAACAACACGGGCGCGGCGATTGACCTTTCGGGGCTGGAAATCGACTATTTCTTCACCAACGACGGCGACAACGAGCTTGCGTTTTTCTGCGACTACGCGGCGCTGACGGGCGGCAGCTACTCTGCGCTCACGAGCAATGTTTCGGGGAATTTCTCGGCTGCGAGCGGAACAAACTGCGATACGAAATGCGCGCTGAAATTCAGCAGCGGGACTCTCCAAAGCGGCGACAGTATGACGGTTCAGGGCAGAATTTGCCGCAAGAATTGGACGAATTTCAACCTCTCGAACGACTTTTCTTCGGGCAACGCAGAGCATTTGTACATTATCAGCGGTGGGAAGGCGATTTTCGGGTCTAAACCGTAAAGGCGGCACACCGGAAGAATTTGTGTTTGATATTTCGTGAGGAGATGCGAACATGGATAAAAAGAAGCAGATAATAACGATTGCAATAAATACTGCTATTGTTGTTGTATATTACATTTTAGCATTTTTGGTAATTCCGAAAATTCCCGCGATAAGCTTTATTGAAGAAGATTTGGATTTTCTTCTGATTTCTTTGCCGGTTATGCTAATTTCAATCGTTATGATAATTGTCGGCAAGCACTTTCGCGTCTGGATAATTCCCGACATTGTCTACTGCGTTCTTATGTTTGCGGTTTCAAGCGAAAGCTTCCATCCATACGGAGTGGGGTTGTTCGGATTTTTTTACAAAAGTTACAGACGAGATGCTGCGTTTTACGATAGCGTTGGAATTTTGGCTATAATGCTAATAGTGCAGGCGCTTGCAAAATTGATATTGCGTCTTGTGGTCAGAATAAAAAACAAATCCGGTTCAAAAATCGGTAAAGGGCTAGAGGAATAATTGATTGAGGCTGGGGGAAAGCAAGAGTTTCCCCCGGCTTTTCTCAAAGCAAATTACGCGAAGAAAGACGGCGTATCGTGTTCATTTCACAAAGCCGGGTTTTGGGTAAAAGCGAGGCTATTGTAGCATTTTTGGCGGTTCGATGCCGATAATAATGCAAGAGCACCGAGTATTTGTTAAAAGTTGCCAAAAGTCAACGAAACCCAAAGTTCCCGCAAACTGCAAAAATTTGAAAAAAATTTTGCGAAAGTGCTTGACAAACGGGAAAAAAAGTGATATAATAATAAAGCGTTGAAATGCGGGTGTAGTTCAATGGTAGAATCCCAGCCTTCCAAGCTGGTCGCGTGGGTTCGATTCCCATCACCCGCTCCATTTTATACAAACGGGCAGCGGGCAATCGCTCTCGTTTAATTTTTAGCTGATGTGCGCCATTAGCTCAGCTGGATAGAGCAACCGCCTTCTAAGCGGTAGGTCGAAGGTTCGAATCCTTCATGGCGTGCCATTTGAACCGAAAATACAAGTGTTTTCGGGTTCTTCTATGGTGGGTATAGCTTAGTTGGTTAAAGCGTCGGATTGTGGTCCCGAAGACCGT
>CAZKBF010000006.1:0-112479 GCA_964551225.1 uncultured Ruminococcus sp.
TGAGGAAAGCCCCGTTGTTTCGAGGTCGAAAACGATTATTTCATCGTCAACCGAATAATCGCAGCAGCCCGCTACCAGCGCAGAGCTGTCGTTGACAAAATACGCCTCAACGCCGTAAATCATCTTCATTTCCGAGCCGCCTTTTTGCAGCTTTTCAATGGTGTTCATCGCCTCGGGATAGCTTTGGAGGTTGCCGTGGTCGGTTATGGCAACGGCGCGGTGTCCCCACGCGTTCGCCTGTTTAACAAGCTCTCCCGCGGTAGATGTCGCGTCCATATCGGACATATTTGTGTGCATATGCAGCTCAACGCGCTTTTGCTCCGCCTTGTCCTCGCGGCTTTTCAGTTTAATCGCCGCCATTGAATCTGGACGGAAATTCAGGCTTTTCGTGAACTGGTCGAACTCAAATTTTCCGCTTGCAATAATCGCTTTTCCCTCGGAAATGTTGTCTTTAACCAGCTCTTCGTTTTTCGATTCGGTGATAATTTTCAGAATTTGCGATGAGGTTTTATCGGAAAAATACGCCGTGAAAATCAGCGTGTTCTTATCTCGCGACAGCTTGTCCTCGGTCTTGAAAACCTTTCCCCAAAGAGTTGCCGTATCCTGCTCGCCAAAGGGCTCGGACATCGGAACGGGTTCTTCAAAATTGCCTTTTCCGAAAAACAGATTGACCTTTTTATCAAAATGCGGGTTCTCAAAAGTAAGTTGCGTTTCCTCGGGCTTTTCAAGAAACAGCGGGCGTCTGCCCCGCGAACCGCCGCTGACATACTTGGGCTTTGCGGGCTTGGGCGCTTCGTTTGTAACCGAAACCGTCTCCACGGGCGCGGAATCCTCGCGGTTAATATACTCCTCAACATCAAGCTCATTCTCGGAGGAAATGACAACGCTGATATTTTTGCCGAAAATTCCCTTGACGTAATTCTCGATTTTCTTGTCAATTCCCATTCCCATAAGCATTGATTTTCCGCCGCTTTTGAGGGTAATTTCAAACGTCTGCCCGTCGTCATCGATTGTCGCGTCATCAAAATATCCGTTTATTCCAACGAATTTTTTCTTCAAAAGCTCGATTATCTCATATAAGTAGTCCGAGTTCAGCAGCTCGGGGAAATATTTCGGATAAATCGCGGTTTCCGCGCCGAGCTTTTTCGAGATGATTTCGGCAGCAGAAAAAAGCTCCTTCATCGGAATAAGCTCCGAAAAGCTCACATTTAAATTTATCTCATTTTTGGCTTTGTTATGGGCAATTTTGAGAACCTGTCCCTCCGAAATATTCTTCGGAAAGTCTAAATCATCAAACAATTCTTTAAGCGCAGCCGACATATTTTTTCCTTTCACAACAAATCAATTTCTTTTTTCAATTCTTCCAAAAGCTTGTTCTCGGGAACCTTTCGCAGAATTTCTCCCTTTTTAAAAATCAGCCCTTCCCTGTCGCCGCCGGCAATTCCGATATCAGCCTCGCGCGCCTCTCCGGGACCGTTTACCACGCAGCCCATCACCGCAACCTTAATCGGCTTTTTCACGTCGGCAAGCAGCTTTTCAACCTCGTTTGCAAGAGAAATAAGGTCGATTTTGGTTCTGCCGCAGGTCGGACAGGACACAATTTCCGCGCCCTTGTATAACCCGCACGCCTTCAGGATATCCTTTGCTGCGTACACCTCTTTAATCGGGTCGGCGGTGAGCGAAACTCGGATTGTCGAGCCTATTCCGTCGCACAAAAGCGAGCCTATTCCCACGGCTGATTTTATGACGCCCATACGCTCCGTTCCCGCTTCGGTTACGCCGAGGTGAAGCGGATAATCGGTCTTTTGCGCAAGCAGCCGATATGCCTCAATCATCAGCTTTACATTCGAGGATTTTATGCTGATAACAATATCATCAAAATCAAATTCATTCAGCAGTTTTGCGTGTCCGAGAGCGCTTTCAACAAGTGCTTCGGGAGACGGGCTGCCGTATTTTTCGAGAAGATTTTTTTCGAGCGAACCCGAATTTACCCCAATTCTAATCGGGATATTTTTCGCCTTGCAAACGTCTGAAACAGCCTTTACGCCGTCCGCCGAGCCGATGTTTCCGGGGTTCAAGCGAATTTTGTCAACGCCGCGTTCAATGCACGCAAGCGCGATTTTGTAATCAAAATGAATATCCGCGACAATCGGCACATTCACGACATTTTTCAGTGCTTCGATAAGCGCCGCGTTCTCGATTTTCGGAACAGCCGCGCGGATTATCTCGCAGCCCGCTTTTTCCAGCTCAACCGCTTGCTTTACGCTGTTTTCGATATCGTCGGCGGGAACGTTCAGCATTGACTGAATATAGATTTTTTCGCTGCCGAGAACGCAGTTTCCAACTCTAACCTTTTTCAATCAAATCACCTCGAAACCAGCTTTGTTATATCGTTGAACGAAATAATAATCATCAAAAGCAGCAAAAGCGCCATTCCCACAAAGTGAATCATACCCTCAACCTGCGGTTTAACGGGCTTTCTGCGGATAAGCTCGATAATCAGGAAAATCAGCCGCGCGCCGTCAAGTCCGGGTATCGGGAGAAGGTTGAAAATGCCGACGTTGATAGACAGCAGCGCCATAATGCTCATAAAATCGGAGAACGTGTAGGTTTTCACCGCCTCGGTTATTACCGAGCCCACGCCGATAGGTCCCGAGAGGTCGTTTATGCCGTACTTGCCTTTTATCAGGTCAACAACCGTGAGTAAAATCACGCGCGCCGTTGAACAGCTCTCGCGAAAAGCCTCGGTTACCACATTCCCGAAATTCTTCTCCAGCCGATAAACGTAAAAATCGAAATAAATGCCACTTGAGCCGTTTTCCCGCGGAATTGTCATAAATTCGACATTTTTCAAGGTCACGGTCTCGCCGTTTCTCTTTACGGTAATGTCGTAAACAAGATTTCCCGCGTCGTTTTTGCGGTCACTTGACTGTAATTTATAAGTTATATCGGAAGCCGAGAAAATCGGCAGTCCCTCAACGCTCAAAATTTCGTCGTTCACCATAAGCTGCGAGCTGCTCACGCTTTGGTCTTTGAACTCGCAGATTATTGTCGAGGCAATCGCGTTTGACGTGCAAAGCGAAATCAAAACCACGATATACCCCAAAATCAAATTCATCAGAGGACCGCAGAAAAGCACAATCATTCTCTGCCAAACGGGTTTTCTGTTGAACGCGCGGGGGTTCGGTTCAATCGCTTCACCGGTTTCCTCGTCAAACTCCTCAATATCCGATTCAAATGCGCAAAATCCGCCCACGGGAAACGCGCGGACAACATACTCGGTTTCCTTGCCCTTTTTCTTGAAAATCACGGGTCCCATTCCGAACGCAAACTGCTTGACATAGATACCGCAAGCCTTTGCCGCCAAAAAATGTCCCAGCTCGTGTACGAGTATAATGAACAAAAATACCAAAATTGCAACCAAGACAGGTATTATGTTCATAAAAACATCGTGTGCAAAAAAATTCAGCAAAACTAAAGTTCCCGCGATGATAAACAAGACTGCAAGTGAAATTATCCGTTTTAAAGCCGTTGACATATTTCCTCCATTAAAAACCCGAAAGGACGTATTCCTCCGCGATAATCCGAGTGTTCAGGATATCCGAGAGCACGGGATTTTGTATGTATTTCACATCGGAAAGCGCCGCATTTACCAGCTCGCCGATTTGCAGAAAACCGATTTTTTCCTCAAGAAACAGCGAAACCGCCGCCTCATTTGCGCAATTTATTATACAAGGCGCGTTTCCGCCCATTTCGATAGCTTTTTTAGCTGCCGAAAGACAGGTGAAAACGTTCTCGTCGGGCTTCTCAAAGGTGAGCGTGCCGATATCCGTCAAAGAGAGCTTCTTCGCGGGACAAGCAAGCCGCTTCGGTGCAGTCAGTGCAAACTGAATGGGAATACGCATATCTGCGCTTCCGAGCTGCCCGATAATCGCGCCGTCCTCGAATTCAACCGCGGAGTGCAAAACGCTCTGCCGATGAACCGTAATCTCAATCTGCGACGGCTCAACCCCGAACAGCCAAACCGCCTCGATAAGCTCGAGACCTTTGTTCATCATTGTCGCGCTGTCAATCGTAACCTTTTCGCCCATATTCCAATTCGGGTGATTGAGCGCCTGTTCCCTTGTGATATTTTCAAGCTCGGCGCGTGATTTCCCGAAAAACGGCCCGCCCGATGCAGTGAGAATTATCTTTGAAACCTTGTTGTCGCCCGCACCCAAAAGGCACTGATAAATCGCAGAATGTTCGCTGTCAATCGGCGTGATTTCAACGTTTTTCTCGCGCGCCGCGTTCATCACAAGCTCGCCGCCCGCAACCAGCGTTTCCTTGTTGGCAAGCGCAATATTGTTCCCCACGCTGATTGCCGCAAGAGTCGGCAAAAGTCCCGCCATTCCGACAACCGCGTTCACCACTTTATCGCAGGGCAATGCCGCAAGCTCGCACAAGCCGTCGCTTCCCGCGAGAATTTTTATATTCGTGTCGGCAAGGCGGCTCTTGATTTCAGCAAAATTGCTCTCGTCGGATACCGCAACATATTCTGGCAAAAACTCTCGCGCCTGTTTCTCGAGAAGGTCAAGATTATGCCGCGCGGACAAAGCCTTTATTCTGATATTATGCGCTCGGCAGACGTCTGATGTCTGCGTTCCTATCGAGCCTGTTGAACCCAGAAGCACAATTTCCATAATCGTTCTCCTTTAAAATCGTAAAGGGAGAAAACCTTTGTTTCCTCCCCTTTGCAGAGAAATTTTATTGCATTAACGGCGAAAGGAAGCTGTAAACGACGTAAATAAACGGCGCAACAAACAGAACGCTGTCGAAGCGGTCAAGAATTCCGCCGTGTCCCGGCATAACGTTTCCGAAATCCTTTACATCGTACTGACGTTTTATTACAGACATCGACAAATCACCGAGCACTCCCGCCACGCTTGCTACCATTCCTATCGGAATAATCACGGCATAATTCATTTTATACATTTCCGGACTAGGCAAAAGCAGGTTGTACACCAAACATTGAACTGTCACAACAATTCCAACTGTAACAATTCCGCCGATAAATCCCTCGACAGTTTTTTTCGGGCTGATATCGGGGCAGAGCTTGTGTTTTCCCAAAAATGTTCCCACGAAATATGCGCCCGAGTCACCGAGCCACGCGCAGAACAGCAGATAAACCAGCATAAACACGCCCGGATAATAACCGCCGTCGGCATACCACGACAAATTTCTCACGAAAATTATACAGCTCAAGGAAATGGGTATTGCCAGCGCCGAACCACCGCACGCCGCCACTTCCACGAACTTAATCGTTTTGTGCTGCGCGAGCATAATCAGCAGCATTACCATTATAAACACAAGGCACGCCATTACCCAAAATGACCTTAACACATTAAAGGTTAAAAGCGACGGCACGCCCAGTGAAAAAATCACGCAAAAGCTGGTGAGAAATTTATGATTGTCGCACTTTATCGCGCGGATAAGCTCAAATGTTCCAATCGCACTGAAAAGCGATATCAAGACCAGATAAACTATCGGATTGTCTATAATTAGCGCGGAAATGCCGATAACCATCGCAACCAGCGCTGAAAGTATTCGTTTAAGCATAACCAGCCTTTCCGGTCGTATACGTCAAATTCCGCCGAATCTGCGGTTTCGCGCCGCATATTCCGCGATAGCGTACTCCAAATCTTTTTTTGTAAAATCAGGCCAGAGCACGTCCATAAAAACGAACTCGGCGTAAGCAGCCTGCCATATCAAAAAATTCGACAGACGCTTTTCCCCGCTCGGTCTGATAATCAAGTCAAGCGGCGGCATTTCGCTTGTGTAAAGGTGCTTTTCAACAAGCTCCTCGGTGATGTCATCGGGCGAGATTTTCCCCGAAACGCACTCCTCGGAGATTTGCTTCATCGCCTTCACAAGTTCTGCTCTTCCGCCGTAATTAAGAGCAATTCCCACGGTAAAGCGGGTGTTGTTCTTCGAAATTTCCTGAAGGTCAATCAAGTCATTTCGGATATCCTCGTCCAGCCGCGAAATATCCCCGAGAATTATAACCCGGTTCTCTTTCTCCGCAGTTTCCCTGATATCCTTAATATACCGCCTTAACAGGTTCATTATTCCTTTGATTTCATCGGCGGGACGGCTCCAATTCTCGGTTGAAAATGCATAAAAGGTTGCGCTCTGAACGCCAAGCTCCTTGCACCAATCGATGCACTTCTTGAAAACGTCCGCACCCTTTGAGTGACCGAAATTCCTCGGCATAAGGCGCTTTTTCGCCCAGCGCCCGTTTCCGTCCATTATAAAGCCGATGTGAGCGGGAATTTGATTTTGTTCCATTAAATCGACATTATTTCCTTATTCTTCTCTTCACCGATTTTGTCTATCTGCTCAATAAACTTGTCGGTGATTTTCTGGATATCCTTCTCCGCTTCCTTAACGTCGTCCTCGGTAATTTCATTAGCTTTTTTCTTCGCCTTGATTTTGTCCATACCGTCGCGGCGAACGTTTCTCACGGCAACCTTGCTCTCCTCGCAGGTCTTGCTAACGGTTTTGCAGAGCTCTTTTCTGCGTTCCTCGGTGAGCTGCGGGAAGGTAATTCTCAAAACAGTACCGTCGTTCGTAGGGTTAATGCCGAGCTCGGACGCCTGAATTGCCTTTTCAATAGCCTTGAGCTGGGATTTATCGTAGGGAGAAACCACGAGTATTCTCGCCTCGGCAACCGAAATCGACGCCATCTGATTGATAGGAGTTTCAGCTCCGTAATAGCTAACCGTAATTCTGTCGAGAACCGCGGGATTTGCTCTGCCCGCGCGGATTGAAGCAAGCTCGCTCTGAAGCGCGTTTATGCACTTTTCCATTCTTTGCTTGGTGTTGTCGATAATTTCTTTCATAAGATTTACTCCCTTCGATAAATTATATTTTATTTACAACAAGTGTTCCGACGCTCTTTCCCATAGCCGCGTCGTAGATATTGTCAGGTCTGTCGAGGTTGAACACGATAATCGGGATATTGTTCTCGGTGCAGATAGCCGCCGCAGCGCTGTCCATAACCTTGAGCTTTTTCACCAAAATATCATGATGAGTGATGACGTCGAATTTCACGGCGTCGGGGTATTTTTTCGGGTCTTTGTCGTAAATTCCGTCAACCATTGTCGCTTTGAGAATGATATCCGCTTTCAGCTCGGCAGCTCTCAGCGATGCCGCGCTGTCGGTTGAAAAGAACGGGTTACCCGTGCCGCAGCCGAAAATTACAATTCTTCCCTTTTCAAAGTGACGAAGCGCTCTTCCCAAGATAAACGGCTCGGCAACCTGCTGCATTGTAATCGCAGTCTGCACTCTAACAATGCAGCCCAAGCCCTCCAAAACGTCCGCTACGGCAAGCGCATTCATCGTGGTGGCAAGCATTCCGATATGGTCGGCGCGAGCTCTGTCCGAGCCTTTGCAGTCACGCCCTCTCCAGAAATTGCCGCCGCCGACAACAATTCCTATCTCCGCGCCGGCGTCTGCGGTTTTCTTGATGCTCCTGCAAATATTTTCGACAGTCGGGAAATCAAGTCCCTGTCCTTTGTCACCCGCAAGCGCCTCACCGCTCAATTTCAGCAGAATACGCTTATACTTAAGCCCCGAGTTATCACTCATAAAAAACCTCCGTTCAAACCGTTACCGATATCAATAATCAAGAACTCTCAACCTACCGAGAACCTCCGCGCCCTCGGAAAGCCCGTTCAAAGCGTCAAGAGCTGCCTTTTCGGTCATAACGCCCGTCACAAACGCAAGCTCGTTTTCAGCTTTTTTCTTTGATGAAAGATATTCGACATCGCCGAAAATATTCTTAACGGCAGCCTTTGTTTCCTCGGGATTTTTGGCAAGAAGTCTGATGTAATTTCCGCAGGTAAACTGCTCGAAAGGTCTGATGAAGGACTGCTCGCTGTCCGCCCAATCAAGCGAACGGCTGGTTTTGGTGTGCTTAACAGCGGAAACGATATCCGAAACAACCGCGCTTGCTGTCGGGAGCTTACCCGCGCCCTTTCCGTAGAACACAACATCGCCTGTTGCGTCACCGCGAACCAAAATTGCGTTGAACACGTCGCTTACACCGCTTAATTGGCTCTCGTCCTTGATGACCGCGGGGAAAACTCCGATGGAAATCTCGTTGTTCTCCTCACGGCGAGCGCAGCCGATGAGCTTGATTTTCGCGTTGTAGCTGTCCATATATTCAACATCTTCGAGAGTTACCTTTGTAATGCCCTCGGTGTGTACATTTTCAGGGTAAACGTGCCTTCCGAACGAAAGCGACGCGAGAATACAAATTTTTCTGCAAGCGTCCACGCCCTCGACATCAGCAGCGGGATTTCTCTCAGCATAACCGAGCTCCTGCGCGATTTTGAGTGCCTCGTCAAACGCCATTCCATCGCGGAACATTTTGGTGAGAATAAAGTTTGTGGTTCCGTTGAGGATACCCGCGATTTCCTTGATTTCATTTGCCTCAAGGCACGCGTGAATTGGCTTTATAATCGGAATACCGCCGCCGACACTTGCCTCGAAGAAGAAGTTTACGTTCTTCTCGCGAGCGATTGTGAGAAGCTCCGCGCCCTTTTTGGCAACAAGCTCCTTGTTTGACGTGACAACGCTCTTTCCCGCCATAAGCGAGGATTTCACGAAATCATACGACGGGTTAATTCCGCCGATAACCTCGGTTACAACAGTAACCTCGGGGTCATTCAAAATCACATTAAAGTCCTTGACGAACTTATCTGCATACGGACTGTCGGGGAAATCGCGAAGGTCGAGAATATACTTTATATCCAGCGGCTCGCCCGCTTTCTTTTCCAGATTTTCCCTGTTCTTATAAAATACCTCGACGGTACCCGAACCAACTACGCCGTAACCCAAAACGGCAATTTTTGCCATAAATAACATCCTTTCCGATGATTTTTTCCTATCCTACATAGTATATCACATTTCGGAATATTTTTCAAGTGTTTTTTGATTTTGTTGACAGACTTTTTGAAAAAGCGCAAAAAAATCCGCGTCCGAAATGCTCCGAACGCGGTTTTGTGTCAATTTAAATGCTTTTGATGAACAACATTTGAGAATTATCCACCGCAAAGCTCCTTGTAAAGACCGATGTACAGCTTCGCCGAGGTATCCCAGCTGAAATCAGCCTTCATAGCGCGTGTAACGAGCTTGCCCCACTCGGTCTTGTTCTTGTACGCTTCTCTTGCGCGCTTGATTGCACCGAGCATATCGCCCGCGTTGTAGCTCTGGAAGGTGTAACCGATGCCATTGTCGCCCGCGTCGATGATGCTGTCGCGCAGACCGCCCGTTGACCTTACAATCGGCACTGTTCCGTATCTCGCCGCAATCATCTGCGCGAGACCGCAAGGCTCGCTCTTCGACGGCATAAGGAACATATCCGCGCCCGCGTAGATTTTCTTTGCGAGAGTCGGGTTGTAGCCGCGGTAGAAGCCAACCTTGTCGGGATAACGCCAATGCATTTCCTGGAAGAAATCCTCGTACTGCTTCTCGCCCGAGCCGAGAATAATTACCTGCATATCCTGTGCAACAATTTCATCGAACACATATCTTACCAAATCAAAGCCCTTGTGGTCGGCGAAACGTGAAATCATCGCGATTGTCGGGATATCGTAAACGGGCATTCCAAATTCCTCGAAAATTGCCGCTTTGCAGGCAGCCTTGCCCTTGTGGTTCTTCGCGGAGAACTTGCAGGCAATATTCGGGTCGGTTTCGGGGTTGTACAAATCAACATCGATACCGTTCAGGAAGCCGGTTGTCTTGTACTGCTTTGTGCGGAGAATTCTGTCCAGACCGTGACCAAACCACGGGTCAAGAATTTCTCTCGCGTAGGTCGGAGAAACGGTGGTAACCTTGTCCGCCATTTCGATAGCGCCCTTCATAAAGTTTATGTCGTGGTCGTATTCGATAATATTTACATTGCGCGGAGGTATTCCGACAATATCCTTTACCAAATCAAGTCCGTACTGTCCCTGATAACCGATATTGTGGATTGTGAAAACGTTCTTGATATCGCCGAAGCCCCACTCGTTCTTGTAGAACAGGTTGTGGTAAACGGGAATAAGAGCGCACTGCCAGTCGTTTGAGTTGATAATCTGCGGGTGGAAGTCAATGTGACGGAGCATCTCGAGAACCGCTCTGCTGAAGAAAACGTATCTCTCTGCGTCATCATAATAGCCGTAAAGGCCGTTGTTGCGCTTGAAATAATACTCGTTGTCAAGGAAGTAATATGTAACGCCGTTTACTTCCTGCGTAAACACGCCGCAGTACTGATGACGCCAGCCAACAGGAACAGTGAAGTTGGTGATAAAGCGCATCTTTTCCTTTTGCTCGGGTTTGACTGTGTTGACATAGTACGGCATAACAACGCGCGCGTCGTGCCCTGCCTTAACGAGTGCTTTGGGAAGAGAACCTGCTACATCTGCGAGTCCGCCGCTTGCTGCAAAAGGCAGCGCTTCGCTTGCTGCATATAAGATATTCATAATAAAACCTCCACAAATTTATTTGCACAATTATAATATACCACAAACCGTTATAAATTTCAAGTGCATTTTTACATTTTTTCCCGAAATATCAAAAAATAATAAAATTCCCGCAGAAATTTGCGGGAAAGTTATTTGGCAAAACTTGTTTAATGAACAAATGACAGCGAAGCGGCAAGCTGGTTCTTGGGCATTGTCTGGAGATAAATTCTGCCGGGGCCCGTTACAACGGTATTGAAGAAGCCCTCGCCGCCAAACAGCGAGTTTCCGATACCGCCGACTTTTCTGAAATCCATTGTACAGGTTCCTGACATCGCCGCGAGGTAGCCCGTGTCGATAATCATTTCCTGTCCTGCCTGAAGCTCGTACTGAACAACATATCCGTCAATTTCCGCGAAAGCCATTCCGGTGCCGTGAAGGCGCTGCATAATAAAGCCCTCGCCGCCGAAAAAGCCCGCGCCGATTTTCTTTTGGAACGCTATCGAAAACTCAACCGAAGGCTGTGACGCGAGATATCCGCCCTTCTGAACAATCATATCGCCCTGACTGATATCAAACGGAATAATCGAGCCCGGAACGCTCGAAGCAAAAGCAATCATACCGGGGCCGCCCTGCGCGGTGTAAGTATTTTGGAACATCGATTCTCCCGTGAACATCTTTCCGAACGCCTTTCCAACGCCGCCCGTTCCCGTGGACATAGCCATATTCGGCGTCATCCAGCTCATCGCGCCCTTTTGGCACATAACCGATTCGTTCGCGTCAAGATAAACAATCAGCACGGGAAGCGGTTCACCTTTGATTTCGTATCTCATAGCAATTCTCCTTATAATTTTTTGCACAATCGTGCTTATTTCTATTATACAACAAGATTTTCCATTTGTCAAGATTTGTTTTTCAGTCCAAACGAAGCTAGAAGGTAAACAATGGTTGTAAGCAGCGTAAACGAAGCGTCCCTGCCGAAAAATATCATAAACAAAATGCTCGTGGCAGCCGAGATTATCGCCGCGGTTTTCATTATTAGGTCAACATTTTCCGCTTTGCAGTGCCTTATCACAAATCCCTTGAGCAAAGCCGCGCCGTCGTATTCCCCGATTGGAAGAAGATTGAAAACACCGGTAAAAAGGTTGATAAGAGCCGCGATTTTTTCTCCCGAAATCCACAAAATTGTCGCGAAAACAAAATTTCCCGCGCTTCCCGCAAACAGCACGATATTTCGTTTAAGACGCGGTGCGCGCTCGATTTCATCGGACGAAATTCTTATACCCGCGCCGTAAAAGGTTATATTATCAACGGGGATGGAGAAGATTATCATCATTATAAGGTGCGACATTTCGTGCAGCGCGCAGGCGAGAATTGCCGAAAATCCGAAAACACCGCCGTCCGTGAGCATAAAAAACGCAATTACCGCGAAAAATGTGAAATCAAAGCAAACCCGCGTGTTTTTAAGGTTAATCTGTATCATACGATATTTTATTCCGCGGTTGTCCGAAAAAGAACGCCCCGCGAATAGTCACGGAGCGTTTGGCTCAATTCTTTTTTGAAATACCCGACAAAATATCATCGATTTCATAGCGGTTTTTGTCGCGCTTGTCGTCCTCGTCTTTCATCAAGTCTTCAACGCGCTTGTTTGCGATAATCTGCGAGCTGCGCTTTGAGGAAGTTCTTGTCGGGAACGCCGCGCTTCTCTCCTCGTCGCGGTTTTCCTCGGCAGCGGGCTGTTTCTTCGGCAGCAGCTTGCTAATCTGCGGAACCTTTGACTGCGTGAAAAACGCATCGCTTGTGTCGTCCTTTTGAAAAATCGGGAGCTCCTCGGTTTTTTCGCGTTTCTTCGCAGCGCCCTCTGTTCCCTTTTTCCTCGTGGTAACCTTTTCCGACGGAATTTCAACCTTAAATGTGTTCACATCGTTTTCGGTTATCGGCTTAACAACGGGAGCGGGTTTTGGAGGAGCAGGCTCGCTTGGCTTTTTGTCGGTGAGCGGGATAATCGGCCGCTGTTCCCTTTCAACCTTTTTTTGCCTTGCGGCGTATGAAAACAGAACATCATCGGCAGCTTTCCCCGATTTTGCAACATTTCTCGAATATGTACCCTTTCCATCGGAGGAAACCGAAATTCCCGCACGGTTTGCAAAATCTTCATCGGGCATATTTTTGACCTGCGGAATAACCTCTGGCGGCGGCATTTTCGCGACAAACGCTTTTATTATATCGTACAAAATAAGCGCGATGCACGGCAAAACAGCTATACAGAAAATTCCAAACGGTGACTTCACAAAATCGATTATCGAGCCAAGAACAATGCTGCAATAATCCGCTCTGCCGACAAGTTCGCTTTCGGGCAAGATGTAATCATTGCCGTTTTCCATAACCTTGATGTAATAAACGCCGTCCTCCGCGTAATATTCCTTCGCGTAGCCCATTGTCGGAGTTTTGTCCTCGCCTTTGGTGTAAAGGAGCAGCTTTCCTGTTATGACATCGCTCAACTCGCATTTCTGAACAATAACCGCGCTGTTTCTGGGAGCGGTTTGGATATCGTCCGTCTGCACCATATAAATATTGAAACCGAAAATGTTAACCACATCGGACGAACGAAACGCCGCTGCTGTCACAATCATAAGTATACACACCGCCAGCATCAGTCCGCAAAGAACGTACCCGATAACGCGCGCGACTTTTTTCCCCAATTTTTTCACCTCTTTATCTTTACAGCACCGAACTGCGCTGCTTTTTTACAGTCCCTTTGCGGAAGAAAGCGTGATTCCGTTTTCACCGAGAGGAATTGCGTGGTCAAGACCAACAAATTTCCCGTTTTCCTGCCAAAGAACCTCTTTCACGAAATTGTACTTCTCGGTATCCCAAGTCTTGAAATCATCGAGAACAAGTCCGCCCGTATCACCGGAGTTTGCGTTAAAGCACCAGAATGTGTGGTTCAAATGGAAATTTTTGATAAGAGTGCGCATACAGGTCATCCAAGTCAAATTCGGCTCTCTCATAAAGCCGCCCCATTCGCCGATAAGCAGCGGAGCGATGTTTTCCTTTTGAATGAAGAGCCAGTTGTCGTTCCAGCAGTCTCTCATAAGGCTGTCGTAGTTGTACCCGCCCTTGAACCACGGCTGCTCGTAAACCGTAGGTCCATAGTCGTGCGGCGAGTAAACGAGCTTGTTCTGATATTGCCCGAGGTTAATGGGATAATCACGAACGCCGCGCAGATTTCCGCCCCACCAGTTGAAATAATAATCCGCATCGTTTGTGGATTTATAATCGGAATTTGACAAGCTCTTGGGATAAATTTCCGTTCCCTCAACCATTATCAGCACATTCGGATTTATTGCAAGAATTTTCTTTGCAGCAGTTTCCGCGGTGTACTTCCAGTTGTTTATATCGGTAGAGTCGTTCCAGATTGCCTTATTTTGTTCATACGGTTTGCCGTGCGGCTCGTTTTTGATATCGATAGCAATTATCGTATCGTTGTTCTTATAACGCGTGGCAAGCCATTCGAGCGCGTGGTAATAATCGTCAACCGTAACCCTGTCGGTGTACCAAAGATTTACATTATGCCCCATTGCGTCGGTTTCCGCGCAGTGAATATCGGGCATTACCTTCATACCGTTTTCCTCGGCCAGCTTCAGGAAATACTCGAAAATCTCAAGGCTGTTCATATTGTTCAGCTCGGGATTGTAGGCGTTGTTATAGTTTGCTCTTGGGTACTCGCCCGCTGCCCATTGATTGATAAGCTGCGCCGAAATCGGCACTCTAATCAGGTTAAATCCGTGGTCAGCGATTGCCTTAATCGTGGGGACAAGCTGGCTGTTCCAAAGACCGTCGAAGGTGTTTGTACCGGTGTTGTAGCCGAACCAATTCACGCCCGTAAGCCAAACTTGCTTGCCGTTTTTGTCGAGAATTTTGTTGCCGTCGGTGTGCAGCCAGTCATCACCCTGAACCGCGTTTTCCGAGCGCTTCAGCAATTCCTTAACCTCGGTTGAACTCGGCGTGTAGTTACTGTTGTTATTATTATTTTGACTTGAGCTTTGGTTGTTGTTTTGGTTATTGTTGTTATTGTTATTATTTGAACTGCTTGACGGAGTGCCGCTGCCCGAGCCGCCCGATGAGTTGAGCGCGGACGGCGAGCTGTAATTAAAGCCGCCCGAAACCGAGCCGTTTGCGGGGATATTTCCGTTATAATCAACGTTTGTTACGGTAACGGTTGTGCCGTTTACCGAGAAATTTCCGCCCCAAGAATTTGTGATTTTGAAGCCGCTCGGCACCGTGAAGCTAACCTTCCAGCCACTCACGGCGCTGCTTGAATTGTTCCGTACAACAAGCTCCGCAGAACCGCACTTGTTTCCGCCCTCTTCCCAAGTGCTGCCCGATTTAACCTCGCAGGAAATTCCTCCCGAGGAAACGCTGCTCGATGAGCTTGATGAAGATGATGAACTTGACGATGAACTCGAAGCACTTGATGACGAGCTGCTCTGCGGGTTTTCGGACTGCTGCGATGACGAAGAACTCTCCGTGCTCGAAGAACTTACTTCGCTTGAGAAACTGCTCTCGTTTGAATTACCCGATGAATATGTACTCTCACCGCCAACAGGCGCTCCGCCGGCGTTGTATTCGCCCGAATTATCCGAAGCCGACGAACCCGAATTCTCCGAAACAACGCTGCTTGAGCCGCTCTCGCCTTCTTTGACGGTGTTTCCCGCGCAGCCTGTTGTTAATATCACTGCGGCAAAAATCAGCGCCGCAGATTTTTTTAGCATTTTATTCATAATTTCCTCCCGCAAATCAGCTTTACAAGTGAAAAATATCCATATATAGATTATTATAACACATTATAATATAAATTGTCAAGTGCAAATACAAAAATCCCCCGGACTATTGCCCGAGGGATTGCTTCAGGTCGAAAACTGATTACTGAGCGTTCTGCTCGTAGGACTCAATCATCTTCTTGACCATCATACCGCCGATAGAACCTGCCTGTCTTGCGGTGAGGTCGCCGTTGTAGCCGTTGTTGAGGGTAACGCCAACTTCGTTGGCAGCCTGCATCTTGATGTTGTTAAGATTTGCCTTAGCCTGTTTGTTAGACATAATAATTCTCCTTGATATCAATAATAAGCAAAGGTTTTTCGATTAAAACGTTAAGCGGTTCATCGCCTTTGCGTTATTATTATTTTCACACTCCGAAAAAATATTAAAGGGAATTGTTGCTCAAAAAGTTATAAATTGCTTTTTGCAAAACCGTTTGACAACACTAAAATTTTTCGCTATAATAAATGTAATATTCTCTAAAAAAATCTGTCTTAATTAACGAGGGGGTGAGTTGGTTGGACGATAAAAAAATTGTTGATTTGTTTTTTGAGCGTGACGAGCAGGCGCTGAAAATCGTTGAGCAAAAATACGGCGGGCTTTGCTTTTGCGTAGCAAATAATATTCTGCACTCTCACTCCGAGTCGGAGGAATGCGTCAACGATACATATTTAGCCGCGTGGGACTCAATCCCGCCGCATCGCCCGAACAAGCTCTCGGCTTTTCTGGCAAAAATTGTGCGAAACAAGGCGCTTAACCGTTACGAGCGCGACAGCAGTATGAAACGCGGCGGCTCGGAGCTGAAGCTGATTTTGTCGGAGCTGAACGAGGATATCTCGTCAAGGGACGATACCGAGGAGCTTTTTAACGAGCATCTTGTTACCGATATAATTAACGAATATCTTCGCGGAGTTTCAAAAGGCAAAGCGGCAATTTTTATCCAGCGGTATTTTTGGTGCTTTTCGGTTGACGAAATCGCCGAGAACACGGGGCGCTCGTATAATTCTATTGTGACAACTCTGCACAGAATGCGAAACGAGCTTAAACAAAAACTGATAAACGGAGGAGTAGAACTATGAAAAACATCTTATTTAACAGTATGACAAACATTGACGACGATTTGCTCGATATGACCGCGAAAAAAATCAAGCGCGCAAAGCCCCGAAAAATTGCTCTGCGAGCGACCGGATTTGTGGCAGCGGCGGCAGCGGTTGCGTTTACCGTGAATTTTGGAGTATCTTTGGTTGACAAGCTCCCGATGAATTCGCAGAGTGCGCTGTCCTCATCTCAAGGAAAAGAATTCAATATTGATTACAACAATCTCCCGTTTAAATGCAGCGCAAGCGGTCGGAATGCACTTTCCGCAAAAACATTCAACGATGTAGTGGATTCCCAAAAAATCTTGTGCTTTGATGAAAGCGAAATCCCTGAAATGCTGGGAAATAATCCGTGGAATAAAAGCTATGAAATCACCGAATTGCCCGCTTTTCTTACTAATGTGGGCGTTGACCTCACAGAAACCGAAACTTTGCTTTACGGAACAGGAATGGTTGCAGATTATGCAGAAAACGGCGGTATAAATATACTGTTTCCGGTAAGCAGTCAGCAAATACTGCCTTCCGATTATATTTTCAACGGTGAAACGTATGTAAAATACACCAAAGAGCTTGCTGAAAAATATTCCTACATTCTTGGATATGACGATTTTGAGATTGATGCGAAATATAGTTATGATAACCACGGGGTAAAAAGCTGGAATGTGAGAGCTTATAAAGCTGCCGATAACAGCTTTGAGGCAATTCTGAATTACAGTTTTACAACCGCAAGTTTCAGCAATGATGAAGATATCGGCTGCCTGAAAATGAATATGAAAAACTTACTTGATAAAGCAGGCTGTTTTGGATTTTACCCGACAATGAGCGTTGAAAAAGCGCGCGAGCTTCTTCTTTCAGATGAAGATTATCTCGATGGCTTGAAAGTCAACGAGGACCAAATAAGGTATGTTGACCTTGCTTATTGTGAAAATAAATTCGGTATATCTATGCCGACTTACAGGTTTGTTGTTCTATCGGACAAACAGCCCGATAATCTCGCCGAGGGTTTGAAGTGCTATGATATAATTTATGTCAATGCAATTTCTCCCGAGTATTTAATCAAAAATCCGAAAAGCCTGTTAGCTTCGTATCCATCAGATATTTACGACAACAGCTACTACCTCTATAACAAATATCAACCATTTACCGTTCCAAGCAAAGTTCCCGAGCTTGACCCGAAATACTTCGAGCAGTATCAGTCAACGGAGTTTACCATCGACTACGATAATCTTCCGTTCGATTATATAGACAAAGGTCTGACAAGACACGATGCAAGACCGGTGGGTTTGGAATACGACGCCTTCGTGAAGTACGCTTATGACGCTTCAGAGCTTGTCGGAAACAACCCGTGGAACGAAAATCTTGATATCGAGCGGCTTCCGATTTTCAGGAAAAAGGTGAGAAATCTCGAATGCAGCGATTTGGAGAAAACCACCGAGGCTGTCAAGCAGATGAACGATGAGAACAACTTAAATCTGCTTGTTGACGGTTCGGCGGAGGACGGAATTAACATACGCCTGCCGGAAGAAAAGTACACCGATTTCACTGCGGAAGTTCTTGCCAAACAGTACAAGGAAATTGCCGAAAAATACGGAAAACTTGTCGGTTTGGACGACGCTCAATTTAGTATGGTCAGCACCTATTCCCTTATCGGAAGAAAATTCTATAACGCATTTTTCTATCAAAGCTCCGACAATGCGTTTGAAGCGATTATGAATTACAACTTCAAGCAGGTAAGAATTACCGAATACGGTTATTCTTTTGAAAAATACTATTACGGTTATGGGGAGCCTTCCGACACGCTCACGCTGAATTATACGAACCGCTTTGATACCTTGCAATGCTCCGGCTTCTATCCGATAATCACGGTTCAGAAAGCGAAAGAGCAGCTGTATAACGGAAAATACTACGCGCCGTATGATAACGCCGATGTTGAGGAATTAGTTGGAGCCACATTAAGAGAATCCGAGGACAAAATCAAGTCCGTTGAGCTTGTTTATCTGGACACCTATTCCGATGAATGTCTGCCGTATTACAGATTTATCGTTGAGATTGACGGGTTTGTAGATGTAACAAAGCTCCACGCAGAAGGCATTAAGAGCTTTATCAATATATTTGTTCCCGCGATTGACAGCGCTTATATTTCTTTCTAATCTACTTTGATTTCAAAACGGTACAAAAATTTTAGCTTTCATCTGACCAAATTTCCCCGCCTCCCGTTTTGATATAAAAAAGCTCTCGGTTTAACCGCCGAGAGCTTATTTTATGAGTTTTTGAGCTTATTCCCTTTTTCCCGCGAAAATCAGTCCGCGAATAATGCTGCTTCCGACGATATTTCCGGCAATCAGCACGGGCAGCACAAGCAAATCCGCCGCGTTGTAATTTCCCGCCGCACCGTAGTAAAACAAATCCGCAACGGTGTGGTCGAAACCGCAGAGCACAAACACGGGAATTGAGAAAATTATACCGATGTAAGTGCCGTGCTTTTTGAAAATGTCAACGCCGAGATAGATGAGAATACCGCAGAAAATTGCCGAAACAAACAGCCACAATAGGTTGTTTGACAGCTTTCCCGCGCACACCTCGGCAGCTTTTTCCCTGACAGCGGGATTGAACGAGCCGAGCACTCCGAAGCCAAACGCAAAAACGCAGTTTACGACAGTCACCACGGCAAATTCAAGCGCGTTTTTCTTGACGATGTAGCCTGCCATTCCCGTGAAAAGGCTCATCGAATAACGACAGACCGCAATCAGTCCGAACGCAAAAAGCACCGCGCCGACATATTTGTTCCCGCAGATAAGGTTGCAGTAGGACGCGATTGAAATCATCATCGCCGCGCTTATCGCGTTAATCACAGCTTTTTTCATAAAAACCTCGCCGAAATCAGATAAGCTCGGCAATCTTATCGCCCATTCCCGAGCAGGAAACAAGCGTCATTCCCTCGCTCATAATATCGCCCGTGCGGAAACCGTTTTCAAGCGCCTGATTAACCGCGTTTTCCACAGCGTCCGCTTCCTTGTCCATCTTGAAAGAATAGCGCAGCATCATTGCCGCAGAAAGAATTGTTGCTATTGGGTTTGCCTTGTTTTGTCCCGCGATATCGGGTGCCGAACCGCCGCTCGGTTCGTAGAGACCGAAGCTGGTTTCGTTCATCGAAGCGGAAGCCAACATTCCGATTGAACCGGTAATCATAGAAGCCTCGTCCGACAAAATATCGCCGAACATATTCTCGGTCACCATAACGTCAAACTGCGCGGGGTCTTTTACAAGCTGCATTGCGCTGTTATCGACAAGCATATGCTCGAGAGTAACCTCGGGATAATCCTTGGCAACCTCCTCGACAATTTTTCTCCACAAACGAGAGCTGTCGAGAACGTTCGCCTTATCGACGCTGGTAACCTTTTTTCTGCGCTGCATAGCCACATCAAACGCTTTTATCGCAATTCTGCGGATTTCGTTTTCGTTGTACGAGAGCGTATCAACAGCGGTCATCACGCCGTCAATCTCCTCGGTCTTGCGTTCACCAAAGTAAAGTCCACCGGTAAGTTCACGCATAATCAGCATATCGAAGCCCTTGTCGGCGATTTCTTTTTTCAGCGGGCAAGCCTCAGAAAGCTGCTTGTACAGAACGCACGGACGAAGGTTTGCGAACAGTCCGAGCGACTTGCGCAGCTTCAGCAAACCCGCCTCGGGGCGAAGATTTGCAGGGAGCTTGTACCACGGCGAGGTTGTTGTATTACCGCCGATTGAGCCCATCAGAACTGCGTCCGCCGCCTTGCAGCGCTCAATCGTTTCATCGGTAAGCGGAACGCCGTTTGCGTCTATTGAGCAGCCGCCCATCAGAAGCTGCTCGTAATTAAACTTGTGACCGAATTTCTCCGCAACCTTATCGAGCACCTTCATCGCTTCCGTCACGATTTCGGGACCGATACCGTCGCCCTTGATTACCGCAATATTCTTTTCCATTGTTATTATCCTTTCTTAAAGCTCCCGCAAATATTCAGCGGGAACAATTTTTGTCAGCCAAACGCCGTTTTCCGAGAGAAAAAACTCGTATCCATTCCGCGACATCTCGCCCGAATTTACCTCAAAAACAAACGGTTTTCCGTGCCGTGAACCAACTTTAACTGCCGTTTCCCTGTCCTTTGAAAGGTGAACGTAAAGCCGCGATTTTGGTTTAAGTCCCTCGCTTTTAATTGAGGCAACATACTTTTCACCCGTTCCGTGAAACAGGATTTCGGGCGGCTCCGCGTTTTTCAGCTCAACTTCAACATTGACGGAATGACCTTGATTTGCGCGGATTTTCGTCTTGTCGGCATTGAACGAATAACGCTGTTTTTCGTCCTCGGCAACAATTTCCTCGAGCGTCTGCATATCAATTTCATTGCCGCTTGCGTTAATTCCCGAAAGAAGCTCCGAAACACTCGCCCAACCGTGTTCATCGAGCGTAATTCCGACAGCTTCGGGTTTGTGGCGCAAAATCAGCGCGATAAATCTGCTTAAATTAGTTTTGTTCGTCATTTTAATTACCCGTCAAAACACGATTTTATAGGTAACATAATCAACGCCGTCATAGTTTCTCGCAGCAAATTTCTGTTCCTCAAAACCAAATTTCTCGTAAAACTTTCTTGCGTTGGCGTTACTCACGGCTGTCTCGAGAACCGCGCTTTTGAAGCCTTTTTTCCGCATTTCGCGCAGGGAGTGCATAAGAAGCTTTTTCCCGTAGCCCTTGTGCTGATTTTCGGGTGAAACGTACAGCATCAAAATTTTCGCGCACCCGTCAAACGGTTTTTCCTCGCAGAACTCTCCCGTGCAAACCGCAGAAATTTCCCCGTCAACGAGAAGAATATAGATGTATTTCCCGTCAACGAGGAGCTTTGTAAAGCTGTTTCGGCGGGCTTCTCCCGTGTAGCGGTCGATTTGCTCGGGTGAAAAAATATCCTTGTAATTCTCCCGCCAACAGGTGTCCACAACTCTGCTCATTCCCTCAACATCGGGGATTTGCGCAGGTCTGATATCGATTCTCATTTCTTCAGCGAGTTGAGCAAACCGCCCTTGTTGATAATATCCTTGATAAACTCGGGGAACGGCTGCGCCTTGTAGGTTTTGCCCTTTGTAACGTTTGTGATGATACCGGTATCGAAGTCGATTTCAACCTCGTTTCCGTCGTCGATATCCTTTGCAGCCTCGTCACATTCAAGGATAGGCAGACCGATGTTGATGGAATTGCGGTAGAAAATTCTCGCAAAGGTTGACGCGATAACGCAGCCGATTCCGCTTGCTTTAATCGCAATCGGAGCGTGCTCACGCGAGCTTCCGCAGCCGAAATTCATATTCGCAACCATAATGTCGCCCTCTTTGACCTTCTTGACAAAATCCTTGTCGATGTCCTCCATACAGTGAGAAGCAAGCTCCTTGTGGTCGGAGGTGTTCAGATAACGCGCGGGGATAATTACGTCCGTGTCAACGTTATCGCCGTATTTATGTACAATTCCGTGTGCTTTCATAAAAATTCTCCTTATATTTCAAAATCAACGCATTTTCTGTCTGCAACGAACGGTCTTACACGCTCGTCCGCTACCTTGACGTGCTCGGGGTGTACAGCGTAGGCTTTCAGCGATTTTTCATCGGTAAACGTGCTGTCCAGCATCAAATCTCCGCTTGACGACGACAAAAGCTCGGTTACAACCTTGATTTCAACCAGACCGTCAATCTTGCCTTTCAATCCCTCAAGTCCCTCTTTGATAAGCGCTTTGTGCTCGGACTTTTCGGCTTCGGGCATCTCTTTCAGTTTCCAAATTATAACGTGCTTAATCATCACTCAAACTCTCCCGAAATATAGCCTTTGAGCGCGCTTGCCGCCGCAACAGCGGGACTTGCCAGATAAACCTCGGAGGTGGTGTCGCCCATTCTGCCGACGAAGTTGCGGTTGGTTGTGGAAACGGCTCTTTCGTGCGGTGCAAGAATACCCATATGACCGCCCAAGCACGGACCACAAGTCGGTGCAGAAACAACCATTCCAGCTTCAACGAAAATCTCGAGCAAGCCGTTTTTCAGCGCGTCCAGATAAATCTGCTGCGTTGCGGGAATTACGATAGCGCGAACTCCCTTTGCAACCTTTTTGCCCTTGACGATAGCCGCAGCAGCCTCAAGGTCGCTGTAACGACCGTTGGTGCACGAACCGATTACAACTTGGTCAATCTTGATATTCAGCTTCTCGGCTTCATCGATAGTCTTGGTGTTCTCGGGCAGATGCGGGAAAGAAACAGTCGGCTTGATTTCGCTCAAATTGATGTCGATAACGCGGTTATAGTGCGCGTCCTCGTCAGCCTTGAAAATCTCGGGCTTGCGGTTGGTTCTTCCCTTTATGTAGTCGAGAGTAACATCGTCAACCTCGAAAATGCCGTTCTTTGCACCCGCTTCTATTGCCATATTCGCCATACAAAGTCTGTCGTCCATCGAGAGGCTCTTCAAGCCCTCTCCCGTGAACTCCATCGACTGGTAAAGCGCGCCGTCAACGCCGATTTCGCCAATAATGTGCAGAATAACGTCCTTGCCGCTAACCCACTTATTGAGCTTGCCGGTGAGGTTGAACTTAATCGCAGACGGAACCTTGAACCAAGCCTCGCCCGTTGCCATTCCGGCAGCCATATCGGTTGAACCAACGCCTGTTGAGAAAGCGCCGAGTGCGCCGTATGTACAAGTGTGGCTGTCCGCGCCGATTACGCAGTCGCCCGCGATAACCAAGCCTTTTTCGGGGAGCAGCGCGTGCTCGATACCTACATTTCCGACATCGTAAAAATTCTCGATATCATACTTATCCGCGAAATTGCGGCACTGCTGGCACTGGATTGCCGCCTTGATATCCTTGTTCGGCGTGAAGTGGTCCATAACCAGCGAAATCTTCGATTTGTCGAAAACTCCCGTAAAGCCGTTCTTGTTGAACTCGTTGATGGCAACAGGGCTTGTGATATCGTTTCCGAGAACCATATCCAGCTTTGCTTTAATCAGCTGTCCCTCGACAACGGAATCCAGTCCCGCGTGCTTTGCCAGAATTTTCTGCGTCATTGTCATTCCCATTTTTATTCCTCCTGATTTTCTGTCATTTTAATGAATTGTTCTTCATTTATAACCGTAATACCAAGCTCGTTTGCCTTGTCGAGCTTTGAGCCAGCCTCTTCTCCCGCGAGAACATAGCTTGTCTTTTTGGAAACCGAGCCCGAGCATTTTCCACCGAGCTTTTCGATAATTTCCTTTGCCTGTTCACGTTTAAGCGTGGGGAGAGTTCCCGTCAAAACGAAAGTCAGTCCCGCGAACTTGTCCGAGGTTTTCGTGCTTTCGTAGGTCATATTCAACCCGAGCTCTTTTAGTCGGGAGATAAGCTCTATTCTATGCGGCTCGCGCATTGATTTGTACACGGATTTTGCGAGAATATCGCCGAATTTCTCGATTTCAACGATTTCCTCTTCCGTTGCCGCCATAATGCTGTCCATATCGCCGAATTTTTCACAAAGCAGCTTTGCCGCGCTGCTGCCGATACCTTTAATTCCAAGCGCAAAAATCAGCCTTGATAGGTTGTTTTTCTTGGAATTTTCGATTGAATTGAGCAGATTCTCGGCGGACTTTTTGCCGAAATGCTCGAGCGCGGTCAAGTCCTGCAAATTCAGCGTGTACAAATCCGCAACCGTTTTCACAAGTCCCGCGTCAACAAGCTGCTTGACAACTGCTTCGCCAAGACCTTCGATGTTCATTGCACCGCGCGAGGCAAAGTGCTCGATTGAACGCAAAAGCTGCGCGGGACAGTCTATGTTCTGACATCTCACAACAGCCTCGTCCTCATCGCGAACCGCCTCCGCACCGCACACGGGACACTTGCTCGGAATGAAAAACGGCTCGGAGTTTTCCGCGTGCGAAACACTCCGCACAACCTCGGGAATTATATCCCCCGCTTTTCTCACAACAATTCTGTCGCCTATGCGGATTTCCTTTTCGGCGATGTAATCCTGATTGTGCAAAACCGCTCGCGAAACGGTTGTTCCCGCAAGCTGAACGGGGTCAAAAACCGCAACCGGCGTAAGCGCGCCTGTTCTGCCTACGTTTATTTCAATATCGTTGAGCGTGGTTTCCTTTTCCTCGGGCGGGTATTTGAAAGCAACCGCCCACTTCGGTACTTTAACCGTAGCGCCGATTTCTTCCCTCAAACGAAGATTGTTGACCTTGACAACCGCGCCATCGATATCAAACGGAAGCGATGTCCGCATTTGCCCGATTTCTTCAATTCTCGCGCGGATTTCGTTGAAAGTTTTACAGACGCGGTAATCGGGAATTATCTTAAAACCTTGCTCTTTCAGATATTCAAGGCTTTCGGAATGTGAGCCGAACTCTTTCCCTTCAACACGCTGAATATTGAAGCAAAATATGTCGAGAGCGCGCTCGGCGGTGATTTTGCTGTCCTTTTGACGAAGAGAACCCGCAGCTGCGTTTCGTGGATTTTTCGGAAGCGGATCGCCGTTTTTCTCCTGAATTTCGCACAATTTTGCAAAGCTCTGCTTCGGCATATAAACCTCGCCACGAACCTCCAAAAGCGGAATTTCCTCTTTCAATTTAAGCGGGATAGCGCGGATTGTTTTGAGGTTTGCGGTGATGTCCTCACCGACAAATCCGTCGCCTCTCGTTGAACCGCGCACAAAAACGCCGTTTTCATATTCGAGCGACACCGATAGCCCGTCGATTTTCGGCTCAACGGTAAACTCCTCGGCACCCTGCTTTTGAACGCGCTCAAAGAAATCTCTCACCTCATCGGCGCTGAAAACGTCCTGAAGGCTCGCCATCTGAACCGCATGAGGTACTTTTTCAAAGGTTGTCGCGGCTGTACCGCCGACTCTCTGCGACGGCGAGCTCTCGCTCAAAAGCTCGGGAAACTCGCTTTCAAGCCCTCTCAACTCACGCATAAGAGCGTCGTATTCATCGTCCTCAAGCGTCGGGCTGTCGAGGTCGTAGTAATCGCGGTTTGCCTTTTCAAGCTTTTCGGTGAGCTGTTCAACACGCTTTTTCGCTTCATTTATATCCATTTTATCATCTCCGATTTCATTCTGTCGCGCCGTAGTCGTTGAGGTAACCGTCAAGCGATTCGGAAGCCACAACGTGTGTGTACGCGTTCGGAACTCTTCCGACTATCACCGTTTCCGCGGCAACAATCGTTGTTTTCACGGGAACTCTTGTCGAGAAGCCCGGAATTATCGCGTCAACATCAGCGTTTATCTCAATCACAATCCGATGAAGCGTCTGATTTAAGCCCGCCTCGGAAAACTCGCTGATAATCGATGCTGTTGCAAAGCCCATCGGCTGAACCGTCATTCCCACGCTGAAACCTTTTCCGTGGAGAAGCTGAATACCGAGAAGCGTTCCAATAGGGATTTGAATTTCAATCTCCGAAAGCCGCTCGATTTCACGCTCAAGCCGCTGTGCAATGCGGGTTTTGAGCTTGTTAATGTTCATCACATTGCTTTCAAGCGAGATAACCTCGCCGTCAGCGTTTGTGGTTAGATTAACCAGCTTTGAATAATCCGCGTCCTCGTTTTCAAGCTCGGCTAAAACCGCGTCGTTTATCACACGGCTTACCATTTCGTGGCACTCGTAAGCGTTCACCGTTTCGATTATCGGGCGAAAACTCAAGTCCATTATGACAAGCAGTCCCGTCAAAACCATTCCCACGGCAATCAGCTTCATTCCGAGCTTTCTGAAAAAGGTACGCGCCATATTCACCACTCCCCCGATTATAATATGCGGGAAGTTGGTGTAAAGTGAATAGATTTGTCCGAATTATGAGTTTATAAACGCCTCAAATGCCTTATAAGCGGCATAAACGTCGGTTTTTGCCGTAATTTCAAACGGCGCGTGCATCGACATAACGGGAACTCCCACGTCAATCGTGTCCACATCAAGGTTTGCGATATATTTGGCAACCGTTCCGCCGCCGCCTATATCAACCTTTCCAAGCTCGCCTGTCTGCCAGATAACCTCGTTCTTGTCGAGAATTGCACGAATTTCGCCGACAAATTCCGCAGAAGCATCGGAAGTGCCGCTTTTTCCTCTCGAGCCGGTGTACTTTGTCACGCACACGCCGCCGTTGAGAACGCAGGAATTTGTCTTATCAAACGCGTCCGCAAAGGTCGGGTCAAAAGCCGCGTTTACATCGGCGGAAAGGCACTTTGAGTTCGAGAGAACCTCGCGTCCTCTTACACCAAAAATTGCCGCCAAATCCGCGATAAAATACTTCAGATAAGCGGACTGAAGTCCCGTGTTTCCGTCGGAGCCGGTTTCCTCCTTGTCGGTGAGGATAGCTACAACGGTCTTTTTCGGGGATTTCGCTTCGAGAACCGCCATAAGTTCTGTATACGCGCAAACTCTGTCGTCCTGACCGTATGCACCGACAAGACTTCTGTCAAAGCCGATATCACGCGCCTTGAATGCGGGTACAGCCTCAAGCTCTGCCGAGAGGAAATCAGCTTCGGTTATGCCGTACTTTTTGTTGAGAATTGCAAGCAAATTGAGCTTGACTTTCTCGGAAACCTCGTCGTCCTTAAACGGACGCGAACCGATGATAAGATTAAGCTCCTCGCCCTTGATAATCTCGGTTGCGGGGCGCTTCATCTGCGCGGAAGCAAGATGCGGGAGCAAATCCGATACGCAGAAAACAGGGTCGTTGTCGTCCTCGCCGACATTGACGGTGATTTTCGAGCCGTCTGCTTTTACGATAACTCCGTGCAGCGACATCGGAACGGTTGTCCACTGATATTTTTTTATTCCGCCGTAATAGTGCGACTTGAAATAGCCAACCTCGTCCTTTTCAACAAGCGGGTTCTGCTTCATATCAAGACGCGGTGAGTCGATGTGCGCGGCAAGAAGGTTCACGCCTTTTTCGATAGGCTCCGAGCCGATTACCGCGAGAATAGCCGATTTTTCACGATTGATAAGGTAAACCTTGTCGCCCGCCTTGTACTTCTTTTTCTTGTCGAATTTCACAAAACCCGCAGCTTTTGCCTCGCGCTCGATATAGCCCGCAGCCTCACGCTCGGTTTTCGCCTCGTCAAGAAAACGCTTGTAACCCTCGCAGAATTTGTCACATTTCTTGATTTCGCTGTCGCTCATACGAAGAAAAGCGTTCTTTTTCTGCATAAAGAGCTTTTCCTTGAGCTGTTTTGCTTCATTTTCGGTTTCTTTCTTTGCCATTTCGATTGTCCTTTCTTTTAATTTTTGTCGTTATCGTACAGCTTTTTGTACGTTTTCAAAGCATTTGTGATTTTATCGACATAATGCGCGGTATCGGGCGTCGGGATTGTCTCAAGGTGAACTCCGTCCGGTGAATAACGCCTGTCGGAAAGCCACTCGTTTACAGTACCTCGTCCCGCGTGATAAGCCGCGGCAGTCGCTTCGATTGTCCCGAATTCATCGTATAAATACCCCAAAAGCCAGCAGCCGTAGTCGATGTTTTTCTGCGCGTTATACATATCAGAATAAACCGCGTCGTCATCATCGCGCTTGTATTTTATCCAATCAAAGGTTTCTTCCATAATCTGCATAAGCCCGCGCGCACCGACGTTTGAAAGCGCGTCGGTCTTGAAACCGCTCTCGGTCTTGATAACCGCGTAAACCAGATACTTGTCAAGTCCGTTCTGCGCAGAGTATTTTTCAACATAAGTCTGATATTTCAGCGGGTGCGTTTCGATAATATATTGCCGATAACCGAAGTAAACCCCGACTCCGACAAGCGCCGCCGCGACAATAATTATCGCCGCGATTAAACCCGCGTGTGTTTTATTTCGCTTTTTATAAACCATTATTTGCCTTTCATTTTGCCGATAATCGCCTGCGCTTTATCGTAAAGCTCCTTTTCCGAGCCGTTGTTTTCGATAACAAAATCCGAGTGTTCCTTAAAAAAATCAGCTCCGTGCTGCGAAGAAAGCCGTTCTCTTGCCTTTTCGAGAGTGATTTTATCGCGCTTTGAAATTCTCTCGGCGCAAAGCACGATATCGGCAACAACGCTTATTATTTCCGTACAAAACCCGTCAATTCCCGCTTCAAAAAGCGTCGGCGCGTCAAGCAGAACATCTTTGTCGGAACGCTCGATTTGCCGCATAATATCGTAGGTTATATAGGGAAAAATTATTCCGCAGTATTCGGCGTATTTCGCCTTGTCGTTGTAAATCATCGCCGCAGTTTTCATGCGGTCAAGAGTGCCGTCGGAGTTCAGAATATCCCTGCCGAAGCGCTCGGAAACCTCGTTCAGAAAAGCGCTCTTTGACGCGATTTTCCGCGCAACCTCATCGCAGTCGATAACCGCAAAACCGTTTTCCTCAAAAACACCGCGCACGGTTGATTTACCCGCGCCGCTTTGCCCCGTGAGACCGATTATTCTGATTTTCTGCGGATTTTCCATAATTATACACCACGCCGTTCAAATTAAACTGCCGATATTTATATAAGTATAACGCAACTTTTCCCGTTTGTCAAGAGGTTTCGATTATCCTGAAAGCGGCTGCTCGAAGCAAACGGTTGTACACCGCAAGCCCCACGCCGTCCTTTGACGGAATTTCAACATACACCTTTTCCGCACCGATTTCGTCCGCGTGCCGCAGCAGCGCGAACAGCCGATGCGCCTGAATTTCAGAGGTTTCGCCGTAATTCAGACAGCCCTCTCGTTCACCGCACGCAAGAAAAATCGTTTTCTCGCCGCAGTTTTGTTGACAGAAATTCTTGAAATCATCGCCGTGCGCGTTTACGATAAAAACTTCCGCTTTCGGGGAATAATGCTTGTACTTCATTCCCGGCGAAAGCACCTTTTCATCGGCTTTGGGCGCGGCTTCAACCGCTTTGTCCACCTCAACCTCGGCAAATTCCGCGAGCATTTCCCGCGTGATACCGCCGGGACGAAGAATGTGAATTTTCCCGTTCCTGAAGCAGATAACCGTGCTCTCCACGCCGACCGAGCACTCCCCGCCATCGATAATCAGCGGAATTTTCCCGTTCATATCCTCGAAAACGTGTACGGCGGTTGTGGGACTTGGCTTGCCCGAGGTGTTCGCAGACGGCGCTGCAAGCGGAAATCCGCATTTCTCGATAATCTCACGCGCAGCTTTGTTCGCGGGCATTCTCACGGCAACGGTTGACAAACCGCCGCTTGTTGCCTCGGGAACAACCTCGGTTTTATCGAAAATCATTGTAAGCGGTCCTGCCCAAAACCGCTCCGCAAGCCGTTTCGCAAGCTCGGGAATATCGGTTACAAGCGGCTTCATCATCTCAAAATTGCTTATGTGAACGATAAGCGGGTTGTCCTGCGGTCTGCCCTTGGCTACAAAAATGCTGCGAACCGCGTTTTCATCGAGAGCGTTTGCCGCAAGCCCGTAAACTGTTTCCGTCGGAATTGCGACAATCCCGCCGTTTTTCAGTATTTCCGCGGCTTTTTCAGCGCTTTCCTCGGAATATTTTTCAAGCTCCGTGAGCATTTTTTCACCTTCTCAAATCATTCAATCAGCCCGTACAGTCTGTACATCGCAAGCATATTTCCGAACTGCATTTTCTCGGCAAAAAGCTGGCGATAGGTTGCCGTTTTTTCTTTTCCTGCATTTTTCAGCTCGGTTAGTTTGCACGACTTTTCGTCGTATTGTTCACGAACCGACAAAAGCATTTTCTCAAAGCTGTCAAGCCGTGATTTTTCGTTGTCTTTTATCATCGTCAACTCTCGTTTTTCGCAAGCATTGCCGTTCTCTCGGCAAGCCGCAGCGCGTCAAAAATCTCATCGCAGCCGCCGTTCATCATCTCGTCCAGCTTGTACAGCGTAAGCCCAATTCGGTGGTCGGTGACGCGGGACTGCGGGAAATTGTACGTTCTAATCCGCTCGGAGCGGTCACCCGTTCCCACTTGTCCGCGGCGCTCCTCGGCGATTGCGTTGTCGCGAGCGGTTTTCTCCGCCTCGTAAAGCCTGCTGTACAGCATTTTCAGCGCCTTTTCCTTATTCTTCATCTGCGAGCGTTCTTCCTGACATTCAACAACAACTCCCGACGGGTGATGAATAATTCTCACGGCAGACTCGGTTTTGTTGATGTGCTGACCGCCCGCGCCGCTTGAACGGAACGTCTGTACCGTCAAATCTGCGGGATTTATGTTCACGTCAACTTCCTCGACCTCGGGCAAAACCGCCACGGTTACCGTCGAAGTCTGGATACGTCCCTGCGACTCGGTTTCGGGAACGCGCTGTACGCGGTGCACGCCGCTCTCGTATTTCAGTTTCGCATACACGCCCTCGCCCTCAACGCCGAACGAAATCTCCTTGTACCCGCCAAGCTCGGTTGGATTTGCGCTCATAACGTCAATTTTCCAGCCCTGACGTGCCGCGTACATTGAGTACATTCTGAACATCGAATTTGCAAAAAGTGCCGCTTCTTCGCCGCCCGCGCCCGCGCGAATTTCAACGATAACGCTCTTGTCATCGTCGGGGTCACGCGGCAAAAGCAGAATTTTCAGCTCCTCGTCGCACTTTTCCATAAGCGCCTTGTTTTCAATGTAATCAAGCTCGGCAAGCTCCCGAAGCTCATCATCAAGCGAATTGTCGTCCAAAAGTGCCTTCGCGTCAAAGCAGGTTTTTTCGGCCTTTTGGTACTTATTATACATATCGACAATCGGCGTGAGGTTCTTGTATTCCTTCATAAGCTCCGCGTAGAGCTTGTTGTCGGCGGCAACCTTCGGGTCGGACAGCTTCGCGCTTATCTCATCGTACCGCGCTGTTATCATTTGTATTCTATCACGCATAGTTTTCTCCGATTATTGATTTTCGTCGCGGATAATCGACTTGATGTTCTTCTCGCACTTGGAACGCGGTGTCATCACAACTCTCCCGCACCCCTCACAGCAAAGCCTGAAATCCGCTCCCGCGCGCAAAACCTTCATTCGCACACTCCCGCAAACAGGGTGATTTTTCTTCATCACAAGTATATCTCCAACCTTTATATCCATTCAATCACCCTCCTTTTGCAATCTTTTCTGCATACATATATTTATTATATCACTTTTCCCGAATTTTTTCAAGACGATTAACAACTTTTTTCAAATATTTGTAAAAAATTTTATTTTTTTGCAAAAAACACTTGACAAATCAGATGTTATCTGCTATAATAGATACGTTGCAGTTATGATCCACTAGCTCAGGCGGTAGAGCACCTGACTTTTAATCAGGGTGTCCCGGGTTCGATTCCCGGGTGGATCACCAACATAACGCCGAATCCTTGTTATCGAGGATTCGGAGTTTTTTTCAGCAAGATAAAATATCAGCGCCCGTAGCTCAGCTGGATAGAGCAATAGCCTCCGACGCTATGTGTCGTGCGTTCGAATCGCATCGGGCGTACCAAAAATATTCTCGGAGAGCGAAAAGCTCTCCATTTTTGTAAATTCAGCGGGAAAAATTATGTGAGGAGAACAGGTTATGTCCAAGAAATCCGAGCTTCATCAAGGTCACAGAAAACGGATGCTTGACAAGTTTCTTGCGCAAGGCATAGGCTGTTTCGAGGAACACGAAATTCTTGAAATCCTTCTCTATTCGATTTTCTCGCGGTGCAACACCAACGAAATCAGCCACAAGCTCATTGACAAATTCGGTTCACTTTCCAATGTTTTGAGCGCGTCAAAAGATGATTTAATGACAATCAGCGGTATAGGCGAAAATGCCGCCGCTTTTATTTGTTTTCTGGGCGAATTTGTTTCAAAATACCGCGATGAGGCGCTCGATAAAAAGAAGCGTCTGAACTCCCCCGAAAAACTCGCCGAATACGCGAAAACTCTGTTCGTAAATCCGCTCGAGGAGTCAGCTTACGTTATTCTGCTAGACAGGTCGCTTTTTCTTATCGGTTCGGAGAAAATCTCCGAGGGTGCTCCCGACTCGTCTTGCTTTAACGCGAAAAACGTTATCGGAGCGGCGATTTCAAGAAAAAGCAACAACATCGTTCTCGTTCACAATCACCCCGTCGGCACCGCGAACTTTTCTTCCGCAGATGTTTCCGCAACAAGACGGCTGGTTAATCTTCTCAAGGAGCTTGACATCGAGCTTAACGACCACATAGTTATCTCGGGCGACAGCGTAGGTTCAATGCGCTCATCGGGGGTTTTCAGCGAATATTGGGGATAAATTTTAATTTTCATATTGACAAATCAGCCGTTCACTTGTATAATATAAGTGAACGGTTTTGCAAAATGAGGTGATTTTATGGATAAATTTGAGCTGCACTCCGAATATAAACCCACCGGCGACCAGCCCGAGGCTATCGCTGCGCTTTCCAAGGGAGTTTTGCGCGGTGACAAGGAACAGACCTTGCTCGGTGTAACCGGCTCGGGAAAAACCTTTACGATGGCGAATATTATCGCGAATGTCAACAAGCCGACGCTCGTTCTCGCGCACAACAAAACGCTTGCCGCGCAGCTTTGCTCGGAGTTCCGCGAGTTTTTCCCGAACAACGCCGTGGAGTTTTTCGTGAGCTACTACGATTACTATCAACCCGAGGCGTACATTCCCTCAACCGACGCTTATATCGAAAAAGACAGCTCGATAAACGATGAAATCGACCGTTTGCGTCACTCCGCAACCGCTTCGCTTGCCGAGCGCCGCGATGTTATTATAGTAGCAAGTGTTTCGTGCATTTACTCGCTCGGTTCACCTGAGGATTACCGCGCCAACACGCTCTCCATTCGTCAAGGTATGGAAATCTCCCGCGAGGAGATAATAAGAAAGCTTGTCGATATGCAGTACGAGCGCAACGAGCTGAATTTTGTCCGCAACAAATTCCGTGTCAAGGGCGACACTCTCGAGATTTTCCCCGCGGGAAGCACCAACGAAACCGCTATTCGTGTGGAATTTTTTGGCGATGAAATTGAGAGAATTTCGCAGTTCGAGGTTGTCACGGGCAACACAAAGGCAACCCTTTCTTACGAGATAATCTTCCCCGCTTCACATTATATTATCGCGCAGGACAAAAAAGAAGAGGCGCTCGCGGAGCTTGAAAAGGAGCTTGAGGAGCGCGTGAAATTCTTCAAAGACAATAACAAGCTGATTGAGGCGCAGAGAATTGAACAGCGTACGCGCTATGATATCGAAATGCTGCGCGAAATCGGCATCTGCAAGGGCGTCGAAAACTACTCGCGCGTTCTTGCGAGAAGACCGCCGGGAAGTACACCGATAACCTTGCTCGACCACTTCCCCGAGGATTTTCTGCTGATGATTGACGAGAGCCACGTTACTTTACCGCAGGTTCGAGGAATGTTCGGCGGCGATGTTGCCCGAAAGAAAAATCTTGTGGACTACGGCTTCAGGCTGCCCTGCGCTTACGACAACCGCCCACTGAATTTCGATGAATTTTACGATAAACTCAACCAAATTGTCTTCGTTTCGGCAACTCCCGGTGAGTTTGAACGCGAGAAATCAACGCAGATTGTTGAACAGATTATACGTCCGACAGGGCTTCTTGACCCCGAAATTACCGTCAAGCCAACCGAGGGACAAATCGAGGATTTGATTTCCGAAATCAACCAGCGAACAGCGAAAAATCAGCGCGTTCTCGTGACCACGCTCACCAAGAAAATGGCAGAGGACTTGACCGAGTTCCTCGAAAAAGCGGGAATAAAGGTGCGCTATATGCACCACGATATCGACACGATGGAGCGTATGGAGATAATCCGCGACTTGCGCGAGGGTGAATTTGACGTGCTTGTCGGAATTAACCTGCTCCGCGAGGGCTTGGACATTCCCGAGGTATCGCTTGTGGCAATTCTCGACGCGGACAAGGAAGGCTTCCTCCGCTCGGAAACTTCGCTTGTTCAGACAATCGGACGCGCCGCGCGTAATGCCGAGGGCACGGTTATAATGTACGCAGATGTTGTCACGAAATCAATGGAAACGGCTATCACCGAAACCCAGCGCCGCCGTGAAATTCAACAGAAATACAACGAGGAACACGGAATTGTCCCGAAAACCATTGTCAAGGATATCCGCGATGTTCTCGAAATCACAAAGAAAGAAACCAAGAAGATGAAAAAGAGTGATTATAAGAAGCTCCCACGGCGTGAACGCGAACAGCTCATCGCTCAATACACCGCTGAAATGAAGAAAGCCGCAAAGCTCCTTGACTTCGAGCACGCTGCGTTTCTGCGCGATAAAATCAAGGAAATCAGAGGAGATTAAACAATGGATATTTCGGATATAAACAAGATTGCCACAAAAGAAGATTTTTTGAGCTTTCTCGGAGGACTTGCCGAAAATTTCCGCGACAAGCCAAACGAGTGGCAGGCTCTGACAGTTGACCGTTTTCTTGAAGCGTGTGCGTCGTGGATTATGGATTTTTCAGAGTGTCCGCGAAATGATATCGACTGGAAAGGTATTGATTACAAGACATTTGCCAAAATATTGTTTATGGGCAAATACTATGAGTAAACAGAGAGGAAATTTGTTTTGGCTAACGATAAAATTATTATAAAAGGTGCGCGCGAGCACAATCTCAACAATATCGACGTCACAATCCCGCGCGATAAGCTGGTTGTTCTCACGGGCGTTTCGGGTTCGGGAAAAAGCTCGCTTGCGTTCGACACGATTTTTGCGGACGGTCAGCGGCGCTATATGGAGAGCCTTTCAAGCTACGCGAGAATGTTCCTCGGGCAAATGGAAAAGCCCGATGTTGACAGCATCGAGGGGCTTTCCCCCGCTATATCCATCGACCAGAAAACAACCTCGAAAAACCCGCGCTCCACGGTTGGTACGGTAACCGAAATCTACGACTATCTGCGCCTTATGTACGCGAGAATAGGTATTCCGCACTGCCCTGTCTGCGGCAGAGAAATCCGTCAGCAGACCGTGGACGAGATTGTGGACAAGGTTCTCGAATTGCCCGAAAAGACAAAGTTTCAGGTTCTCGCGCCGGTTGTCAGGGGGCGCAAGGGTGAACACAAAAAGGAGTTCGAGAGCGCGAGAAAAGCAGGCTTCGCGCGTGTTCGTGTTGACGGAATAACCTACGATTTATCCGAGAAAATCTCGCTCGAAAAGAACATCAAGCACTCGATTGAGATTATCGTAGACCGCCTTGTGATAAAAGACGGCTTGAAATCACGCCTTGCCGAGAGTATCGAAACGGCGGGCAACCTCACGGGCGGACTGATTTACATCGACGTTATCGACGGCGAGGAGCTGCACTTCTCGCAGAGCTACTCCTGCCCCGAGCACGGCGTTTCCGTGGACGAGCTTGTGCCGAGAATGTTCTCGTTCAACAACCCGTTCGGCGCCTGCCCCGAGTGCACGGGACTCGGTGTCTACCGCAGAATTGACCCGCTGCTGATTATGCCGAATATGGACTTGTCGATAAAAGACGGCGCGATTAAGGGCTTCGGCTGGTCTTACGGCGAGGGCACGATTGCCGCGATGTATTTTGACGCGATTTGCGAGAGAAACGGCTGTTCCCCCGAGCAGCCTTTGTCCGAGCTGCCCGAAAAGGCAATCGATGAGCTTTTGTACGGCACAAAAGGCGAGAAAATTCTCGTGAAGCGTTCCAAGAAGCAAGGCGGCGGCGAGTTTTACACCGATTTTGAGGGCGTTGTCAACAACCTTGAACGGCGCTACAAGGAAAACGTCGGCTCTTATTCGCACGACGCGCTCGAGGAATTTATGAGCGATGTCGAGTGCCCGAAGTGCCACGGCGAGCGCTTGAACGACACCGCGCTTTCCGTCACCGTAGGCGGTATAAATATTATGGATTTCTGCAAAATGTCCGTTGTGAAAGCACTCGAATTTGTCGATAATCTTGAGCTTTCAAAGCGCGATATGATGATTGCGGGGCAAATCCTGAAAGAGATAAAATCAAGGCTGGGATTTTTGCGCTCGGTTGGCTTGGAGTACCTCACTTTATCGCGCTCGGCGGGAACTCTTTCGGGCGGCGAAAGCCAGCGAATTCGCCTTGCAACGCAGATAGGAAGCGCGCTCACGGGTGTTTTGTATATTCTCGACGAGCCGAGTATCGGGCTGCATCAGCGCGACAACGACAAGCTGATTGCCACGCTGAAAAAGCTTCGCGATTTGGGCAACACGCTGATTGTTGTCGAGCACGATGAGGATACAATGCGCGCGGCAGACTGGATTGTCGATATCGGGCCTGCGGCGGGTGTTCACGGCGGAAATGTCGTGTACAGCGGCGATGTTGCGGGCATTTTGAAGTGCAAGGAATCCGTCACCGGTCAATATTTGAGCGGCAAAAAGAAGATTGCCGTTCCCGAAAAGCGCCGCGAGCTTACGGGAAAATGGCTGGAGGTAACAGGCGCTGCCGAGAACAACCTCAAAAATATTGATGTAAACGTGCCGCTTGGCATTTTCACTTGCGTTACGGGTGTTTCGGGCAGCGGAAAAAGCTCGCTTGTTAACGAAATTATCTACAAAAATCTCTTTGGCAAGCTCAACCGAGGACGTGTTCGCGCGGGCAAATTCAAGGATATGAAGGGGCTGGAAAATCTTGACAAGGTGATTATGATTGACCAGTCGCCCATCGGCAGAACCCCGCGCTCAAATCCCGCAACCTACACGGGTGTTTTCACCGATATCCGCGACCTGTTCGCCAAAACAAATGACGCAAAAACGCGCGGTTATTCGGCAGGACGCTTTTCGTTCAACGTCAAGGGCGGGCGCTGCGAGGCTTGCGAGGGTGACGGAATTGTGCGCATCGAAATGCACTTCTTGCCGGATATTTTTGTGCCCTGCGAGGTCTGCAAAGGTCACCGCTATAACCGCGAAACGCTCGAAGTCAAGTATAAGGACAAGAATATCTACGATGTTCTCGAAATGACGGTTTCCGAGGGAGTCGAGTTTTTCGAGAATATTCCGCGAATTTACAACAAGCTGAAAACGCTCGAGGAAGTCGGTCTCGGCTATATCAAAATCGGTCAGAGCTCCACTACCCTTTCGGGCGGAGAGGCGCAGAGAATTAAACTCGCAACCGAGCTTTCAAAACGCTCCACCGGCAAAACGATTTATATTCTCGACGAGCCGACCACGGGACTGCACTCCGCCGATGTCAAGAAGCTCATCGATATCCTCCAGCGGCTCACCGACGCGGGAAACACGGTTCTCGTTATCGAGCACAATCTTGATGTGATAAAGTGCGCAGATTATATCATTGATATGGGCAAAGAGGGCGGCGACGGCGGCGGCACGGTTATCGCGAAAGGCACTCCCGAGGAAATTGCCGCAAATCCCGAGTCCTACACGGGGCAATATCTCAAGCGGTTACTCTAAAAATTTGCAAGATTTTACTTGACAAAATTCGCGTTTTATGCTAAAATATTCTTGAAATAAAAATCGAAAGGAAGTTTTTTATGAAAAAGTTTTTTGAGGAATTCAAAACGTTCGCGTTAAAGGGCAACGTTATGAGTATGGCTGTCGGCGTTATCATCGGCGGCGCTTTTCAGGCAATCGTTTCCGCGCTCACAAACAGCTTTATCAACCCGCTTATCGCGCTTATCACGGGCGGTGTTGAAAAAGACCCCGAAACCGGCGCACTGAAGTACATAGGCGGTTATTTCGAGATAAACGGCGTGAAATTCGACTACGGCGCTTTTCTGTCCGCGGTTATCAATTTCATCATTATGGCGCTTATTCTCTTCCTCTTGGTTAAGGGAATGAACACGCTTATGGGACTTGGCAAGAAAAAGAAGGAAGAGGAAAAGCCTGCTCCCCCCGCACCTTCAAAGGAAGAGGTTCTCCTCACCGAAATCCGCGACCTGCTCAAAGAAAAGAAAGACTGATTGCAATTTTTGCAAAGCACTTGACATTTTGCAAGAAACGTTATATAATATATTCAACAAAGGTGTTCCGTTTGGGACACCTTTATTTTTTAACGAAGGTTGATTTTATGAAAAAGACAAAAAAGATACCGGCAATCGGAGCGAGAATTTTAAAATCGGCGGCGGGGGTTTTCCTATGCTATCTTGTGTACATTCTGCGCGGGCAGCAAGGTATTCCATTTTACTCGATGCTCGCGGTTTTGCAGTGCGTTCAGCCGTACACGGGAAAAACGCTCTCAATGGCTGTTCAGCGGTCAACGGGAACGGTTGTCGGAGCAGTTTTCGGGTTGATTGTAATACTGCTCGAAATCTACACGTTCAACATCTACAACACCCTCGCGGGCTACGCTTTGACCGCGCTGATGATAATTCCCGTGATTTATGTCACGCTGCTTCTGCACAAGCAAAGCGCGGCTTATTTCTCGTGTGTGGTGTTTTTGAGCATTACCGTGAACCACATCACCGACAGCAACCCGTATATGTTCGTGCTGAACCGTGTTCTTGACACGATTATCGGCATTGTCATCGGCATTTTGATGAACGCGGTCAGGCTGCCGCGAAAAAAGGACAAGAATACGCTGTTTATCGCGGAGCTTGACGATATGCTCACGCCGTACAGCGAGCAGCTCACCCCGTTCTCGAAGGTGGAAATTAACCGAATGCTCGACGACGGGCTGAAGCTCACGATTGCCACAATGCGCACGCCCGCGTCGCTTATGAAGCCGCTTGAGGACGTGCGGATAAAGCTGCCCGTGATTGTAATGGACGGCGCGGCGCTTTACGATATCAAGGAAAAAACCTACCTCAAAGCCTATGTTATCTCGAACGAAACCGTGTCCGAGCTGCGTAGACTTTTCGCCGAGAACCAGCTCAACTGCTTTATCAACGCGCTTTGCGGGGATATTTTGATTATCTATCACGGTGAACTTGAAAATCCCGCCGAGCGTAAATTGTACAAAGATTTGCGTAAGTCGCCGTATCGAAACTATATTAAACGTGAACCGAACGCCGATGACGGGATAATTTATCTGATGCTGCTGGACGAGAGTGAGAAAATACAAAAATTCCGCGAAAAGCTGCGCGAAAAAGGCTTTGACGAGAAGCTGAAAATTCTCTGCTACCAGTCCTACGACTACCCCGGCTACAGCTACATCAAGATTTTCAACAAAAACGCCTGCCGTGAAAATATGCGGAAATATCTCGAAAATGACATCAAAACCGAGCGCTCCGTCACCGTCGGAGCGCGCCCCGAGAGCGATATCCGCGTTGATGATAACGTAAACAGCGTTGTCAAAGCGCTGAAATCCGGCTTTGAACCAACGGTTTTCTCGAAAAACAGTAAATTGCACAAACATAATTCGACTCCTGCATAAATTTATGGTAAAAATGCAGAAATGATATATTTTTGCATAATTTTGCAAGTTTTATCTTGACAACTTGCAAATTTTGAGTTATAATACAAACAGAAAGCGAGAGTGTGAATTTATGATTAGACTAGAAGATGTACACAAGAGTTTCGGTGATTTGGAGGTGCTCAAGGGCATTAACCTGCACGTTGCCGAGGGCGAAAAGCTGGTTATTATCGGGCCGTCCGGCTCGGGAAAATCCACGCTAATTAGATGTATGAACTATCTCGAAGAACCAACCTCGGGTAAAGTTTACATTCACAACCACCTGATGAGCCACAAACGCCGCGCGTTTATAAACAAAATCCACTCATCGATGGTGTTCCAGCAGTTTAATCTGTACCCGCATTTGACGGTGCTCGACAACCTGACGCTTGCGCCGATTAAGCTGAAAAAGGTGCCCAAAAAAGAGGCAGAGGACATCGCGATGACCTATCTCAAGCGCGTCGGTCTTGAGGAAAAAGCGCACGTTTACCCGACTACCCTTTCGGGCGGTCAGCAGCAGAGAATTGCAATCGCGCGTGCCCTCACTATGCAAAACCGCGTGATTTTCTTCGATGAACCAACCTCCGCGCTCGACCCCGAAATGGTTCAGGAGGTGCTCGATGTTATGATTGAATTATCGCACGAGAAAAATTTCACAATGGTTGTCGTAACGCACGAAATGGGCTTTGCAAGAGAGGTTGCTGACAGAATTATCTTTGTTGACGGAGGAAATATCCTCGAGGAAGGTACTCCCGAGCACTTCTTCACCAATCCCACAAACGAGCGCACAAAGGCGTTTTTGAGCAAAATAATCCGGTAAAACGGCTTATTAAATAAAGAAATAAACAAAAGAGAGGTAACTATTATGAAACTTAAGAGAATTTTGGCGGCTGCTTTTGCAGGAATTATGGCAGTTTGCTGCACGGGCTGCGCGGGTCAGAAAAGTGAACCGCTCAAAGTCGGCGTAAAGAGCGACGTTATCGGCTTCGGCTTCAAGGATACCGTTACAAACGAGTATCAGGGACTTGAAATCGAGCTTGCCAAGAAGCTCGCAACCGAGCTCGGCTACAGCGGCGTTGAGTTCACCGCAGTAACCGCTGCTACAAGAACCGAGCTGCTCGATTCGGGCGATTTGGACTGCGTTCTCGCTACCTTTACAATCACCGAGGAGCGCAAGAAGAGCTGGGATTTCTCCACTCCTTACTTCACCGACGCGGTAACAGTGCTCGTTGAAAAGGCTGACGGAATCACGGATTTGAGCGGTCTTGTCGGCAAGAAAATCGGCGTTTCCACAGGTTCAACCTCCGCTTATAACCTCGCAAAGGCAATGAGCGAAAAGGGCTTGCTCGGCGATTATAAAGTACCCGAGAGCTCGAAGGATTTCGATATCTCCTCGTTTGGCGAGAAGGGCACAAAGTTTGAGCAGTTCGCTGATTACCCCGCTATTTCCAATGCAATGGCTGCCGGTACGGTTGACGCTTTCTGCGTTGATAAGTCAATTCTTGCCGCTTACAAAACCGATGAGCGCGACTACATCTCCGATACCTTTGCACCGCAGAATTACGGCGTAGCAACCAAGAAGGGTTCGGCTCTTTCCGCGAAGATTGAGGAACTCATCGTTAAGTGGAAGGGCGACGGAACTATTGATAAGCTGATTGCACAGTTTGGTTTGAACTGATTTTAAGCTGTTTGACCTACAAAGTTTTCCTAAAAAATATTCGGCGGCAGTCGAAAAAGCTGCCGCCGAAGCTTATAAATAAAGGGAGTTGAGGAAATGTTTGACGCGGAAAAATGGGAGATTGTGTGGACGCACAGACAAACGTTCATCGACGGCACGCTCTCAACGCTTTTAATGGCGCTGTTCGGACTGCTGATAGCGCTGGTTCTCGGCATCATTTTCGGATTGATGTCAACAAGCCGTTCGAGACTGCCGCGGGTTATCGCGAGAATTTACGTTGAATTTATCCAAAACACGCCGCTTATGCTGCAAGCGCTGTTTTTGTTTTACGCGGTTGTGTTCTCGGGCATTGAAGGCTTTTCGGCACTGCTTTGCGGTATAATCGCGCTCGGTATTTACCACGGCGCTTACATCTCCGAGGTTATCCGTGCAGGAATTACCGCTGTTCCCAAAGGACAGCTTGAGGCAGCTTATTCGCAGGGATTTACGCACATTGCGGCAATGTTCTACATTGTTCTCCCGCAGACGATTAAGATTATCCTTCCGCCGATGGTGAACCAAGTCGTGAACCTCATCAAAAACACGTCTTGTATGTTCCTCGCGGGCGGCGCGGTTGACCTGATTTCCCGCACGAACGCTTTTGCGGTCGGCGAGGGCACGGGCACCGCTGCCGGACAGGGCTACATAATCGGCGGCGTGATTTTCTTCATCATCTGTTTCCCGCTGTCAATGCTCGCTTCGCACTGGGAGAAAAAGCTCAAGCTGCGCGATGTGGCAACGGTTAAGGTTCGCAAAAAGCCTGACGATATTTCGGACGCAGAGCTGGATATGATTATCGAGAACAAAGGAGGCGAAAACAATGGACGCGTTGACGGGCAGCCTTAAAATGATAACCAACGGGAGTGTGCTTTTGTACATTCTCAAAGGACTTGGCTTTACAATCGGAATTGCATTTTTCGCGGTTGTTCTCGGCATAATTATCGGCACAATCCTCGCTCTTGTGCGCAATTACTGCAACAAGGGCGCAGCGAAAATTTTCAAGTACATCTCAATCGCGTACATCGAGATTTTCCGCAACACTCCGCTTATGCTGTGGATTTTCATCGGGCTTGTGTTCTTCCCTTCAATCGAGTTCCCGACCGAATTCACAAAGCTGTTTGAGCTGTCGAGAACCGAAATGGCGGTGCTTTTCAAGGCGATAATCGCGCTTGTTCTTTTCACCTCGTCCGTTATCGCGGAAATTGTTCGCGGCGGTTTGAACTCAATCTCCAAAGGTCAGTTTGAAGCGGCGTATTCGCAGGGCTTCAATCTCCCGCAGACTTTGCTTTTCATCATCATTCCGCAGACGTTCAAGAACATCGTTCCCACGCTCTTGAGCCAAGTCATTACAACGGTCAAGGACACCTCTTACATCGCGAACATCGCCGTTGCGGAGCTTATGGGCAGAACGTTCCAGCTTATCCAGATTTCCCCGCGCTACACGGGCTTTTCCACGCAGAATGTGTCCGATGTTTTCGTGCTTTGCGGACTTGCGTGCGTGATGTATTTCGCGGTCAATTTCACGATTTCCTGCGTCGTTCGTCATATGCAGAAGCCAAAGAAAGTTAAAGTTGCCGCAAAGCTTGAGGAGTCGCAATGAAGCTGTTTATTGAAGCGCCGTTTTCGGCGGAAAACCGCGAGTTTTTGCTGAACTCTATCAAAGGCTGCGAGCTTTGCGAAAATGCTTCCGAAGCGGAGATTTTTGTCGGGGATTTGCCGAAAAATGTGGATTTTCCCGAGCTGAAATTCTTGCAGATTTGTTTCGCGGGCGCAGAAAAATACTGCCGCGAAAAAAGCGTCTCGGACGGCGTTGTTATCGCAAATGTAACGGGCGCGTTCGGCGAAGTTATCTCGGAGTATATTCTCGGCGCGGTGCTTGCGGTGTATCGAAAATTCTTCGACTACAAAAGTCTGCAAAACGAGAAAAGCTGGCTGGATTTGGGCTCGGAACGCACGATTTTCGGTGAAAACGCGCTGATTTTGGGCTGCGGGAATATCGGCTCTCTCACGGCAAAAAAACTCGGTGCTTTTGGAGCGCGGGTTGTCGGTATACGAAAAAATCCACGTCCAACCGAGTTTTTCGACGAGGTTTACGGGATTGAGATGCTCGAAGAACAGCTTCCCAAAGCGGATTTGGTTGTCTGCTGTCTGCCCGATACTCCGCTTACGGTTGGTCTTTTTGACAAGAAAAAAATCGCGCTGATGAAGCAAAACGCGCTGTTCGTAAACGTCGGGCGCGGCTCGCTGGTTGACGAAAATGCGCTCGCCGAGGCTCTCGAAGAACAGCGGATTTTCGGGGCAATTCTCGACGTTTTCCGCGAAGAACCCCTGCCGAAAACCTCGCCGCTTTGGAGCTTGCCGAACGTTTTCATAACTCCGCACATTTCGGGAAAATCCTTCAACCACTCCCCTGTTATCGAGCGAAAAATTGCCGAAATCTGCGTCGAGAACATCAACCGTTTTATTGACGGTAAACAGCCGAAAAATCTTATCCGAAGAGAAATCGGCTACGCTGAAAATAAAAAAAAATCCCGCAAAAGTCCGAAATGACCGTTTAATCGGTTGTTTCGGGCTTTTTTCGTCAACCGTTTCGGTTTGATGAACGGTCAGTTCCCGCGAAAATCAACACATAGTAATACCACGGGAACGCGATATTCATTCCACAGGCGCAGCCATATACGACAAAGAGCGTTACCGCCAAAAAGCAGTAGCGCTCCTTTTTATATTCGCATTAAATACAAACTATCCCGCCCCATTCTACAAGGGCATAGCCTTTTCATCAATCGCAGGAAAGCTTCTCGGGATAAACTGCAATATCGGGACAGATAGCAGTTGTGTAAACTCCGCCATCACCATATATAACATCATATTTGCCGTCGCCGTAACATTTTATGGTTATATTTTGATTTAATATATCCTCCGTGCTGTGCCCCCAGTTAATATGATAGCAGCCATTTGAACGGTAGAGTATGGACTCGACCTTTACAGGAAATATCTCATCGCCGATTACATCTTCCTTATAGTACCTTACCACGTCTGCACAGTGAGTCTTGATTACCTCGTATGGGTCAACGCCCGTCACCTTTGTAAACTCGTCAATGTCTGCATAAATTGCGCCATACTCTTTGAAATTACCCTCTGAATCCCGATAGAAAAAGTAAGGCTTCCAGGTGTGATAAGGGGCGTCGTAAGCAGATTGACATAAGGTAAATTGTCCGACTTCATACTTGCTGTAATTAAACATCATTCCCTGCATACTTATTTCCTTAACCTCTTCCGGCTTGCCGTTTCTGACTGTGAAAACAAGGCAGGGCTCACTGTTGCCAATTCCGCTGAACACAATCACATCATTCCATAGCTTTGTGACTCCATAAGCATGGTAAGTCGGGTAATATTCTGTAAAATCGTACCCGTTTTCAAAATAGATAACCTCGCAATTACTGTTTATAAAGCCCAGCTTCTCATATTGAAAAAACGCTTCGGGCTTCCCGTCGCCGTCATAATCGTCCATACACAAAAAATCTATGGAAAAGTCTGAATCCGAAGCGGCGCATATCTCTTTATATGTATTTTCAATTCTCTTGTAGCTGTTATAAAGCTCGACAATATTCTCTATTTTATTGGAGCTGTCCGTAAGTTCATTTATGGTAACGCTATATTCTTCATTTTCCAATATACTTTCCGTATGAGACGGGATTATATTGTCTCGTTTCGTAAAAAACTCATCGTTTATCTTTTCCTCGCCATTTAACCGTCCCTCTTGCATAACTGCGTCATAGCTGCCGATTTCAGTGGTAATAAGCTCTCCGTTTTCAATTATTGCGTGAGTATAGTGGTCGCTGCGAAGCTGATTGGAATGCTCGCAGAAATTATGGATAATAACTCCGTCATACTTGTTGAAAAACTTTGTATAACCGTCCCGACAGAAGCCGTTGAAGCTGCCGTAATAGTGAAAATCACCGACTCTGTAAACCTTGTTTTCCTGTTCTCCCTGTCCTCCGTCGTGGGCAGTATATACGATTTCGGGTATATTGTCAAAATCGAAATCCTGTAGGGTGAGAATAGCTCCGCTTGCCGTGCGGTCAACATAGCTTTCTATGAAAAGCTGAACCTGTTTAGAAAATTCCTCTGTAAGATAGCCGTTTTCGTCAATATATTCGCTTTGTATCGGAGTTTCGAGCTTATTTTCGGGGGCGGTAGTTGTTGTAGCGGCAGTTGTGGTTGTTGTTTTAACCGCCGTTGAATCTGCTGTTGTTTCAGATACAGAAGAGGTAGTTTCTTCCGTTTCTGAAGTTGAGGCGGGTGTCGTACTGTTGTCGCAAGAGCAAAGCAGCATTGTGCAGATTAACAATAAAGCAACTTTTTTCATAAACTTCTCCTTAAATATCACTCTATTAAATATAACAGTTTTTAGCCGCCAAAAGTGACAAGCTTTCTGAAAAAATTCTCTATTTTTATTATATCATCACGCTAATATGGTGTCAATAGAGTTTGCTTTGATTTTATATCTATTTTCATAAGTAATACAGCGGGACAAGGTTATAGAACTGAAAAACAAACCCGAGATTGTCGCGGCGGTAGTCGGAAAGCGCGTTCGGCTTCAGCCCGAATATCTCCTTTCCGTCCACCTTTACCGAACCGGAATCCATCGTGTCCGCTGCTGCAAATTCCTCAAGGTATTTTCCGTAAGCTCCGCCCAATTTTCGAGAGCTATTCGCGCAATTTCGGGTTGATACATAAGTCCCGAATTACGCTCAATCTCTGCACGGCATACCTCAAGAGGAAGCGCCTTTCTATACGCTCTCGCCGAAGCCATAGCGTCAATGGAATCGCACACCGCGATTATACGCGCGCCAAGCGGTATCTCCTCGCCCTTTGCACCGTATGGATAACCTTTTCCGTCCCAGCGCTCGTGATGATGGAGAATTATCGCGGCAATTCGGGTGAACTGCTGCGATTTTGACAAGATTTCCGCACCAATCTGCGGGTGCTGTTTCATCAGTGCCCACTCCTCGTCATTCAGCTTGTCCGCTTTAAGCAGCACACGGTCGGGAATGCCAATTTTTCCGATATCGTGAAGATGTCCCGCAATATGAATTTCCTGCGTTTCGTTTTCGGACAGCCCCAGCTTCCCGCACAGAAAACAAGCCATATCGCTCACCCGCCGCGAGTGATTTCCCGTATAGGGGTCGCGGGCGTCAAGTGCGGAGGTTATGCAGTCCACCAACTCGTGGTACTCTAAATTCAGCTCACATTCACAGCTCATTTTGCTTCATCTCCTCCACCGAATACCCCAAACCGACAACTGTTTGACGAATAACAATTTCGGGCAGCGGCTCTTTCGTGAAAACCTCGGCAGTGCTTTTTTTGAAGTCAACCCGCGCGAAAATACCCTCCTGCCGGTTGAACGCGTTTGCGATACGCACCGCGCAGTTTTTACAGGACATTCCGCTTATCTTCACAGAATAACTGTATCGAAACTCCGACAAATCGGCGGTTTTTGTGACTTTCTGCTCCTTATCGCCGCCCGCTCCGCAGCAGCCGCGGGAGAGCTTTTTAGCATAGCTTCTCACCGCAACAACGCACGCCCCGACAAGCATCACAATGATTATCGCCGTAGTCAAGTCATCATCTCCCAAGAATGTATTCGGAAAGCCGGTTCACGGTCTTTTCGGAAGCGCGGACGGATATCTGCACCGCGTCCTCGTCGGCGGTTTTTTCGTCAAGACCGAGGGTGTTTTCGAGAAAATCACGGATAATCACGCAGTTTGTGAATATCGGGTTCGCCGCCTTGATGCCGATTTCGGTTAGTTTTATTCTCCCGTACGGCTCTTTTTCGATAAAGCCGCTTTCGACAAGTCTTTCAGTCATTATCGCGGTGCTTGCCTTGCTTACACCTACAATTTTAGCCACTTCCGAGGACTTCACCTCTCCGCCGCCCTGCCCGAGCTTGTATATCGCAAACAGGTATTTTTTCTGCGCGTAGGTAAGTTGAAGTTGCTCGCTCATTTTGCGTTATCCTTGTGACAGCCGCACCCATTCGGACAGCAAGAGCATTTGCCACCACAAAGCGACTTTCCCGCGCGTTTGTCCTTGTAAATTTTTCTGCCAACAAGGAACAGAACAACCGCTAAAACGAGTGAGATAATTACAGTTGACATAATTTACGCCTTTCAAAAAACGCCGCGCCCGCTTTCCGCAAAGGGCGCGGCTTAATTGATTAAATCTTTACTTTTTCGGTGAGCTTTGAACTTTCTTTATACGGTCTTGCCAACATAAACACCATAAACGCCAGCACAAGTACCGCGAAGATAAGTCCAACTACGTTCACTGCGCCCGTGAACAGCAGCCCGAACTGATAAATCATCAGCGAAACCGCATACGCGAACAGGCACTGATAACCGATTGCGAATAGCGTCCACTTCGCGCTGTTCATCTCGCGCTTGATTGCACCGATTGCCGCGAAGCACGGCGCGCAAAGCAGGTTGAACACAAGGAACGAGTACCCCGCAAGTGCAGACATTCCCATAAAATCAAGCACTCCGAATACGCCGACAACTTCTTCCTTTGCGACAAGTCCCATTATTGTTGCGATTGCCGCAGTCGGTTCGCCGAAGCCAAGCGGCGCGAAAATCCAGCAGATTGCCCCGCCGATGATGCCGAGAACGCTGTCGGAAAGCGCAATTTCCGTGCTGAAACCGAAGCCGCCGTCGGGCAGATTTCCGAACACCGAGCCAGCCCAGATTATTACCGAGGACAGCAGGATAATCGTTCCCGCTTTCTTGATGAACGACCAGCCGCGCTCCCACATTGAACGCAGAATGTTGCCGACTGTCGGCAAGTGATACGCGGGCAGTTCCATTACAAACGGTGCGGGTTCGCCGGCGAACATTTTCGTCTTTTTCAAGATAATTCCCGAGATGATAATCGCCGCAACGCCGATGAAATACGCGCTCGGCGCAACCCACCACGCGTTGCCGAACAGCGCGCCCGCGATAAGCGCGATTATCGGCATTTTTGCGCCGCACGGAATGAAGGTTGTCGTCATTATCGTCATTCGGCGGTCACGCTCGTTCTCGATTGTACGAGAAGCCATAATTCCCGGCACGCCGCAGCCGGTGCCGATAAGCATCGGTATAAACGACTTGCCCGATAAGCCGAATTTGCGGAAAATTCTGTCCATAACAAACGCAATTCTTGCCATATAACCGCAGCTCTCGAGGAACGCGAGGAAGATAAACAGCACCAACATCTGCGGTACAAATCCGAGAACTGCGCCCACGCCCGCGACAATTCCGTCAATAATGAGGCTTTGCAGCCACTCCGCGCAGTTCACCGACTCAAGCGCGTTGGTCAACAAAACGGGAATGCCCGGCACCCACACGCCGTAATTCTCGGGCGCGGGAAGTTTCTCCAAAGGCTCTTCAAGAAGTGCCGCAATATCGAAACCGCTTTCTGCAAGGCTGTCCGCGTAAGAGCCGAGCGCCTCGTCAAACGCACCGTAGTCCGCTTCTTCAACAGCGCCGAGAATGTCCTCCGCGCCAACAGCTCCCGAGTCCACCGCAGACTGCACGAGCGCAAGAATTTCATCGGTGAAAATCTGTTCCTCCGCGTAATCCGAAACCGCTTTGTCATACTCCGCAGCGCCGATGTTGAACAGGTGAAAACCGTCGCCGAAAAGCCCGTCGTTTGTCCAGTCGGTAACCCAAGTTCCCACGGTTGTCACCGAAACAAAATACACGACAAACATTATCACGGCGAAAATCGGCAGCGCCAAAATTCGGTTCGTGACAACCTTGTCAATTTTGTCCGAAACCGTAAGTCCCGTGCGTTTCTTTTTCAGGCAGCCCTTGATAATTCCAGCTATGTAGATGTAGCGCTCGTTTGTGACTATGCTCTCGCTGTCGTCGTCCATTTCCTGCTCGCAGGCAGCGATGTCGGCTTCAATGTGCGACTTTTTCTCCTCGGAAATATTCAGCGCTTCGTACACCTTTTCGTCGCGCTCGAACAGCTTTATCGCGAACCAGCGCTGCTGCTCCTCGGGAGCGTCGTGCAAAACGGCTTCCTCAATGTGCGCGATTGCGTGTTCAACGCAGCCGCAGAATTTGTGCTTCGGCACTGCGGGAACTTTGGATTTTGCGGCTTCAACAGCGGCTTCGGCTGCCTCGGAAACTCCAGTGCCTTTGAGTGCGGAAATCTCGACAACCTTGCAGCCGAGCTCCTCGGAAAGCTGCTCAATATTGATTTTGTCGCCGTTTTTGCGCACAACGTCCATCATATTCACCGCGCACACAACCGGTATCCCAAGCTCCACAAGCTGCGTTGTGAGATAAAGATTTCGCTCGAGATTTGTGCCGTCGATGATGTTCAGAATTGCGTCAGGACGCTCGCCGATGAGATAATTACGCGCAACGACTTCTTCCAGCGTGTAAGGCGAGAGCGAGTAAATTCCGGGCAGGTCGGTTATCGTCACGTCCTTATGCCCTTTCAGCCTGCCCTCTTTCTTCTCCACGGTAACGCCGGGCCAGTTTCCGACAAACTGATTTGAGCCGGTCAAAGCGTTAAACAGCGTGGTTTTGCCTGCGTTCGGATTTCCCGCAAGCGCGATTTTTATTCCCATAATTGTAATCCTTTCTTGATGTTAGATTAGACTAACTTCTGCACAAAATTAAACGGTTTCAATCATTTCCGCGTCCGCTTTTCTCAATGAAAGCTCATATCCGCGCACCGTTATTTCAATCGGGTCGCCAAGCGGAGCAACCTTGCGAACGCTGATTTCAACGCCCTTTGTGATGCCCATATCCATAATTCTGCGCCGCACCGCGCCCTCGCCGTGCAGCTTTTTCACGGTGACGGTTGAACCAATTTTTGCTTCTTTAAGTGTTGACATAATCATTCCTCCTTTTGAATTCATCTCGCAAAATCGAATAGTAGAGCCTGTCATAATACTGTCCGTCGATAAAAAAATAGTCCCGAAGCGCGCCCTCGTATGTAAAGCCGCATTTTTCAATCACTCTTTTCGACGGAAGATTATTTGACCTATGACATATCTGAATTTTGTGAAACTCCGCTTCTTCAAAACCGAAACGAACCACCGCTTTTGTGGCTTCCGTTGCATATCCACAGCGCTGAAATTCCGAGCCTATGCAATATTCAATCTCGGCAAATTGGTTTTTGCAGTCCACCAAAAAGAACGCAATCTGCCCGATGCAGCAGCCGCTCTTCTTCTCAACCACAGCCCAACGGTAATAATCCTTGCTTGCGTAGGAAGATATGTATTTGGCAAGAAGCTCGTGCACCTCTTTCTCTGTCGAATAAACCGGCTCGCCGTAGGAATGTTGTATATTTTCATCTCCAATCCAAAATTTCAGCATATCCGAACTGTCCGAAAAAGTAAATCTTCTCATCAAAAGCCTCTCGGTTTCAATCGTTTGCGTACCCACACTTCGCATATCAAACCACCTCAAACCATAATTTTCTGCGCCATTTCCTTTGAAACAGCAACCCGCGACTCCTTGACATTCACGATAACATTTCCGCTAATCTCGCTGATGACGGTGACCGTGCCGCCCGCCACGAAGCCGAGATTTTCCAAAAACTTTCGCGTGTCCGCGCTCCCGCCGACCTTTCTGATAATGTTTTCCTCGCCGAGATTTGCTAAAGTAAGCGGCATCATTGCTCCTCCTTCTTCCAACTATAAAAGTTAGACAAAACTAACTTATGTTCAAAATATATCGGTTAGCTTTCACTAACCAAATATATAATACTCCGTTTTCATTGATTTGTCAAGAGATTTTGAATAATTTCTCGAGCAAAAATTCAATTTTGTTAATATTTCACACTTTTGCTCAATTAGTCAGAACTAACCTCGTCAAATCGCACAAACCGTTATTCATCAACATCATCATTTTGACCGGACTTGATTGTCTTGACTCTGAACACAAAATACAGCACATGGAACACCCAAACTCCGCACAAAATTATCCTCCCCGCGGGAACGGCGTTCATCATAAAAAATCCCACAGTCATTGTGACAGTCACGATAATCATAATGCGGATTTTTGTTTTCCACGTCATGCCTCTGCCCTTGACGTAGCTTTCGAGATTGTTTTTGTACAGCTTTGTCCCGACAAACCATTTGTGAAGCCGCTCCGAGCTTTTCCCGAAGCACACCGCCGCCAGCATCAGAAACGGAAATGCCGGCAGCAGCGGCAGCACTGCCCCCAACGCGCCAAGTCCCAATCCAACGCAGCCTATTGTTATGTAAATAATCTTCTTAATCTTCATAGCTTTTCTCCAATCGTCGTTTTTCGCGTTTTGTTTCGACAACGTGCCGTATCGCAATAATCGGGTGTGTGAAAATCATTCTAGGTCCCGAAAACCGCATCACAATGCGGATTTTCTCCCGCATTTCAGGCTTGTAGCAATGCACCCGACAATTTGCACAAAATGTCTTTGCCGCCATAAACGGGCATTTGTCGCTGCGTTGTCGGGCGTATTCGGCAAGCGCGCTGCACTCCGCGCAAAGCTCCCGAACGCCGTGCTTTTTGCGGCAGTACAGCCGTATCATCTCCGTCACCATCTGCTTTTCGCGCAGACGTTTTTTCTCGGTATTCACGATAATCGCCCGCTTTCAACCGAATAAGTTTTGTCGGCAATACGCATTGTCGAGCTTCTGTGCGACACCAGCATTACCGCGCGCTCGTCCTTTTCTTCAAGTACCGATTTCAGTATTATCGCCTCGTTCAGCACATCAAGATTGCTTGTCGGCTCGTCCAAAAGCAGAAATGGCGCGTTATGCAAAAACGCTCTTGCAACTCCAAGCCGCTGCCGCTCACCGCCCGAAAGCGTCTCGCCAAGCTCCCCAACCTGCGTTTTGTAGCCATCGGGAAGCGATAGGATAAAATCGTGTATCGCCGCCTTTTTGCAGGCTGTTTCTATCTCAAGCTGCGTAGCATTCGGCTTTGCTATCCGCAGATTTTCCTCAATGGTGTCGTGGAACAGGTGGGTGTCCTGATTTACAAGGCTCTCGTTTACACGCAGAGAATGCGTGTTTATCTCACAGATATCCTGCCCGGATAAGGATACTCCGCCGCTGCTTGCCTCCCAAAAGCGCATAAACAAACGCAGCAAGGTTGATTTTCCGCTGCCGCTTTTGCCGGTAATTCCAACAATGCCGTGTTCGGGTATTTTTGCAGATACTCCGTCCAAAACCAACTCGCTGCCGTAGGAGAACTTGACGTTTTCCGCCGCTGCACCGCTGAATTTCACATCGGCAGCGCCGCTGATTTCGGGCACATCGGGCTGCTCGTCAAGAATATCCAACACCCTGTCCGCTGCCGCAAATGTCTGCTGCAAACCGCCGCCGAGATTCGCCAAAGCTATAACAGGTCCAAACGATGAAAACATCGCAATCGTCGGGATAATCACCCCGTCAAAGCCCACTGCTCCCGACAAATACAGCGCTCCTGCTGCCGCCAGCATTATCAGCGGGAAAATCACTACTGCCGCCGTTGTTATCGCGGAATTTACGCCCTCGCTGCGCTTCAGCCTTTGCTCGTTTTCGGACAGCCGCTCGGTTCTGCGCTTCATTTCAGCAATTCGCCGAGCACCCATACCGTACTGAATTACCTCCGAAATGCCGTAAAGATTTTCCAGCACAAAGCTGTTCAGTCTGCCGCTTTCCCGCCGAAATTCCTCGGCATTCCTCCCGCAGCTTTTGGAGATTATAACCGGAACAGCCGCTCCAACAAACAAGTACGCCGCTGCCGCAATTATCCCGAGAATTGTATGAAAGCTGCCGATGAAAATAACCATAATTGCCGACATTATCACGGCGATAATTATCGGAGAAATTGTGTGCGCATAGAACACCTCCAGCAGCTCGATATCGGTGGTTATCACGGAAATAAGGCTGCCCCTGTCGCGGCACTCCAGCTTTGCAGGGCAGAGCTCGCGCAGCTTGCCGAAAATCTTGTCCCGCAGTATCGCCAGCAGACGAAATGCTATGTAGTGATTTGAATACTGCTCGGCGTAGTGCAAAACACCCCGCAGCAGCGCGATTACACCCAGCAGAATACATATTCCGTTCAGCGTGAGCGCCGTTTCAAATCCCAAAATATTCAGCACCGCATACCCGCCGAGTATCGTGATAAACTCCGCGCACAAAAAGCCCGCAACGCCCATTGTAACCGCAATTATCATAATGTGCAGCAGCGGCTTTGCAAGCCCCGCCAGCCGTAACATTATATTGATTTTGCTTCTTCTCATACCGCACCTCCAAGCTGCTCCACCTCGCTTTGCGCCTTGTGCAGACGGCTGTACAGTCCGCCGTTTTCAATTATCTGCGCGTGCTGTCCGTTTTCGGCAGCAACACCGTTCTCCAGAACATAAATTCTGTCCGCATTATGGACATTTGCAAGGCGGTGAGAAATCATTATCACGCACTTTTCCTGCGCAATTCGCTGTATTTCGGTCAAAATGCACTCCTCGCTTTCGCTGTCAATATTCGAGGTTGCCTCGTCAAAAATGTACACGGCGCTGTCGTACAAAATCCCTCGTGCAAGCGCAAGACGCTGCCGCTGACCGCCGGACAGATTTGCGGCACGCTCCGAAATCTGCGCGTTAAGACCGCCCTCCGCTTTGAAAAAATCCGCCAGCCGCACACGTTCAAGTGCTTCCCAAAGCCGCTCGTCGGGAACATCGGTTTTCCCAGCAAGCAGGTTTTCACGAACTGTTCCGCTGAAAATGAAGCTGTTGTGGCTTACAAGAGTTACCGTGCGCATAAGGCTGTCCGGCGATATCTCGGACAGCTCCGTGCCGCCGATTTTTACGCTGCCGAGATAGCCGCGGTTCTTGCCTGACAACACGCCAGCGACCGTGCTTTTTCCGCAGCCGCTCTCCCCGACAATGCCGTAAAATCCGTGCTCGCCGAAGCTCATCTCAAGCCCGTGCAGCACCTCCCGCTCCTCGGTGTAGGAGTACCGCAGACCGTGTATTTCAATACCGCCTTTTCCTGCGGTGAGAGTTCCGCGGGTTGGTTCGGGCAAGTCAAGCAGAGCAAAAATCTTGTCGCTTGCCGCCATACCGTTCATTGCAATATGGAAGAACGAGCCCAGCTTTCTCATCGGCAGAAAAAACTCCGCCGAAAGCAGAATTATCGTCACGCAGCCGAACAAATCGATATTCCCCGCCGCAAACTCCAGCGCAGCCATGATTATTCCCGCAGCAGCGCCGCCGTAAGCGAAAATGTCCATCACGGTGACCGAGTTAAGCTGCATTGTCAGAACCTTCATTGTAATGCGGCGGAAATTCTCCGATTCGGCGTTGATTTTCTCGTGCATACGGTCGTCGGTGTTGTAGATTTTCAGCGTGGTAAGTCCCTGCAAGCTCTCAAGGAAGCTGTCGCCGAGCTTCGCGTACTGCCCCCAATAAGCCGAAAGCAGTCGCTTTGCAATCTTCTGCACAGCAACGATGGAAACAGGTATCAGCGGCACGCACACCAGCAATATAACCGCCGCCTTAACGCTGATGAAACACATTGCCGCGAACAGGCACAGCGGCGCTGCCATTGCATAGAAGAACTGCGGCAAATACGCACCAAAGTAGGTTTCAAGCTGGTCTACGCCCTCTCCCGCGAGCTGCACCACCTCCGAGCTTGCCGTCTGCGCCGAAAAGCCTCTGCCCAGCCGCAGCAGCTTTTCTGTTATCATCTGCCGCAAGGTGAGCTTAACCGATTTTGAGGACAAAAAGCTCATTCGCGTGCTTAAATAAAGGCATACCGCTCGCACCGCCACCGCCAGCACCGAAATTATCAGCGCCGCCAAACTCCTCCCGTCAGCTGTTCCAAGCCACAACTTTTGCAGATACGACGCTGCCGCAAACACCGCCACAATGCTTGCCGCAAGCCCCACAAGCTGAAAAAGCACGTTTGCCGCTATGTATTTTTTTGACTGCGGTACAATTCTTATCAATCTTTTCTTTATCATTGGGAAACCTCTTTCAAGTTAAGTTAGATAATACTAACTTATATATAAAAATGTCGGTTAGAGCAAACTAACCAAGTTATATTCTATCACATAATTCCGAAAAAGTCAAGGGATAATTCTATAACAAATTATGCCAAATACTTTTTCTGTCGAGAAAAGTTGCGCCACCAAATGTGTTGTCCGCACAGCAATGAGCTGTTTTCACAAGAATTCCTCCTTATGATATTTTAAGAGCCTGATAGATATCAGCACCTTCGTTTAATTTATTGCACAGGAATTTCCTGCACTTATCGTAATTTGCAAAGGTTCTGCGAGCCGATTCCTCGCTGCCGTACACCTTCCAGCAGCCGCACAGCTTGTAATTCCCGCCCTTGTTGCGGATAAATCCCACAACGTCCTCCACGGGATAATTGAGAAACAGTCCTATTTCGTGCGGGAACTCACCACTGTCCTGTATCCTCTGCGAAAGGCGGTCAAGACATTCCTCCAGCGATAGGTCATCGGCGTATCCAAAACGCTGCAAAAGCCTGCGCACCTCGCTGTCTGACAGGCGTTTTTTCAACAGCATTTCACTGTAAACAAGCAGCAAAACTCTGTCCCCGCTGCCGCACATCACACGGCTTTTAAGACCTTTTTCAGCGGTTCTGCGGTTGAAATAACAGGAATTCTCATCTACATCGTATTCCGTTCGCGACAACGAAACCAGACTTGCACACTTTATTCCCAACAAAGTTGGCGCAGTGTGATATGCAAGCAGATGTCCAAAATTTTTTCTTTCCGTATAAGACATATTTAACCTCCGGCTCGGTTAGTTTTTACTAACTCGCGTGCAAAATTTATCCGCAATATTTCTCCAGAATGCTTTTCAGCGCGGCAACACTGGCATTATGAACTCTTGCCACGGGAATATTATGCTTACGGGATTTATTATTCACGCTATGCACCATTTTATGCGAACAAGTGTTCGTGAACACCACCATAAGGTCGGGCGTTCCCAGCTTGCTTTCAAAGTCAGGCGGCATCTGCGTGAACACCTTCGCCTTACATTTATATAACTCGCAGATATCCTTGTAAATTGTCGCCATTCGGTCATTTCCGCCCACTAAAACTACGCTCATTTTCAAATCTCCTTTCAATTAGTTTAAACTAACCGTAAACAGTATAACATACAAAATGCGAGTTTGTCAAGTATAACATTAAGCAAAAAAACAATCGGCAATGCTTTTTGTCTATCGTACTACTCCTTCATATTTCATAAAAAAGGCGTATCCTCATAAGAAGATACGCCTGAAACAATTTACATTTTTGGTAAAGCCAAATGCGCATAAAGATAAATTAGTTCTGCTTTCTGACCTTGATGTGAACCTCGCGGAGCTGCTGCTCGGTAACCTCGGTCGGTGCGCCGAGAAGCAAATCCTGCGCATTCGAGTTGAGCGGGAACGCGATAACCTCGCGGATGCTGTCCTCGCCGGTGAGGAGCATTATCATACGGTCAACGCCGGGCGCCATTCCAGCGTGAGGCGGTGCGCCGAACTTGAACGCGCTGTACAACGCGCCGAATTTTGACGCAACATCTTCCTCGGTGTAACCCGCAATCTCAAACGCCTTAATCATAATATCAAGGTCGTGGTTGCGGACAGCGCCGGACGAAAGCTCAACGCCGTTGCAGACGATATCGTACTGATACGCGAGAATATCAAGCGGATTTTTGTTCAAAAGCGCGTCCAGACCGCCCTGCGGCATCGAGAACGGGTTGTGCGTGAAGATGATTTTTCCCGTCTCCTCGTCGAGCTCGTACATCGGGAAATCAACGATAAAGCACAGCTCAAAGCGGCTCTCGTCAATCAAATTCATACGCTTCGCAACCTCGGTGCGAATTTGTCCCGCGAATTTGGGCGCGTTTTTGGGCGTATCTGCGATAAAATACAGAACATCGCCAACCTCAAGCTCGCAGCGCTTTGCAAGCTCTTTTCTCTGCTCGTCGTTGAGGAACTTGTCAATCGGGCCGTTGTACTTGAACATATCGCCCTCGCCCTCTTCAACCTTGAAGTAGCCGAGTCCCTTCATTCCGACTTCGTTTACCGCGAATTCTTCCATATTCTTGAAGAAGTTCTTGGTTTGCGAAGCCATCTTCGGCACGCGAATACCGCGAACCGTTTTGTTGCAGAACGGCTTGAAATCGCTGTCCACAAACAAATCCGACAGCTCCTTGATAACCAGCGGGTTGCGCAAATCGGGCTTGTCTGTACCGTAGGTCAGCATCGACTCCGCGAAGGTTATTCTTCTGAACGGCGCAGAGCTTACCTGTTTATCCGAGAACTCCTTGAACACTGCCGACAAAACCTCTTCGGCAACCGCAAAAACGTCCTCTTGTGTAGCAAAGCTCATCTCAAAGTCAAGCTGGTAGAACTCACCGGGCGAGCGGTCTGCTCTTGCGTCCTCGTCACGGAAGCACGGCGCAATCTGGAAATATTTGTCAAAGCCCGATACCATATAAATCTGCTTGAAAATCTGCGGTGCCTGCGGCAGAGCGTAGAATTTTCCGTGATGCTTGCGGCTCGGAATCAGGTAGTCGCGCGCACCCTCGGGTGAAGATGTCGAGAGAATGGGCGTCTGAAGCTCAAGGAAGCCCATTTCCTGCATTTTGTTGCGCAAAAAGCTGATTATCTTCGAGCGCAGAACAATGTTGTCGTGCATTTTCTTGTTACGCAAATCAAGATAACGGTACTTCAAGCGAACGTCCTCGCGGGTTTCGCGGGAAGTCTGAATTTCAAACGGAAGCTGCTCGGTAACCTTGCCGAGTATTCTCACCTCTTCCGCTTCTATTTCAATAGTACCGGTTTCGATTTTATCGTTAAAGGTGCTCTCATCGCGCTTCAGAACCGTTCCCGTGATAGAAACGGCGCACTCCTTATGAATGCCCTCAAGCAGGCTCTCGTTGTGAAAAACAACCTGCACAACGCCGTAATGGTCGCGAAGGTCAACGAACATAATTCCGCCGTGGTCGCGGATATTCTCAACCCAGCCCGCCGCGCGTACCTTTTTTCCTATGTCATTTTCGCCGAAGCCGTTGCAGTAAGCGGTTCGGTATTCATTTTCCATAAACAATTCAATTCAGCCCTTTCGTTATATTTTAACAATTTATTATACCACTTTATACCCAATTTGTCAAGTTAAAATAAAAAAAATCCCGAAAAATTTGCATTTTTGGTTAATTTGTTTGTGAAAAGCCCTTGACAACAAAGGAAAAGTATTCTATAATTATAATAATATTGTTTTTTAAGGGGTATGATGAATTTGAAAGAAAAGAAAAAGGGTGGAAATAAAGTTAATCTGATAATCTGCGGAATTGCGTTTGTCGTAATGCTGGTGTATCTCTTTGTTTTTGATAAGCCTGAAGCAGTCCTTGCTGCGCTCCAGTCGCTTAACCCCTTGTATTTGGTAATTTGCGTTTTGTTTATGTTCGGCTATTGGCTCTGCGAGTCGGCAACCGTTCACACTGTCCTCAAGAGCCTTCACCCGAAAATGCGTTTTCGCGATACCTTTACAAATACAATCATCGGGCAGTACTTCAACTGCATCACCCCTTCCGCTTCGGGCGGTCAGCCTATGCAGGCGTATTACTTCGTTAAAATGGGCGTTCCGCTCGGAACAGGTCTTACCGCGCTTCTTTCAAGATTCATCGTATATCAGTTTGTCCTCACCCTGTACTCTGTATTCACGCTTATCATCGGTTTCAGGCAATTCGGCGATGAGCTTTCAAGCAAAGGACTTATGCCGTTCGTTTTCATCGGCTTCGGCGTCAACACGCTAGTCATCATTTTCCTGCTCGGAATTGCTATTTGGAAAAACGTTACCGTAAAGGTGCTGAACGGAATTATCACTCTGCTTGCTAAAATGAAAATAGTAAAGCACCCGATGAAATTCCGCGTTTATCTCACGCGCGAAATCAACAAGCTCCACGATAACTTCAACTTCCTGAAAAAGAACGTCCCGATTATCATCAAATCCGTGATTTTCACGTTCTTGCAGCTCACCCTTTATTTAAGCATTTCTTATGTGCTGTTCAAGGGCTTTGGGCTTGAGGGAGCGAGTCTTTTGAAGGTTATCTCTTATCAAGCGTTCGTGCTGATGATATCCTCGTTTGTGCCGCTTCCGGGTGCTATGGGCGCAGCGGAGCTTGGCTATTCGGGATTTTTCAAGGATATGTTCGGCGACTACATAGGCGTTTCCACAATGCTGTGGAGAATTCTCACCTTCTATCTCCCCATTATCGTTGGTATGGGCTTTATGCTCACGCTCAAAAAGAGAGGTATCGAAGCGCCGACAAAGCAAGATGTTGCCAACAAAATCTACAGCAACGAACAGCATCTTGAAGATGAACAAGTAAATAATACAAATCAATAAAGAGGAAAGAAAATGTCCGACCTGAAACACGAAATTGAACGCCGCCGCACTTTTGCGATTATTTCCCACCCCGATGCCGGCAAAACCACACTCACCGAGAAATTTCTCCTTTACGGAGGAGCTATCGCAATGGCGGGTGCGGTTAAAGGCAAGAAAAATACCCGTCACGCAGTTTCCGACTGGATGGAAATCGAAAAGCAGCGCGGTATCTCCGTAACCTCGTCCGTTATGCAGTTCAACTACAACGGCTACTGCATCAACATTCTCGATACCCCCGGACATCAGGACTTCTCCGAGGATACCTACAGAACACTTATGGCAGCAGACTCGGCGGTAATGGTTATCGACGCGGCAAAAGGTGTTGAGAACCAGACACGAAAGCTGTTCAAGGTCTGCGTTATGCGAAATATCCCGATTTTCACGTTCATCAACAAAATGGATAGAGAGTCGCGCAATCCCTTTGACCTGCTCGAAGAAATTGAAAACGAGCTTGGTATCAAGACTTACCCCGTGAACTGGCCTATCGGTTCGGGAAAGGATTTCAAGGGCGTTTATGACCGCGAGAACCGCAGAATTATTTCGTTTGAAATGAACGACGGTATGAATTACGGCACCAAAGAGGTTGCCGCAACCGAGGTTGACCTGAACGATGAAAATCTCGCAAATGTTATCGGGCAGTCCAACTACAACACGCTCAAGGACGACGTGGAGCTGCTTGACGGTGCTTCCGAGGAGTTCGACAGCGAGCTTGTCAATAACGGAAAGCTCTCGCCCGTTTTCTTCGGTTCGGCGCTCACGAATTTCGGCGTTGAACCGTTCCTCGAGAACTTCCTCAAAATGACGCCTCCCCCGCTCCCAAGAAACACGGAAAGCGGCTTGGTTGACCCGTTTGACGAGAACTTCTCCGCGTTTATCTTCAAAATTCAAGCTAATATGAACAAGGCTCACCGCGACAGAATTGCCTTTATGAGAATTGTCAGCGGCAAGTTTAACAAGGAAATGGAAGTTCTGCACGTTCAGAACAATCGCACAATGCGCCTTTCTCAGCCGCAGCAGATTATGGCAAACGAGCGCGAGGTTATCGAAGAAGCCTATGCGGGCGATATTATGGGCGTGTTTGACCCGGGCGTGTTCTCAATCGGCGACACGATTTGCGCGCCGTCGAAAAAGGTTGTTTTCGAGGGAATTCCGACGTTTGCTCCCGAGCATTTTTCGCGTATTCGCCAAAAGGATACCCTCAAACGCAAGCAGTTCATCAAAGGTACAACGCAGATTGCCCAAGAAGGCGCAATTCAGATTTTCTCCGAGCCGCAAAGCGGTTTTGAGGAGGTTATCGTGGGAGTTGTCGGCGTGCTGCAGTTTGACGTTCTCGAGTACCGTCTCAAAAATGAGTACAATGTTGATATTATCCGCGAGGACTTGTCCTACGAATATATCCGCTGGATTACCAGCCAAAAGCACCTTGACGGAGGTTTGGACGAGCTCAAAAAGCTGGTTCTCACGTCCGATACAAAGCTGATTCAAGACGTTCGCGGCAACTACCTCCTGATTTTCACCTCCGAGTGGAACATCAAGTGGGCGCTCGACAAAAACGAAGGTCTCGAGCTTGCCGAATTCAGCAGAAATTAAGTTAATAACAGCCTCCGCGGCGCTTTCGATTGAACACGGTTTCTTTCGGGCGCTGCGGATTTTTTTTGCCCGAAAATTCTCACATTCGACAACCCAAACCGACATATTTTGCTGCCTATAAGTTGTATAATTATAGTGCAAGCTAATCCTTGCGAAAATCCGAATTTTTCGAGGTGAGGAGCTTGGTTGTCTACATCGACGCGCTGATAATTCTCAATCTGTATATAAACTACTTTCTTCTTCGCACATCGGCGCTCTTCCTCCGACGAAGTGTTTCACGAAAAAATCTCGTTTGGGCGGCACTTTTGGGCGCGCTCGGCTCGCTGATAATTCTCGCGCCGACGCTTCCCTTTTACATCACTTATCCGTACAGAATTCTGCTGGGTGCAGCGATGGTGCTCATCGTTTACGGCAAGCAAAAGTTCAAGGATTTTCTGATTTGTGAGCTGTTCTTTCTGCTTGCGGGATTTTTGTTCGGCGGCATTTTGACAGCAATCTGGACATTTTTCTCACCCGCCGGAATGCTCCTCAACAACGGCGTCTGCTTCTTCAACATTCCGATGGCAGCGCTGGTTTCGTTCACCGTGGGAGCTTATTTCCTGATGAAGCTGATAAAATTCCTGTCAGACAAGCACAATCGGCGAATTTGCACGGTCAAAATTACGCAGAACAACACCGAAATCTCACTTCGAGGGCTTTGCGACACGGGCTGCGAGGTGCGGGACGTGTTCACGGGAAAGCCCGTGATTGTCTGCGATTTCGAGAAAACGGCGGCGGTGCTCCCCGATGAAATTATCGAGTATCTCTCGGGACATCAGAACATCGAAAAAATCCGACTTATCCCTTGCCGAACCGTTTCGAGCAGCTCGGTTATCCCCGTGTTTAAGGCGCAGAGCGTTGTTGTTGACGGGAAACAGGCAGACGCGCTGGTTGGTGTGAGCAAGGAGCACCTCGGCGACGATGTTGACTGCATTTTCAATCCAAAAATTATTCCTATTACATAAAAATTAAACAAAGGAGAATTGCAATGTTAAAGCGATTGTTAAAGCAACTGAAGGCTGCCGCCCAGCGCCTTTTAAAGCAGCGCGCGGAAAACTACGTTCACTACATCAGCGGTCAGGAGCAGCTCCCCGCGCCGCTTACCAAAGAGGAGGAAGAGGCTGCTTTCAGGTTGATGGACACGGATTTCGACAAGGCGCGCGATACGCTTATTGTACATAATCTTCGGCTGGTGGTTTATATTGCCAAAAAGTTTGAGAACACGGGAATTTGGCTCGAGGACTTGGTTTCAATCGGCACGGTCGGTCTGATAAAAGCTGTCAGTACCTTCAGCAAGGACAAGAATATCAAGCTCGCAACCTACGCGTCGCGCTGCATCGAGAACGAAATTCTGATGTTTCTGCGCAAGTACAGTCAGTACCGCTACGACGTGTCCATTGACGAGCCGCTGAACGTTGATTGGGACGGAAACGAGCTGCTCCTGTCGGACGTTCTCGGCACCGAAAACGACTGCGTTAACTCGCATATCGAGGAGGAGGTTGAAAAGCAGCTTCTTCACGACGCGGTAAATCGGCTCGGTGAACGCGAGCGGAAAATTATGGAAATGCGGTTTGGCTTGAACGGCTGCAAGGAAAAAACGCAAAAAGAGGTTGCCGATGAAATCGGTATCTCGCAAAGCTACATCTCCCGCCTCGAAAAGCGCATCATAAAGCAGCTTCGCGAGGATTTGGAGAAGGTCTGCAACTAAAAAACGGGCGTATGATTTTCGCATACGCCCGTTAATTTTATTCAAATATCGGAATATTATGCATCGCGGAGCTTGAACTCGGCAATAAGTCCCTTGAGCGTTTCTGCCTGTCCCGAAAGCTCCTCGGAAGCGGCAGCAGACTCTTCTGCGGTTGCAGAGTTGGTCTGAACAACGTTTGAAATCTGCTCAACGCCCGTGTTAATCTGGATAATCGAGTCGGCAGCTTCTGCGGAAGCGCTGGAAATACCCGCATTCAGCTTCGCAACCTCGCCGGCAGACGTGGAAACTTGCTCCATCATAACGGCAACCTCGCCGACAAGCCCGTTGCCCTGTTCAACCGCTCTCACGGTGTTCTCGATAAGCTCGTTTGTGTTGTTGGCAGCCTCGGCAGACTTGGACGCGAGGTTTCTTACCTCATCGGCAACAACCGCAAAGCCCTTGCCTGCTTCTCCCGCGCGCGCAGCCTCAATCGCCGCATTAAGCGACAGAATGTTGGTCTGGAAGGCAATATCCTCGATAGTCTTGATAATCTGACTGATTTGGTTGGAGCGCTCCTTGATTTCCTCCATCGCGCTAACAAGCTCGCTCATCTTCGCATTTGCGGAATTCATCGCGCTGCCTGCCTCGTCGGTCTTGAGGCTTGCTTCCTTCGCAGCGTCAGCGTTCTGACTAATTTGTCCGGCAATAATCTGAATTGTCGCCGCAAGCTCTTCAACAGAAGAAGCCTGTTCGGTTGCACCGGAAGCAAGTGCCTGTGCACCTGCAGAAACCTGCTCGGAGCCCGAAGCAACCTGTTCCGCGGACTGGTTGATGTTAAGCAGAATTTCGTTCAGCTTGTCAACAACCTCGCACTTGTTGTCGTAAATCGACTTGTAAGCGCCGACATAAATGGAAGCATTGTCGTTTGTAATTGCAAGGTCGCCTTTGGAAAGCTCGTCGAAGGTGTAGTCGATATCGTCGATAACCGCTTTGGTTCTTGCGCAAAGCGTTCTCATATTATCGGCAAGCTGACCAAGCTCGTCTTTTGAAACATAATTGATTTCCACGTCAAAATTACCCTCGGAAACCTTCTGCGCAGCAGCGTGAACCTCCTTGATAGCGGAAGTAAGCTGTTTTGTGAGATAAAGCGCAATTATAATCGAGAAAATTGTAGCAATAACGCCCAGCGAAGATACAACTATCATCAAAGTCAGACTTGTTGATGTGCCGTCCTCGTAAACCTTTTGCGCGTCTGCAAGTGCCGCTTCATGAACTGCGTCGATGGAGTTTTTGGCAGAGACCATATTCGGATATACTTCGTCCATATAGAACACATAAGCACCGGTCACATCGTGGTCCTTGCAGTGCTCGGAGAACTTCTTAAATCCCTCCATAGACGCCTTTATGTAATTCTCGGCTTCGGTAAGAGAGGTTGATTTGCCGCCGTACAATTCATTCATTGCCTGAACAGCTGAAAGAATAGTATTAAGTTCTTCTTCGGCAGAAGTAAGCTTTTCCAGCTTCTTTGTTTCATCGGATTCAACAGCCGCTTGCATCATATCCTTTGCAGCAGTCTGAATTGTTTCTTTCATATTATCAACTCTTTGTACACACAAAAAAGATGTATTGAAAGAATCGATATCAGACGATACTCTCGCAAAACCGATAGCTGCAAATGCAACCAAAGCAATCGTCGTCAAAACAATTATTCCGAACGAAAGCAAAAGTTTTTTTGAAACCTTTAAATTCTTCATAAGAAATGTCCTCCAATTCCCTATTTTTGTAACTTAATTATATCACTTTATTAAACCGATGTCAAGAGATTTATGACAAAGAAAATACCATTTTTTTGCACAAATATTGATTTTGTTCTTGTGAAATTCCCCTTTTCAAGATAAGTGAATAATCCTGCGAGCTGTCTCAAGTCTCACCAAACTGCGAAAAAAAACATATAATCAAACAGCGGAAATTATACCGCTAAATCTGTAAGAAAGGAAGATTTTATGGAGCCGATGAAAAACCCGAAACGTCCGGGTTATGCTTATGTTCCAAATCAGCGAATGGAAAAGGTTTATTCACCGTCCAAAGCGCTGAAGGCGGGAACAATTTTCCCCGAGCTTAATATTTCTATGGAAGATTATCAAAGGGGGCTTTTTAATGGGAAATAATTATATGAACAAACGCGGGAATATGAACGAAAACAACCGCGTTCCCCAACAGCGTATGGAAAACAGCGGTTCAAGCGGCAATTCTCCCGCCTGCGACGAGCTTTTACGGGCAATCGCCGAAGCGTCGTTTTTCGCGATGGATTTGAAGCTCTACCTCGACACTCACCCCGATGATACAAGAGCTGTTGAGATGTTCCGTGAGGCTGTCAAGCAGTACAAGGCGTGCAAGGCAGCGTTTGAGGACAGCTTTTACCCGCTTACGGCAATGAGCGCGGGCAAAGACGGCGACTGGGATTGGTTATGCGGAACCTTCCCGCCGTTGAGTTAAGAAATCGAGGTGGCTTATGTTTATTTTTGAAAAAAGAACGCAAATTCCTATTTGCATTAAAAACAAGAACCCCAAGCTCGCCGGTATTATTATCAGCCAATACGGCGGGCCCGACGGTGAGCTCGGAGCTTCTCTGCGTTACCTCTCGCAGCGCTTTACAATGCCCGATAACCGCGGAAAAGCACTTCTCACGGATATCGGCACCGAAGAACTCGGGCATCTGGAAATGATTGGAAGCATTGTCGGACAGCTCACCGACGGCGAGGGTGCAAAGAGCTTTGACAAATACGGTCAAGCAGACCGCTACGTTGACCACGGAAACGCGATTTACCCGTCAAGCGCGGGCGGCGTTCCCTTCACCGCAGCTTATCTTCAGTCAAAAGCTGACCCCATAGCTGACCTTGTGGAAAATATGGCTGCCGAGCAAAAGGCGCGCGCAACCTACGACAACATTCTGCGCCTCTCCGATGACCCCGATGTCAACGAGATTATCAAGTTTCTTCGCGCAAGAGAGGTCGTGCATTTTCAGCGGTTCGGCGAGCTGCTCAATTACTATCAGGAGAAAATTCAAGATTGCAAGTACTAAAGCAACGCCGCCTCGGAACTGCCCGGGGCGGTTTTTACGTCATAAATTGCCGGACGCGCTAATATACTTGTACAAAAATCCTGCGGAAAGGAAAAGAATATGACCGAGAAAAAGTTCATCAAAAACACCGCCATTCTTTTCGTTTCAATGGCGATAACGAAGGTTGTGGGGGCGCTTTTCAAGATACCTCTCGCAAACCTTCTCGGCGGCACGGGAATGGGTTATTTTTCATCGGCTTACGGGCTGTACTCACCGATTTTCGCGATAACCGCTGCCGGTATACCGACCGTTATTATGCGCACAACCGCGCGCTGCTCCGCTTCGGGAAACCTTTGCCGAGCCGCTGCCGTTCGGAAATGCGCACTTTTGATGTTCGCGGTAATCGGGCTTTTCGGGACGCTTTGCGTTGCCGTTTTTGCAAAGCCGTTTTCCGAGTACATAGCCTGCTCACCGCAAAGCCTTGCGTGCGTTTTGTGCATATCGCCCGCGGTAATGCTATGCTGCATCGCAAGTGTTTTCAGAGGTTATCGCGAGGGACTTGCGGACGTTGTTCCGTCATCGGCTTCGGCTATAAGCGAGGCTGTTTCAAGGGCAATTTTCGGGTTGGGGTTGTCCTACGCCGTGATTATGTACTCGAAAAACCGCTTTGCAAACGGACTTGACGTTTTCGGAATTGCTTGTGCAACCGAGGAACAGGCTTATACTGCGGCACTGCCTTACGCTGCTGCGGGAGCGGTTCTTGCGGTATCATTAAGCGAGCTTGCGGGACTTATCACGTTGATAATCATCGAAAAACGCAAGAAATACCGCATTGTTATGCCAAAACGCTGCGAGTACAGCCGCAAGGAAATCTGCATTTCGCTGCTGAAGGAAATCGCGCCGATTGCCGCGTCTGCGCTTGTGGTGAACTGCGTTTCGTTCGTGGATTTGCTCACGGTGACGCGAACGCTTTCGTACTCTGCCGCGCGAAATCCCGAGTTCTACAACAACGCTTTTGGCGATATCTTCGGAAGCTGCGGCGGAATTGAGGGTTTGCCGAATTTTATGTACGGAAGCTACACGGGAATCGCGATGACGCTGTTTATGCTTATTCCGTCGTTTGCGGGAATGGCGTCAACAGCGGCTGCGCCCGAAATTGCCGCGGCGTGGGAGATAAAGGACAACGCGCAGCTTTTGCGGAAAATCCGTATGCAGCTGCGAGCAGGCGCGCTTATAGCCTGCCCCGCGTGTATGGGAGCGGCAGCCCTCGCCGCGCCTATCCTCAATATGCTGTACAAATCGCGCGCCGACGAGGTTTCCGTATGCCTTGATTCGTTTGTGATACTCTGCCTTGGCGGGATTTTTATGACCGCGTCTTCCGCACTTTTCGGGATTTTTCAGTCAATCGGAAAAGCTCGCGTGCCGTTGATTTTGATGAGCTGTTCAATCGTGCTGAAATTCGTGCTCAATCCGCTGCTTATTTCAATCCCGTCGCTTAACATCGCGGGCGCGGCTCTATCCAGCGTAATCGGGTACATTATAATGACAATCGGTGGAACAATAATGCTGAAAAAAGCGTTGCCCGTCAAAATCGGCGTTTTCGGGGCAGTTTTCCCGCCGTTTATCTGCGCGTGCGGTTGCGGAGCGGGCGCTTTCTTTGTTCACCAACTGCTGCAAAATCACATAAATTCCACGCTAAACGTGATTTTTTCAACGATTTCAGGCGCTTTGATTTATGCAATATTGCTGATTTTAACAGGCTGTTTTCGTACAAGTGGCATAATAAAAACAAAAATTGCAAAAAAATCTAAAAAAGCACTTGAAAAATAACGCAAAATAGGGTATTATAGTAGATGGTTATTCGATTTTTGCCGAATTTGATTGTAAAGGAGTTTAGGAAATGGATTTCGAGTTTAAAAGTCGCTATGACATTTCCGACCTTCTGAAAATTATGAAAATTCTGCGCTCCGAAAACGGTTGCCCGTGGGATAAGGTTCAAACGCATGAGTCCATACGCACCGACCTTATCGAGGAAACCTATGAGGTCTGTGAGGGAATTGACGCCAACAGCCCCGATATGCTTCGGGAAGAGCTTGGCGATTTGCTGATGCAGGTCGTTTTTCATTCGGAGATTGAGGCAGAATGCGGGCATTTCGATTTTGACGACGTTTGCGACGGTATCTGCCAAAAGCTCGTTTACCGCCACCCTCACGTTTTCGGTGAGGTGTCCGTCAAGGACGCAGACGAGGTTCTGAAAAACTGGGACGCATTGAAAAAAGCCGGAAAGCATCAGGATACTTACTCGGATACGCTTGAGAGCGTGCCCAAAACCTTCCCCGCCCTTCTTCGAGGCGAAAAGGTTTGCAAGCGCGCAGCAAGAGCAGGTGTTTCCGAAAACGACGCAAAAGCTTGCGCCGAAAGTATCATTGAGGATATTCGGCAGCTTTGCTGTTGCGATTTTTCGGGTGATGTTGAACAAAATCAACAGATTATGGGCAAAATTTTGCTGAAATTTTGTAATTTGAACAGAATTTTGAAAGTAGACAGCGAAAAAGCCTTGACATATTCTACAAATAGGTTTATAATGAATTTTAGGGCTGTCGAAAATGAAATCATTGCAAGCGGAAAATCCCTCGACGATATCTCCGACGAGGAGCTTAAACTTGCGCTTGACAAAGTCCTCAACGGTTTATAACCGTTAGATTATAGAAACAATATTTTTGGAGGTTTAATAACATGACAAAAGCAGAATTAGTAACAGAGGTTGCCGCAAAGTCCGGTCTTTCCAAGAAGGATACCGAGAAGGCTATCGCAGGCGTTATCGAGACCGTTACTGAAACTCTTGCAAAGGGTGAGTCCATTCAGCTGGTTGGTTTCGGTACTTTTGAGGTTCGCGAGCGTGCTGCAAGAAAGGGTATCAACCCCCGCACCAAGGAGCCTATCAATATCGATGCTACCAAGGTTCCCGCTTTCAAGGCTGGCAGAGCTCTCAAGGACGCTGTAGGCGCTCCCGCTCCCAAGGCAAAGGGCAAGAAAAAGTAATTCTTTTTAAGAAGGTTTCAAGCGGCGGGTTTTCCGCCGCTTTTAGCTTATAAGGAGAAATTTATGCGTTTGGATAAATTTTTGAAGGTTTCACGCTTGATTAAGCGCAGAACCGTTGCCAACGAGGCTTGCGACGCAGAAAAGGTTTCCGTGAACGGCAAGCCCGCGCGTGCGTCTTACGAGGTGAAAACGGGCGATATTATCGAAATCAATATCGGAAAACCGCTGAAAGTTCGCGTCCTCGAAATCAAGGAGTTCACCAAAAAAGAAGAGGCTGCCGCGCTGTACGAGGTTGTCTGAATTCACCGCAAAAATGAATATTATTCTCCCCCGCCGAATATATTATAGCAACAATGGTTTGTTATAAGGACGGGGGTGTTTTTTATGCAGAATAATTCAATTTCCGCGCCGCAAAATCTTGTTATGGAGAACCGAAAATCACTGCGCGTGTCAGGCGTTAAGGACATAGACAGCTTTACTGAAACGCGCATCGTGCTTTCGACAATTATGGGTGAGCTCGTCATCAAGGGCGAGGATTTGCACGTCACCGCTCTCGACGCGGAAACCGGCGATTTTTCTATGACCGGAAGCATCTCATCTTGCTCGTACAGCCGAAAAAGCGTGATGGACGGCCCGATTAAAAAGCTGTTTCGATAAGCCAAAAAACGGAGGATAAAATGAACGTAAGTATTCCCGATTGCTTTATGATAGCGTTTTTCGTGGGGCTGGTTTTCGGGCTGGTCTACGAGGTGCTGCGGATTATCAGGCTGATTTTGCGCTTTAAGGCTGCGGTTTTCGTGTGCGACATCGTTTTCTTCGTGCTGGCAGCGTTCGCTGTTGTCAAGCTCTCGACGGTTTTGGGCAACTTTGTGAGAATGTACACGATTTTCGGCTTCGGCGCAGGTGTTTTCACCTACATCGTTACAATCGGACGCCTGCTTAACCTCATCGAAAGCGCGGCATCGGTTGCTTGGCGGCTGACAATCGGGAGGCTGCTGAAGAAAATCGGCGGTTTTATGCAAAAAACGTTTGTTGGAATTGTACAGAAAGTTAAGCTCGGATTTGTGAGAGTTTCCAAATATTTCTCCGAACAGCCCGAAAAACGCGCTAGGCACTTGAAATCAACAGGTAAAAAAGTGTATAATGAAAAGAGATTAGATAAAATTGGGGAAGGTGAAAATAATGTCATCAAAGCAAATGTCAGGAGAGGTCTGCAATAGTCCAAAAAAACACCGTCTTTTTCGGTTTCTTGTCGGCGCAGCTCTTTTGGTTGTCGCGGTTTTTGTTGTGTATGTGCTCATTTCCGATATGATGCAAATTCAGAAGGATACCGAAACCTACAACAAGCTCGTTAATCAGACAAATGCTGTTAATGAGGAGAACGCGCAGATTACAAACTACCTCGAAAATGACGCGAATTTGAAAGAATATATCGAAGAAATCGCCCGCGAAAAGCTGGACTACGCAAATCCCGACGAGAGGATTTATTACGTTGTTCCCGCCGCAAATGAATAAAAATTTCAGTCCCCTTTTGGGGGCTTTTTTTTGACTTTTTTTGCTGAAAATGTATATAATAAATAAGTGGATTTTTGTTTTTTTGGGGTATTTTATGAGTATTCTTAAAAGGCTGGCAAAAAAGGTCTTTAACAGAACCGCGGTCTGCGTTTTTGGGATTGCGGTGCAGATGGGGTATTTTGCCTCGCTTTGTCTGGGGCTTGGTTTTTGCTACAACGCGTCTTATCTGATTTTTCAGGCGCTCGGAGTTGTCGTGTCAATGCTCATCATAAATTCGGATATCAACCCGAGCTATAAAATCGCTTGGATTTTGGTGATTATGGCGCTGCCGATTTTTGGGGTGATGTTCTACATCTTTTTCGGGAACAGCAGCTCAAGCAACCGTCTGCGCAAAAAAATGTTCCCTTACATCGAGCACGAGCGCCTTCTCCTCTCGCAAAATGAGAAAATCATCAAAAAGCTCGCCGAAACCGAGCCGTTTCCTATAGCAAGACAGGCTGAATATCTCACAAAATTCGGCGGGTGCGCGGTTTATGACAACACGAAATCCGTGTATTTGCCAAGCGGTGAGGACAAATTCGCGGCGCTTCTCGATGAACTTGAAAAGGCAAGAACGTTCATCTACCTCGAATATTTCATCATAGATGAAGGCAAAATGTGGAACTCAATTCTCGATATCCTCGAAAAAAAGGCAAAGCAAGGCGTTGATGTGCGTGTGATTTACGACGATATCGGCTGCTTGCTCACGCTTCCCGTAAAATACGACCGCGTGCTTGAACAGAAAGGGATAAAATGCCGCGTGTTCAACAAATTCAAGCCGTTTATCTCCAAGAAAATGAACAACCGCGACCACCGCAAAATCTTCATCATCGACGACAAAATCGCCTTTACGGGCGGAATTAACCTCGCGGACGAATATATAAACGAGTTTGAAAAGCACGGTCACTGGAAGGACTCCGCTGTGATGCTCAAAGGGCAGGCTGTCCGGAGCTTTACCGTGATGTTTCTCTCAATGTGGAACTACCTCTCGGATTTAAAGCCGGCGGATTATCCGAGTTATCTTCAAATTCCCCAAATTCCCGAGAAAAACGGCGCAAACGGCTTTGTTATCCCGTACACCGACAGCCCGCTTGACGACGAACCCGTCGGTGAAAACGTCTACCTCAATATCATCAACAACGCGCAAAAGTACGTCTATATCACTTCCCCTTACCTCGTTATCGACAACGAAATGCAAAACGCCCTCACTCTCGCGGCAAAAAGCGGCGTTGACGTGAGGATTATCACGCCGCACGTTCCCGACAAGTGGTATGTCCACGCGGTTACTCGTGCTCACTACCGCAAGCTCACAGCGCTTGGCGTCAAAATCTACGAGTATGTCCCCGGTTTTATCCACTCCAAGAGCTTTGTCAGCGACGACACAACCGCTGTTGTCGGCACAATCAACCTCGATTACCGCAGCTTTTATCTCCACTTTGAATGTGCCGCGTGGCTGTACAAAACAGACTGCATTTCCGATATCAAGCGGGATTTCTTCAAAACCCTCGACGAGTGCGAGGAAATAACCTACGACGACTGCCTCTCTGTCAATATTTTTGTCCGTGCGCTCCGAGTTGTTCTGAAGCTGTTTTCGCCGCTGATGTAATTTTATCTTGCATAATACAGCAACTTGTTTCATATTTATTTAAATATAAAACGCTAGTGCATAAATTCTTCTCGGAGGTACAAAAATGCAAGATTATTTGCCCGAAGGTTATCTGCTCACAACTGATGACAATATCGTTACCATTTCCACGCGCTCGCTCCTTTATGAAGCCAAGCTCACCGGAAAAATCCTCGAAGCGCCCTGCCTTGTCTGCGACAGCAAACACAACCTTATCGTTGGTTTAGGCTGTATGAAAGGCGTTATCCCACGCGAAGAGGGTGCGCTCGGGATTTCCGAGGGAGCAACCAAGGATATTGCTCTCATTTCAAGGGTGAACAAACCCGTTTGTTTTGTTGTAACCGGATTTGCTGTTGATGAAAACGGCTCGGAATACGCTGTGCTTTCTCGTCGTCAAGCTCAACAAAAATGCAAACAAAACTATCTCGACCGTCTCAAACCCGGCGATGTCATTCCCGCAAAGGTTACGCATCTCGAACAATTCGGCTGCTTCGTCGACATCGGCTGCGGTATTCCCTCGCTTATTCCCATCGACCTGATTTCGGTTTCGCGCATCTCTCACCCGTCCGACAGATTTTCCGTTGGACAGGAAATCAAGGCTGTGGTCAAAACGTTTGACGGTGACCGAATTTGCCTTTCACACAAGGAGCTCCTCGGCACTTGGTCTGAAAACGCCGCCCTTTTCGAGCAAGGCGAAACGGTAACGGGAATTGTCCGCTCGGTTGAGGAGTACGGCATTTTCGTTGAGCTCGCGCCAAATCTCGCGGGGCTTGCCGAGCCGCGAGCCGATGTTTCCGTCAACCAGCGCGCGTCCGTTTACATAAAGGCGATAATTCCCGAAAAGATGAAAATAAAGCTCATCATCGTGAACGCCTCGGATACCGCGTTTCACAACAATGAGCCAAAATATTTCATAAATTCGGGACATATCGACAAGTGGGTTTACTCTTCCCCGCTCTGCTCGAAGATTATCGAAACGGATTTTACTCGCCCTTGATTTTTTTCCGATACTCTTTCGCGGCGTTTTCCATCTTGTTGTCGCCGAACTCGTAGTAAATTTTGTCCTTCAAACAGTCGGGTAGATACTGCTGCTTAACGTAATGATTTGGGTAATCGTGCGGGTAAAGGTAGTGCTGCCCTTTAACCACAGCGTCCTCGCCGTCGCAGTGTTTGTTCTGCAAATGACGCGGGAAATCGCCCGTCACGCCGTTCTGCACGTCCGCAAGAGCCGCGTTTATCGCCTTGTAAGCGCTGTTTGACTTCGGTGAGGTTGCCAGCAGCACAATCGCGTTCGCAAGCGGTATTCTCGCCTCGGGCAAACCCAGCTGCATCGCGCTGTCAACGCAGGCTTTTACTATCGGTATCGCCAACGGATACGCAAGTCCAACGTCCTCTGCGGCAATTACCAGCAATCTTCTCGACAGCGAGATAATATCTCCCGCGTCCATAAGTCTTGCCGCGTAGTGAAGCGCCGCGTTTTCATCGGAGCCGCGAATTGACTTTTGCAGCGCCGACAAAAGGTCGTAATGCTGGTCGCCGTCGCGGTCGTAACGCATATTGCTGCGCTGGGTGAGCTCCTTTGCAAGCTCGAGCGTTACCCTGCCGTTATCAGCAGAAACCGCGCACAACTCCACGGTGTTCAGGCATTTCCTCACATCGCCGCCCACACCGTGACAAATGTAATCTACAGCTTCCTCCTCAATACTCAACTCTTCGCCGATTTCCGCAGAGATTTCGGCGAAGCCTCTTTTTACCGCCTTTTTCAGTTCCTCCGGCTCAACCGGCTTGAACTCAAACACCGTTGAACGCGATAAAATAGCGTTGTAGACGTAAAAATAAGGGTTTTCCGTCGTTGAAGCAATGAGGGTTATCGAGCCGTTTTCGATGTACTCAAGCAAACTTTGCTGCTGCTTTTTGTTGAGGTACTGAATTTCATCAAGGTAAAGCAAAATCCCGTTCGAGCCGAGAAACGTGTCGATTTCCGCGACAATTTCTTTGATATCCGCAGTTGACGCGGACGTGCCGTTCAGCTTATGAAGCCGCATATTCGCCGACTCGGCTATTATCCGCGCAATCGTGGTTTTCCCCACTCCCGACGGTCCGTAAAAAATCATATTCGGGATTTTCCCCGACTTTATGATTTTCAGCAGCGGCTTGCCTTCGCCGAGAAGGTGCGTTTGTCCGACAACATCATCAAGTGTTTTCGGACGGATTTTATCCGCAAGTGGCATTTTACAATCCTCTGTGTTCCTGAAGAAGCGCGTTTATCTTCTCAATCGGGTCGATTACAGCGCTTACGGAAGTGTCGTGGTTAAGCGACGCGATGAAATACGCCAGATACTTTGAAACGTCAACCTCCTTGAACCACTCGCGCTTTAAGAGCTCGGGCGAGCGGTATGTAAGGTTGGTACCAAATACCGCGTCAAGCAGACCTTCTTCGTAAGCCTTGTCAAACTGCTCAAGACCATTTGTGAAGATGCTGTAGGTTGCGTAAGCGAAGAAACGCTTTGCTTTGCGCTTGTGAACCTCTCTCGCGATGTCAAGCATAGACTCGCCGCTCGAAATAATATCATCGGCAACGAAAACTGTCTTACCCTCAACGTCAGAGCCGAGATATTCGTGGGCAACAATGGGGTTTCTGCCGTTTACAATCTGCGAGTAATCGCGGCGCTTGTAGAACATTCCCATCTCAACACCAAGTACCGACGCGTAGAACATATTTCTGTTCAGCGCACCCTCGTCGGGGCTGATTACCATAAAATTCTCCTTGTTGATAACAAGGTCGGGGAACGCCTTGAACATCGTTTTCAAAACCTGATAAGACGGAATAACGTTGTCAAAGCCCATCAGCGGCACTGCGTTGCACACGCGCGGGTCGTGGGCGTCAACGGTTATTACGTTTGCAACACCCATTGCGTGCAGCTCCTGAAGCATAACCGCGCAGTCCAAGCTCTCGCGGTAGGAACGTCTGTGCTGACGACCGCCGTAAAGCAGCGGCATAATCACGTTTATTCTGTGAGGCTTGCCGCTTGCCGCCTGTATAATACGCTTCAAATCAGCGTAGTGGTCATCGGGCGACATATAGTTCTCCTTGTCGAAGAGCTGATATGTGCAGCTGTAATTTCCCACGTCAACCAAAATAAACAAGTCCTTGCCGCGAACCGTATTCTTGATAAGACCTTTCGCGTCACCCGAAGAAAATCTCGGGCACTCCGCCTCAATCATAAATTCACGCTGCGGTCTGCCGTTTCTGTCAGCCCAGCGTGTGAGATAACCGTTAATCCGCGCAGCAAGCTCCTCCGTGCCGCGCATCGCAATCAATCCTATAGGAGCCACCTCGTTGTACTCCTGATAAAGAACTTCCGTATTTTTTACAGTTGTCATCTGTTTACCCTTCCTTTTCGGAATATTTAAATTATCCCTGCTCCCGAATAATATCCCGCGCTTCCATCAGACAAAAGCCGAGAAAATTGGTGCCGTTCCAAAGCGACGGATTTTCACATCTTGTATCGTCCGCGCCCATTCCGATGCCCCAGATTTTGTCATACGGGCTTGCCTCTACAAGCACCAGCGTGCCCGTGTTCAGCAGAAATTCCCGAAGCTCATTATTTTGGGAAAATTTGGCAACATTCCCACGAATGACTATATCGCAGCAATTTTTGTCCCAAATCTCCTGCTTAAAGCCCGAAATCTTGCGCCCCAAAGCCTTGAATTCCTTCGGGTGACCCGCCGACATAATCTCCGCCAGAACTTTCTCATCGCCGAACAACACCGCTTTCTGCGCCATCATAAACTGCTCTGCTGTGCGGTACTCAACCCCGTCAACAGTAAACCGACAGTCATACCACTGGCTCAAGCAGGTTTTTGTAATACCGTTGTCGCTCGTTTTACCGTGTCCCCAAAAGAAAACATATTTAAAGCGTTCGCCTTTGTTGAAGCGCTCGGTGAACAATTCACGCGTATATTTCATTTTTTATCCTCATTCATAAAGCGGATATTTCTTCGTAAGCTCGGTTACCATCTCGCGAACCTTGTCCGCAGTACCGTTGAAATCCTTTGCGGTAAGGTAAATGCACTCGCCGATTACTTTCATATCCTCTTCCTTCAGTCCGCGTGTGGTAACGGCGGGAGTTCCTATTCTTACGCCGCTTGTGTATGCGGGCTTCTGCGGGTCGTTCGGGATAGCGTTCTTGTTAACCGTGATATAAACCGCGTCAAGGTTGGTTTCAAGCTCCTTGCCGGTGATGTTAAACGGACGAAGGTCAACGAGCATAAGGTGGTTGTCCGTGCCGCCCGAAACGAGGTTGAAGCCCTTTTCGAGAAGCGTGTCTGCGAGAACCTTTGCGTTCTTGACAATCTGCTCGCCGTATGCCTTGAACTCGGGCTTGAGCGCCTCGCCGAAGCAAACAGCCTTTGCCGCAATAACGTGCATCAAAGGACCGCCCTGAAGTCCGGGGAAAATCGCGGAGTTTATCTTCTTGGCAATGTACTCGTTGTTGGTGAGTATCAAACCGCCGCGCGGGCCGCGAAGAGTCTTGTGAGTGGTCGTGGTAACAACATCTGCGTAAGGAACGGGGCTTTCGTGCTGTCCAGCGGCAACAAGTCCCGCGATGTGCGCCATATCTACCATAAGATACGCGCCGACAGCTCTTGCAATCGCCGACAGCTTCTTGAAATCAATCGCTCTCGGATAAGCCGACGCACCCGCTACAATGAGCTTGGGCTTGCACTTGTTTGCCTGCTTGTAAAGCTCCTCGTAGTCGATAAAGCCGTCATCGTTCGTGCCGTAAGCAACAAAGTTGTACATTTTACCGGACATATTTACGGGAGAACCGTGGGTGAGGTGACCGCCGTGAGCAAGGCTCATTCCCATAACTGTGTCGCCGGGGTTCAAAAGCGCAAGATAAACCGCCTCGTTTGCCTGTGCGCCCGAGTGTGCCTGTACATTGGCAAAATTCGCGCCGAACAGCTTCTTTGCACGCTCAATCGCTATATTCTCGACAATATCAACGTCCTCGCAGCCGCCGTAATAGCGCTTCCCCGGATAACCCTCGGCATATTTGTTCGTGAGAACGCTGCCCATTGCCGCCATAACCGCGGGAGATACGATATTCTCGCTGGCAATCAGCTCGAGGTTGCGCTTCTGGCGCTTCAGCTCCAGCCCCATTGCATCGGCTACCTCGCTGTCGTAGCCGCCGAGAAATCCGATAGTGTCCACCAAATCGTTGTACATAAGAAACTCCTTTCAAAAGAAAAAAATACTACAGATTAAGTTTACCACAAAACGCGACTTTTTTCAAGTATTTTTGCAATTATTATATATAAAAAAAAGCCGCTTATCAACACGGCTTTTTGGTAATTTTTAAGGGAGCCTCTAAAAACCGGTTTGAAAAGCAAAAATGGGCAGGGCGCATCAGATTCTAGGAAAACTGACGAAGTAAGGCTTGATGCCTTACGAGGAGGTTTGACGACAAAGATGATGTGCATTGCACATTTTTGCTCAAACAAGGTTTTTAGAGGTGACCATAAATTATTTGCCCCGTCAGCAGCTCAAACCCGAGCAAAAGTGCCAAAAATGCGAAATTGTATACGGTGAACTCCGCGAAATATCTGCCTTTTTTGGCATTTTCCGAGCGCGCGTAGAGCTTGAACGAAATCAGACTTGCAAGTGATGCGATAAGCGTGCCCATTCCGCCGATGTTTACCCCGAGGAGAAGCGCGTTTGAGTTTTCCGTGAAGCCCGAGAGCATTATCGCGCACGGAACATTGCTGATTATCTGCGACAGTCCGCACCCCAAAAGCAGTTCCCTTCCGCTTAAAATCGAGCTTATGAACTCACGCACCTGCGGCACTGCCGAAATGTTGCCCACGAAAACGAAAAAGCAAACAAACGTTAAAAGCAGCGCGTAATCGGGCTTCGCGAGAATTTTTCTGTCAAAAATCAGCGCAGCTATAAGCGTTACACCAAGCGTTATCCGGTAATCGAGAACCCGCGCTACCGTTGCGATACAAACAGCAAAAATCACCGCGTAAACGAAGAAATTCCGTGTGGGTTTGAAGCTTGCGGATTTTTCGCTTTTTTCAACGCTTTCCGACGGTATAAATATCAGCGAAGCTAAAATAAGCGCAAGGCTCACGCCGCTTATCGGGAGCATTACCGCGAAAAAATCTGCGGGATTGTAGTTGTAGTGGGAATAGATGTAGAGGTTTTGCGGGTTGCCGATTGGGGTTACCATTGAACCGAGATTTGCCGCTGCCGTTTCCAGCACAATACAGCGGATTGTCACTTTTTCCCTGTCCCTGAACAGCAAAAGCGTGAGCGGAACAAAGGTGAGAAGGCTCACGTCGTTCGTAATGAACATCGACATCACAAAGCACAGTACGACAAGCGCTGCCGAGAGCGTACGCGTGTTTTTGAAACGAGCGGTGAGCTTTGACGAGATAAAGTCAAAAAGTCCCGTTTTCCCGAAGCCCTGAACCGTTACCATTAAACAAAACAAAATCGCCAGCACCGAAAAATCTATGTAACCCAAATACTCCGCGCTCGGCGGGGTTATTATCATCGAAAGCGCCGCCAGCACAAATGCTATGCAAAGCACAGTTTCGCACTTTATGAATTTCAGTATTTTCTTCATTTTCCAGCCCCCAACACGTCATTATATCACATTTTTCCTGTTATTTCAATATTTTTTTCAAAACATCTTGAAAATCCGCGCGCATTTTGATATAATTATAAGGAAAGAAAGGCAGGCGATATTTTTGCGATATAACCACTTGATTGATATGGACGATTACTCCGTTGCGCAATGGAACGAAATCGTTGCTCTTGCCGAGAAAATTAAGGCAAATCCCGAGGAGTACTCGGAAAAGTGCAAGGGAAAAATTATGGCAACGCTCTTTTATGAGCCGTCAACCCGCACCCAAATGAGCTTTCAGGCGGCGATGATTAGGCTCGGCGGCAGCATTATCGGCTTCGATAACCCCGGAAACTCCTCCGTTGCCAAAGGCGAAAATCTCAAGGATACCATCAAAATCGTTAGCACCTACTCCGATATTCTCGTTATGCGGCACAATCAGGAAGGCTCGGCAAAAGCTGCGGCTCTCTGCGCGGACTGTCACGTCATAAACGCTGGCGACGGCGGTCACCTTCACCCAACACAGACGCTCACCGATTTGCTCACGCTCAAAAGCGAGCTCGGTCGGCTGGACAACCTTACCGTGGGACTTTGCGGCGACTTGAAATACGGGAGAACCGTTCACTCGCTCGTGAAAGCGCTCTCCTGTTACCCGAACAACAAATTCGTGCTGATTTCAACTCCCGCGCTTGCTCTGCCCTCTTACGTCAAGGATTTTATCGACGCGCACAAGAGCAGCTTCGTCGAGGTAAAAACAATCGACGAGTGCATCGGAAAGCTGGATATGCTCTATATGACGAGAATTCAGCGCGAGCGTTTTGACAGCGATGAGGAATACGAGCGTCAGAAAAACGTGTACTGCCTCACGAAAGCGAAAATGGAGTACGCGCGCAAAGATATGATTGTTATGCACCCGCTTCCAAGGGTGAACGAGATTGAGGTTGCCGTGGACGACGACCCGCGCGCGGCGTATTTCCGTCAGGCAAACAACGGAATGTACGTCAGAATGGCGCTTATCCTCACGACGATGAATCTTACTCCGAAGGTTAAGCCGCTTTTGCTTGGCGAAATCCACAACAACGTCTGCTGCACAAACCCCAAATGCGTTACGCAAACCGAAAAATATCTCCCGCACAGTTTTATTCGGTACGGCGATATTTTAATCTGCGAGTACTGCGACGAACGAATTTTGTTACACTAAAAATAACTGCCCGAGAAACGCTCTCGGGCATTTTTTTACTTTATCTCCCAAACAAAAGTTACGGTGTCGTTGGATTCAATGTCATCGGGAGTAAATTCGGGAATTGACGCGTCCATTGCCATAGCTCTCGGAGCGGCAGCAAGCGCGTAATTGCTCTGGGAATAAACCTTGATTTCACCCCAATCGTAATCAACCGAAACCAGCTCGCCGAGCGTTTTTCCCGAGGCTTTGCACAAAACCTCGGCTTTTTTTCGAGCGTTTTCGGTTGCCGAAATCAACAGCGCTTCAGCAACCTTCTCCGGCTCTTTCACCGAAAATCCCACGGAAAACTCCGCGTCCGCGCCGCTGTTGGCAATCGCGGTAAGTGTTTTCGCGAGCGCTTCTGCTGTAAAATCAAAACCGAGCTTCAGTCTGTAAGTGCAAACATAGCCTTTGAACTGCTGTTTGCCGTGGTCGTATTCATAGTTTGTGTTTGCGCTGAAATTCAGCGTTTTCAAATCGTCCTTCGCGTAACCAACCGCAGAAATCGCGTTTTGTAACTTTTGGATTTTCTCGTTCGCCTGATTTACCGCAGTCACATAATCCATATTTTTGCCGTTCAAATTGAGCATAACCTCAACATAATCGGGCTTTGTTTTTGCTGTTCCTACGCCCTTGACCGTAATTGTTCCCGACATAAAAACTCCTTTCGTTAAAGCAAAGGCAAGATGTTGACCTCGCTTGAAGCCGCCCTCTTGCCTTTTTGTTAAATTATCCCAAAACGCTCAACAGAACGCCCGCCGCAACCGCTGAACCGATAACGCCGGCAACGTTCGGACCCATAGCGTGCATGAGCAGGAAGTTTGACGGATTGCTCTGCGCGCCAACCTTCTGCGAAACTCTCGCTGCCATCGGTACCGCGGAAACGCCCGCCGAACCGATAAGCGGATTGATTTTCTTGCCCGAGATGATATACATCAGCTTGCCGAGCAAAACGCCGCACGCTGTACCAACGCAGAATGCAATCAATCCAAGCGCGATAATGAACAGAGTCTTCGGAGAGAGGAAGTTCTCCGCAACCGCCGTTGCACCAACCGTAATTCCGAGGAAAATCGTGATTATGTTCATCAGCTCGTTTTGCGCTGTATTAACAAGTCTGCCGCAGACGCCCGACTCCTTCATCAGGTTGCCGAACATCAGGATACCAACCAGCGGTGCCGCCGAAGGTACAATCAGCGAAACTATGATAGTAACCGCAATCGGGAATACAACCTTTTCGAGCTTGGAAACCTCGCGGAGCTGTCCCATCTTGACGGAGCGCTCCTTTTCGGTTGTGAGAGCCTTCATAATAGGCGGCTGAATTACGGGAACGAGCGCCATATACGAGTACGCCGCAACCGCAATCGGGCCTAACAGTTGAGGTGCGAGCTTTGATGTGAGGTAAATCGCTGTAGGACCGTCCGCACCACCGATAATTGCAATCGAACCTGCTTCTTTCAGCGTGAAGTCCGCAACTCCCGTGAGGTTCAGCAAGCAAGCGCCGAGGAATGTGAAGAAGATACCGCCCTGCGCTGCCGCACCGAGAAGGAAGCTCTTCGGGTTAGCAATCAGCGGGCCAAAGTCGGTCATCGCGCCGATACCGAGGAAGATAATCGGCGGGTAAATTCCGAGCTTAACGCCCAGATAAAGCATATCTAACAGACCGCCCTCGTGAAGAACCCGCCCGTAATCAAGCGACGTGTGTTTCGTGAATTCAACGACAACATTCGCGCCCTGCTCGATATACTCGGGAGCAAAGTATGGGTTCGTCGCGGGGTCCCACAAATATGAGTGGTAAAGTCCAGCGTTCGGGAGGTTTGTCAAAAGCATACCAAATGCAATCGGGAGCATCAGCAGCGGTTCGTACTGCTTAACAATCGCGAGGTAAAACAGCACAAACGACAGCAAAATCATCAAGCCGTTCTGCCACGTCAACCCCAAAAATCCAGAGTCTTGAATAAGACCGTTGACAGTAGTTACAAAAATCTCCATATATTGATTCCTTTCAGCCGTATCAGAACGGACGAGTGTTTTCGGTTATTCCGGCAGCGCTCCACGCTGAACGCGCGCGTTTGCCTTCGTGCTTTCTTACGCTCTTAATCGTAAAGCCCTCGTCATCGGTGTACGCCGCAATCGCCGCACTTATCACCGCAATCAGCTCGCCGTCGTCCTCAACCTCGACGGTTTCCTCGACAACAGGCTCTTCGACTGCCTTCTGAACAGCTTCCTGCGCCTTTGCAGCAGCCGCAGCTTCCTGCTTCTTTTTCTTCGACTTATCGACAGCCTTGAACAGCGTGCCCAAAAGCCAGAAGAAGAAAATCAGGATGGCGAGTATCAGGAACACCACCAAAATACCCGTGAGCGTGATTATTCCAACGCTCCCCCAATAGTCGGGATCGGCTATCTGCTGTTGAGCAACGCTTTTCTCGGCGTCCCCCACATACGACAGAAGTCTGTCGACTACGCTTGGTTCAGCGCCCTCCGACAATAAATTCAGAAACAAGTTCATAAATTATCTCCTTTTTCACTCGAAAAAACGAGTTATTTATTTAACAAACACTTTAATTATACTATATTTTCCTAAATAATTCAATAAAAATCCCAAAACTAGTGGTAACGAGATTTTTCAACATTTTAAGCAATTCTTTGTGCAAATTGACGAAATCAATAAAATCCTCCGTCAACACCCAGAATTTGCCCCGTTATAAAGCCATTTTCGGCAATCGCCCGCACCGCTCGCGCAACCTCACTCGGCTTTCCCAGACGACCGAGCGGTGTTTCATCGCAAAGCTCGGCGAGCTCGTCGGAGTTCAGGTGAGAGCTGTTCATCGGGCTGTCGATAACCCCGGGGGCTACTGCGTTTACCGTTATTCCCGACAATCCAAGCTCCTTCGCAAGCGCCTTTGTAAAGCCAATTACACCCGCTTTTGCCGCCGAATAGGCAACCTCGCAGGACGCCCCGTGCACACCCCAAACCGATGAAATGTTCACGACCGCGCCGCTTTTGCGCCGTATCATCTGCGGCACAACCGCTTTTGTTACCCGAAAACAACCCGTGAGGTTCACAGAAAGCTGTGTCTCCCATTCCTCATCGGTTGTATCGGTGAACGGTTTGATAAGCGAAATTCCCGCGTTGTTCACCAAAATATCAATTCTCGAAAACTCCTTCAGCACGCTTTCAACCGCCGCTTCCACGGAATTTCCGTCCGAGATGTCCATTTTCACGGGAAATGCGCGGAATTCTTCGGCAAGCTCCCGAGCGCGTTCCTCATTATTAAAATAAGTGAAAGCAACGTCATCGGTTCTCGAAAACTCCTCGACAAGTGCCGTTCCGATTGCGCCAGTGCCGCCTGTTATCAGAACAACGCTCATTTCAGCTCGACCTTGATTTCATCGCCGGCTGCCGTGATTTCAACCGCGCTGAACTGCTTTTCGCTGTTTTCGATAAGCATTTCCGCGATTTTGTCCTCAACGTCCGAACGGATTACCCGACGAATGTCGCGCCCGCCGAACTTGCCGCCAAACGCTTTCTTGGCAACCGCCGCGTAAACCTCGTCCAAGATGGAAAGCTCCAGCTTCTTCTCCGCGAGCGGCGAACGCAACTCCTCGAGATTGAGCTTCGCAATCTTCGCGTAAGCCTCCTCGGACAGCGGTTTGAACACAATCACCTCGTCCACGCGCGCCAAAAATTCCGGTCTCAAAAAGTCGCGCAGCCCTTTCATAGCGCGCTCCTTCGTGACATCGCTCTGCGTTTTCGCGAAGCCCACGCCGTTCATTCCGTTCGATGAACCCGCGTTTGACGTCATCGCGATAATCGTGTTCTCGAAGCTCACGTTTCTGCCCTGCGAGTCGGTGATTTTGCCCTCATCAAGAATTTGCAGCAAAATGTTCATCACATCGGGGTGCGCTTTCTCGATTTCATCGAACAAAATCACGGAGTACGGCTTTCTGCGAACGCGCTCTGTGAGCTGTCCCGCCTCATCGTAGCCGACGTATCCGGGAGGCGAACCGATGATTTTGCTCACGCTGTGCTTCTCCATATACTCCGACATATCCAGCCGTATCAGCGGGTCAACGCTGTCGAACATTTCCTTCGCCAGCACCTTTACAAGCTCGGTTTTTCCCACGCCCGTCGGTCCAACGAAGATAAACGAAGCCGGTCTTCTGCGGTCGGAAAGCTGAACTCTCGAACGCTTAATCGCCTTTGCCACAAGCTCGCACGCTTCGTCCTGTCCGATAATTTTTGACTTTAAATTGTCCTCGAGAACCGACATTCTCTTGTACTCGGTTTCGCGGATTTTGTTTGCGGGAATTCCCGTCCAAAGCTCGATTACCTTCGACAAATCGTCCACGGTAACCTCAACGCTCTCGGCTTTCGGCTTGATTTCAGCAATTTTCTGCTCGGTTTGAGCAATCGTCGTTTTCAGCTCGGCAAGCCGCGCGTAATCAATGTTGGAGTCGCCCGCAAGCTCGCTTTCCTCGCGGCGCTGCTCGGACAAATCCGTCTTGAGCTTCTCGTATTCGGTGATGTCTGCATTCCCCAAGGACGCGCACGCGCACGCCTCGTCAAGCAAATCAATCGCCTTGTCGGGCAAAAATCTGTCGTTAATATAACGCTCGGAAAGCGTCGCGCACATTTTCGCAATTTCATCGGAAATGTGAACCTTGTGGTGCTCCTCGTAGTACTGCTTGATTCCGCCGAGCAGCTCTATCGTTTCCTCAATCGTCGGCTCGTTAACTGTAACAGGCTGGAAGCGGCGTTCAAGCGCGCTGTCCTTTTCGATGTGCTTTCTGTACTCGGAGAAGGTTGTCGCGCCGATAACCTGAAGTTCACCTCTCGAAAGCGCGGGCTTGAAAATATTTGCCGCGTTCATCGAACCCTCGGAGTCGCCGCCCGTGCCGACAAGATTGTGCACCTCGTCAACGAAAAGCATTACGTTCCCCGCGTTTTTCACCTCGTCAATCAGGCTCTTCACGCGGCTCTCGAACTGCCCTCTGAACTGCGTTCCCGCAACAAGCGCGGTCAAATCAAGCAGATACAGCTCTTTCCCGCGAAGTCTGAACGGAACATCTCCGCTCGCCAATTTAAGGGCAATTCCCTCGGCAATCGCGGTTTTACCAACACCCGGCTCACCGATAAGACAAGGGTTGTTCTTCGTGCGTCTTGAAAGAATTTGCAGAACGCGGTAAATCTCCTTCTCGCGCCCTATTATGCGGTCAATCTTGCCTTCCTTCGCACGTCTAGTAAGGTTCGTGCAGTAGGTTTCAAGGCACTTGCGCTTTTTATCAATCTTTTCGGACTTCTTTTTCGGCTTCTTCTCGGTTTCACCGTCACTCTTGCTGTTGTCGGAAGAACCGCCGCCGAACAGATTTTTCAGGAAATTCGGCATTGTTCCCGCGCCGCCGCGCTCGAAAAGATTGTCCTCTTCTTTAGGCGCGTCTTCTTCGTCATTTTCGGGAAAATCATCGTCCAAATCGTCGTCATCGTCCTTGCCGTCAAGCCCGAGATGCTTCAGGAAATCTCCGTCAAGCTCGCCGTTTTCGCCAAAAAGCGAATCGCAGGCGTTCTCCAAATCGTCCTCCGAAATGCCCATCTGTTTCAAATACTCGCTCACCTGCGGCAAACCGAGTTCCTTTGCACACTGTAGGCAAAGTCCCTCGCTTTTGCGCTCGGTTCCGCTCATTGTTGAGATGAACATCACCGCCGGGCGAGTTTTACATCTTGAACACATCATCATTGCAAATCACCTTACCTTCATATAAAGCTCAAGAAGTCAAGATAGTAAATATTCTTGAACAGGAATGTTGAATTTATCGCGGTATCGTTGAACAAAATCACGTTTCCGCTGAACATCGACGAAATCAGCCGCGTCACCAGACATAAAATAACTATCATTACCGCCGCTTCGCATAGTCCCGCAACTCCGCCGAGAAGCGAATTGATTTTGCCGAGAATGGGGATTTTGTTGATAAAACCAGCCACGCGCGCAATTACGCCGAGTATTGCCACAAACACAATAAACAGCAAAATCACAACAAGCGACCTTATGATTATTATGCACGCGGGCGAAATTATTCCGTCCATCAGCGCGGTTTTTGCGGAAGATTTTGTGTCAATCATCGCCAGCACAACTGTTCTCACCGACGAAACGTTCACGCTTTCGCTGCCCGCGTCCGTGAAAATCATCGGCAGAGTTTTCTTAACCGCGTCAATCATACCGCCGAGCGTTTCCGCAATAGGACTTTTTACCATACAAGACGCCAAATAATGCGCCGTAACAAGCTTTCCCAAGCCGTATTTTTCGATATCGGTTCTGTTGAAATTCGCGGTTTTTGCGTTTACTGACGAGAAATCCTCGTCATCGTTCACCCCGAACAGCGCAAGATTGAGCTTTTCAATCCCCGCCTCCGAGAAGTCAACATCGCTCAAATCCATAACTGCCGCTCCCGTGCCCTCGTAATCGGGCTTAATCTCGGTTACAGGTACATCGGAAATCTTAATCTTGTCAAAAGCCAAATCTGTTTCACCGAACGGGTTTATTTCAACAAGCTGTTCCGCGCCGCCGATTTTCTCGTCAACCGCCTTTTCAAGCGGCTTTTCAATAAAATTGCCATAAACTGCATTTGCAATCGGCTCGCTGATGAAAAACGCCAGCGCCAAAGCAATCACGGTTGCAAGCATTTCTATGATAATTCTTGCAAAGCCTTTTTTGATGCCGACAAAGGTCATTCCGACCGCCGCCGCAATTATTATAATGTCAAATACAAAAGCGAATTCCTGTCCCATTGTTATCACCTCATAGATTTACACGCTGAACGGAGTTGTACCCGAGAAGATACGCGCCGCCGTCCATTATCATCACATTGGAATAATCGTTGTCGAGCTCATAGGTTTTCCGCTCAATCAGCTCCCTGTCGAAAGCCGAGAGCTTATTCTCCCTCAACACATAAAGCGTCTGCCCCTCGACGTCAACCGAATCTGCTTCGCCTATCGAAAGCGACGCGGAAGGCTCAAGCTTGTCGTTGTACACAACAGCAGTCACGCCGTTTGACGCGGAATCGTGAAACAGCACAACCCGCATTTCCTTTGAATTGCACACGCCCGTTACCTGTTTCGCGAAAGTATTCTGCGCTTTCACCTCGCCCGTTTCCTTGTCGAAAAGGTACGCGCCGTTTTCCGTCACCGTGTAAATTCCGTCGTTCGCGCAGTCCAGCGTGTACGAAATCGCACTGCCCGTAGACGCGCGCCAAAGCTCACCCTGCTCCTTTGTTATATCAAAACACAAAACCGCGCAGTTCAGCTCGCCGTCCTTTTCCCCGACAACCGAAACGTAAATATTTTTCCCGTTATCCGAAAAGCACACGCCCATTATCTTTTCATCAGGCGACGCCCAGCGGAAAATCTGCTTTCCCTCGGCGTTAAATATGTACAGATAATTTGAATAGCGCGTTGACGTCGTGACAACAGCCGAGCGGTCACCGCTTCCCATTTTCGAGAAAACTATCGCGTCGTCCATTGTTTTGGCAAAAATTTCCTCGGACTTCGAGTAAACCTTGAAATCCTTGCCGTTTTTGTCGTAAACCAGCACTCTCCTGTCGGTTGACGAGGACGCGGGACGGTTGAAGCCGTGCTGAACGCTTTTTATTTCCGCGCCGCTGCCCGTGTAGGTGTACAAATATGTATCGGTCAGCAGGTAAAAATTCCCGCCAAGCTCACCCATATCATAAGCCGCGCTTCCCGGCAGGCTCACGGGAAAACCCGCTTTTCCGACAGGCAGAAACATATCCCGCATCGGCGCGAAAATCGCCCGCCAGTTGATTATAACAACGATAAGCCCAACCGCAATAACGCCGAAAATTATCAGCCCGACCGTTCGGCGCTTGGTTTTTTTCTTTTCGGCAGCAGTTGTTTTACCGCTTACCTTTTTCAGTTGATTTTTCTCGTCCATTTTTCTTTCCTTATTGTAAAATGGTCATCTATTTATTATAACACATTTATATGCCACTCGTCAAGTACCATAGTAAACTTCATTCAAATACAGTCCCTCGGGCGGCAGCGTAACTCCCCCGAAATCGCGGTTTCTCGTCAAAAGCGCGGATTTTATGTCGTCCTCGGTGCGCTTGCCCTCGCTGATGTAGATAAGCGTTCCCGCAAGTATCCGCACCATATTGTACAAAAAGCCGTTCCCGCGGATTTTTATTTCGACAACACCCGCGTTTTCCGACACCGTAACCTCGTAAATCGTCCGAACCGTTGACTTTACCCGCGCTTTTCCCTCCGCACGGCAAAACGCCCCGAAATCGTGTTCCCCGACAAAAAGCTGCGCTGCGTGACGCATTTTCTCGATATCAAGCGGGTACGGGTAGTGATAAGCCAGATTTTGCAGAAAAACGTCACGATTTGGCTTGTTGTTGATTAAGTACACATATTCCTTCGATTTGGTGCAAAAACGCGCGTGAAAATCCTCGTCCGCGTCCTCGCACGAAAGCACCGCGATATCCGACGGCAAAATCGTGTTCATTCCCTTAACAAAGCCGCTGCACGGTATCTTCGAGTCGGTTTTGAAGTTAAAGCAAAACCGTCTTGCGTGAACGCCCGCGTCGGTTCTCGAGCAGCCGTAAATCACCGGCGGCTCGCATTTCAGGAGCTTCCCTATTGCCTTTTCGACAACCTCCTGAACCGAAATCGCGTTGTCCTGCCGCTGAAAGCCGTGATAATCAGCGCCGTTGTACGCGATAAAAACCTTTAAGTTGCGCATTTTCGCTCCTTAACGCAAATTTGCTTTGCCGTGATAATTGTATAACTAAACGAATTTACCGTTATAACAACATTCCCGGCTTCGCAGTAGAAATTTTTCCCGTTTTTATGGATATTACAGTTTTTGTCCGAAATTATCTTTCGGCAATATTCAACAACATCAACATCGCCGATTTTCAGATTTTTCCTTATTCGCTCTACTCCGAGAGGCGTTGTGTGAAGCCGATTTAAATTTGACCGCAAAATCTCGCTGATATCCATAAATCTCCTTTACGGGATAATCGGGAAACAGTTCAGCACGATTATCCCCGCAAACAAAGTCAGCATTATCAGCACGGCAATAATATCCCGCGCGGCGATTTTGAGCTGGCGCATACGCGTTCTGCCGTCGCCGCCCTTGTAACAGCGGCACTCCATCGCCGTGGCAAGCTCGTTTGCCCTCTTAAACGCCGAAACAAACAGCGGAATTATTATCGGCACAAGCGCTTTTGCTCGTTTCAGGAAACCGCCCGAGTCAAGCTCCGCGCCTCTTGCCTTTTGCGCGGACATAATTTTGTCCGTTTCCTCGACAAGCGTCGGGATAAACCGCAGCGCAATCGTCATCATCATCGAAAGCTCGTGCACGGGAAACCTTACCTTTTTAAGCGGCGACATAAGCCGCTCGATAGCGTCCGTTAGCATAATCGGCGACGTCGTGTAGGTCAGAAGCGACATTCCCACGATAAGCGAAACTATTCTCAAAAGCATAAAACACGACATTCTTATGCCCTCGGGATAAATCGAGATTATCCACCACTGAAACAGCGGCTTTTCTCCCGTTATAAACAGCATATTCAGAATTGCCGTGAAAATCATAAGCGGCAAAATCGGCTTTACGCTCTTCAAAATCATAACGAGCTTTATGTCGGCGATTATATAGCACATAACCATAAAAAACAGCCCGACCAAAAGCCCCGTAAAGCTCTGCGCCGTGAACAGCATTACCAGATAAACCAAGTCCAACAGCAGCTTCACGCGGCTGTCCATACGGTGAATTGGCGATTTTCCCGGGAAATACTGCCCGATTGTAATGTCCTTTATCATCAGTTTTTTCCTTGCTTATAATAATGAAAGCAGCCTGTCTGCGGCTCTTTCCGTTGTATAAATATCGTTTCCTATCTCAATTCCGCTCTCCTTCAGCTTGTGCGAAAGCCGCGTTATCTGCGGAACATCAAGTCCTATCGAAACCAACTTTTCCGTGTTCTTGAAAACATTGTCCGTGTAATCGAAACAGAAAACCTTGCCCTTGTTCATCACAAGCACCTTTTCGGCGAATTTTACAATATCTTCCATCGAATGCGAAATCAAAATTATCGTTTTGCCCGATTTCTCGCGGTAATTCTTGATAAGACCGAGAATTTTGTTTCGTCCTTTTGGGTCAAGCCCCGCTGCCGGTTCATCGAGAATAAGCGTTTCGGGATTCATCGCAAGCACTCCCGCAAGCGCAACGCGGCGCTGCTGACCGCCCGACAGCTCAAACGGCGATTTTTCGAGAAGGTGGGTTATCCCCATACTCTCCGCCGCTTCCTCAACGCGAACCTTGATTTCCTCGTCGGAAAGCCCCATATTTTTCGGTCCGTACGCGATATCCTTCGCAACGGTTTCCTCAAAAAGCTGGTGCTCGGAGTATTGAAAAACAATTCCCACTTTAAAACGCACATCTCGGATTTTCACGTTCTTGGAATGAATGTCCTCGCCGTCAATGAAAACCGTGCCCGAGGTCGGCTTTATAAGCCCGTTCAGGTGCTGGATAAGCGTGGATTTTCCGCTGCCCGTGTGACCGATTATCCCGATAAACTCGCCCTGATTTATCGACAAACTTACATTGTCAACGGCGGTTTTCTCGAAAGGAGTGCCGACGCTGTATTTATAAGTCACGTTTTCAAGGCGCACGGTTTCTTCGGTTTTCTCGGCACTCTCGCGCGGCTTTTCCTCGGTAATCGAAGCGATTTTGTTCTTGAGCGGGAGCGCGAAAATCGCACTCGCACATTCGTCCTCGAAGATTATTTCCGTGGAAATATCAACGCCGTGTTCCTTGAGCATAACACAAAGCTCGGTTACTTGCGGCACGTCAAGTCCAACCGCCCGAAGCTCTTTTTCGCGGGCGAAAATCTTGTGCGGCTCGTCGTCCATTATAATCGCGCCTTTGTCCATAACGACAACTCTGTCCGCCTGCGCCGCTTCTTCCATATAATGCGTAATCAGAATTACGGTTATGCCGTGCTCCTTGTTGAGCCGCTTTATCGTGCGCATAACCTCTTTTCTGCCCTTAGGGTCAAGCATTGCCGTGGGTTCGTCCATCACGATACAGCGCGGCTGCATCGCGATAATTCCCGCAATGGCAACACGCTGCTTTTGACCGCCCGAGAGCTGGTGTGGAGCGTGCTCGCGAAACTCGTACATATCAACCTGTTTCAGTGCGTCATCAACCCGCTCGCGGATTTCCTTCGGCGGTACACCGAGGTTTTCCGGCGCAAAGGCAACGTCCTCTTCGACGATTGTTGCCACAAGCTGATTGTCAGGGTTTTGGAAAACCATTCCAACCGTGCGGCGAATATCGAATAATTTGTCCTCGTCGGAAGTGTCTATGCCGTCAACGAAAACCTTGCCGCTTGTAGGCGTAAGAATTGCGTTGAAATGTTTGGCAAGCGTTGACTTTCCGCAGCCGTTGTGCCCGAGAACAGCCAGAAACTGCCCCTCGGGAACGGCGAGATTTACATTTATAAGCGCTGTGCTCTTTTCGGTTACATTTCCGTCATCGTCCGTTGTAACGTAATCATAGCACAAGTTTTCGGTTCTTATTATATCCAAAATTATACACCTTTTCTTAAACGCAAAAATACATTATATATTATACCACAATTCGGTGAGCAAAGTCAAGTGTTTTTTTATAAAAACAGCGGCAAAGCCTGTGCTTTACCGCTCGGTTTTATTTGAATGTCACAACCGCCGTGCTTCCGCAAGGCAGCGGCATACCCGTTTGTTTCACGGGAATTCCGATTTCCTCGGAGATGATGTCGATATCAAAGCGCTTTCCCACGGTCATTTGCAGCAAATAGCTCATAACCGACGCCGAAAGTCCCGTTGTATAGCTGTTCAGGAGCAAAAACAGCGGCTTGTCCGACAACAGCTCCGTGATGTCCTGCATAAGCCCGAAAATGCTGTCCTCGAGCTTCCACATCTCGCCGTTTGTGCCGCGCCCGTAGCTCGGCGGGTCGAGGATTATCCCGTCATAACGCGTTCCGCGGCGGATTTCGCGCTTGATGAACTTGTTCGCGTCGTCAACTATCCAGCGTATCGGCTTGTCCGCTAAATTCGACAGCTTCGCGTTGGTTCTCGCCCAATCAACCATTCCCTTAACCGCGTCACAATGACAAACCGATGCTCCCGCAGCCGCACAGGCAAGCGTTGCGCCGCCTGTGTAAGCGAAGAGATTCAGCACGTTTATCGGGCGGTTTGCGCCTTTAATCAGCTCGGTGCAGTAATCCCAATTCACCGCCTGCTCGGGGAAAAGTCCCGTGTGTTTGAAACCGGTCGGTTTCACGAGAAACGTCAAATCGCGATATTTTATCTGCCAGCTCTCGGGCAGCTTTCTTCGATAATCCCACGCTCCCCCGCCCTTGTCCGAGCGTATATAACGCGCGTGCGCCGTGTTCCACTCGGGCGCGGTCTGCGATTCTTTCCAGATAATCTGCGGGTCGGGACGTATCAAAATCACATCGCCCCAGCGTTCAAGTCGCTCGCCGTCCGAGCAGTCCAACAGCTCATAGTCCTTCCATTTATCCGATAATCTCAATTTTATCTCCTATCCAAATCAAACAGCCAATTCTCAACCATTTCAAGCGGCACGTCCATTCTCGCGGCAATTTCATCTGCGTTCATACCGCTTTCAGAAAACCTCGAACAGACTGCCTGAAGGCTCTCTCCTACCTCGATAATATTCCTGTCGGGGTCGTAGAAACGAACGGCGCGCTGTCCCCACGAATGCTCTTGTACGGGGTGAACAAGCTCAACGTTAAATTCTTTCAGCCTTTCAAAAAATGCGTCAATTTCATCTTCCTCAAAATACAGCTCAAAATTATCGCCGCCGTAGGAAATTTTGTCCTTCCCGATAAACTCCTTGTAGCTTTCCTCGGTCTGAAGCGAAATTCCGCCCGTAAGCGTTTTGTTTGCTCCGAAATCCTGAATAACGTCAAGTCCCAGCACGTTTTTGTAAAATTCAACAGTTTTTTCCATATCGGAAACCACTATCATCGGGCAATTATATTTCATAATTTCACCTCTTATAATTTATCCCACGCAATGCATTCGGGCAGCGCTGTTTTCTTCAAAAACTCCTCCGCGCAAGGTAAAAGCTTGTCATAAGGCACAATCTGCGAGCGCTCTATCTGATACACCTCGCCGTCAATGTTCACGTCAATCGTGCCGCGAAGCAGCCTGTTCCCCACGGAAACGTACGTCTCGCCGCCCTCGCTTGCAAAGTAGTTGAGCGAAGCGCCGTCCTCGCAGCACAAAATCGCTATACAAGGGTAAGTATCGGTGCCCTCGCCGAGCCAAATTTCCCCGCAAGCCGCATTTAACGCCACTTTCAGCTCCTCGGTATTGTTCGCGGGAAAATTCCCGTTATTTGCACAAACTATCATAATCTCACCGTTTTCACATATCGTCTAAAGTCTGCTGTCCGTTGGTATCGCGGGCAATTCCGAGGTGCTTGTAGGCAAGCTCCGTGGCAATTCTCCCGCGCGCTGTTTTTGCGACAAACCCAAGCTGCATAAGGTACGGCTCGCAGACGTCCTCCAGTGTAACCGCCTCTTCATTCAGCGCGGACGCAAGCGTTGACAGACCGACAGGCCCGCCGTTGTAGCCCTTGATTATCATTTCCAGAAAACGTCTGTCCAAGCTGTCCAAGCCGAGCTCGTCGATTTCCAGCTTTTGCAGAGCGGTATCGGCGATATCGCGTGTGATTTTTCCGTTGCCGAGAACCTCCGCGAAGTCACGAACGCGTTTCAGCAAACGGTTTGCAATTCTCGGCGTTCCTCTCGAACGGCGGGCAATCTCAAGCGCACCGTCCTTCATACAAGGTATTCCTAAAATTACCGCCGAACGCTGTACGATATCGCAAAGCTGCTCGTGGGTGTAAAGCTCCAGCCGCTGCACAACGCCAAATCTGTCGCGAAGCGGCGCGGAGAGCTGTCCCGAACGCGTGGTTGCGCCGATAAGCGTGAATTTCGGCAAATCTATCCGTATCGAACGCGCCGCAGGGCCGTTTCCCATAACAATATCCAGCGCGTAATCCTCCATTGCCGGATAAAGCACCTCTTCAACCTGCCGCGAAAGACGGTGAATTTCGTCGATGAACAGCACATCGTTCGGCTGCAAATTCGTGAGAAGCGCCGCCAAATCGCCCGCTTTTTCAATAGCAGGTCCCGAGGTTATGCGGATATTTACGCCCATTTCGTTTGCGATTATACACGAAAGCGTTGTTTTACCAAGTCCCGGAGGACCATATAAAAGAACGTGGTCAAGGCACTCGCCGCGCTTTTTCGCCGCCTCGATGTAAACCGCCATATTCTCCTTAACCTTGTCCTGTCCGATATACTCGGCAAGCGATTTCGGGCGCAAGGTAAGCTCCATATCGCTGTCGGACGCGCTCGCCGTGGGTGCAACCATTCGGTTTTCGGTAAAATCGAACTCATCGTTGGACATCTCAAGCATATCAAAAAACCTTTCTTACTCCTGCTCTTTTTTCTCGATTCTCCTGTAATACAGCGACGGCAAATCCTCGCCGCTGGACTCGGTTTCGTTAAAGCTCAAAATCGCGTTTATGCGGCGATTAAGCTCCTCGGGCTCCTTATACCCGCAAAGCTGCGCTTTTTTGCACTCCTCCTCGGCTTTCTCGCGGTTTCCCTTCATCGCGTAATAATTCGCAAATTCCGAGTGCGCGAGAGGGTGATTTTCGTTGATTTTAATCAGCTTTTCAAGCGTCTCATAAGCCTTTTCGTCCTCGCCGCGGACAAGATAAATTTTCACCAAGCTGTAATAGGAATAACCGTTGTTCGGGTCATAGCGCAGTGCTTGTTCAAAGCAATACTCCGCCTCGTCAAGATGCCCCTCGGAAAAATACGCGTGACCGAGACGTGACTGCGCCTCGGGATTGTCGGGCGAATACTCGACAGCTTTTCTGAAACACCAGCGTATCTTCGAGTCGTTCTCCATCGCTTCGTACAGCTTTATAAGCCACTCCACGCAAAACATCTGATTTTGCCGAACATCAGCGAGCGCAAGCGCCTCCTGCAGAAAAGACTCCGCCTCGGGATATTTCCCGTCAAGCAGCGCGTAAATACCCTTGTAAGCGAGCTTTGCCGTTTTGTCGTGCCGCAAGACCTTTATTCCGTCCTTGCCGAGCGCTCTTACGGCAGCTTTTCTGCGGCTTATGTACGGGACGAGAAATTTCCCGAGCATAAATATTATAAACAAAAGCCCGACCATTGCCGCGAAAAATATCGCTATCGAAAACAGAAAATCCTTATCATCGGGCATAAAGGTCACGCAAAGCAACACGCCAAGTCCTATTCCCAAAATAAATGCAATCAGAACGGCAATGTTGTGTTCGGTATTACTCTTTTTCAATATATCACCCCGTTATTTTGACGAAATATTTTTCAGTCCGAACTTTATCAAATCCTCAACCGACGCGTTTACGTCCGCTCCCATAAGCGCGGAATTTATCTGCGCGGGCGCAAATCCAAGCACCGCAAGCGCTTCCATCGCCTCGCTTACGTTGTTTTTGGCAACCTGCGGCACGCTTTGCAACGCCTCCGATGAAAAATGCTGCTCTTTGGCGATTTTGTCCTTCAGCTCCAGCACAATTCTCTGCGCAATTTTTGTACCGATACCGGGCGATTTGGTGAGCGTTTTGCTGTCGCCCGTGGCAATGCACAAAGCCAGCTTTGACGGCGTGATGTCCGATAAAATTGATAAAGCGGCTTTCGGTCCCACTCCGGAAACCGAGATAAGCTGCTTGAAACAAGCAAGCTCGGCGCTGTCCGAGAAGCCGAACAAATCCAGCGAATTTTCCGTGACGTGCAGATAGGTAAACAGAAAAACCTCGCTTTTGTCGCGTATTTCGGCAAGCGTGTTTGCTGTTGTGCGACACGCGTAGCCCACGCCGTTGCACTCGACAACCGCAAGCCCCTGCTCCCAAGTTATAAGCTCTCCGCGAAGACTGTAAATCATAATTTTCTCCTTATTTGTTTTCTCGAGCGATTTCCGACAATCTCGAGCCGCCCGTGTGACCGTGACAAATCGCAATAGCAAGCGCATCTGCGGCATCATCGGGCTTCGGGATTTCAGCGAGGTGAAGAATATTTTTCGTCATCTCCTGCATCTGCCGCTTTTCCGCGCGCCCGTAGCCCGTGACCGCAACCTTAACCTGCAAAGGCGTATACTCGAAAATCGGTACGTTTTTCTGCGCCGCGGCAAGCGTTATCACACCGCGCGCCTCGGCAACGTCAATTCCGGTTGTTATATTCGTGTTGAAATACAGCTTTTCCACGCTCATACAATCGGGCTTGAATTTATCGAGAAGCACGTTCATATCATCGTAAATCTCTTTCAGCCGCAGGTCAAATCTGTCGTCGGGCGAGGTTGTTATCGCGCCGTATTTCAGCACCTTGAAATGCACGTTGTCGTACTCCAGAACGCCAAATCCGACAATCGCATACCCCGGGTCTATTCCTAAAATTCTCATTATGTGTAACTCTCGTTATCGGTTATATAATGCCTTACGCGAAGCGGTATCCCGAGCTTTTCGGCAAGTTTTTCGCACTCGGCAATTTCCTCATCGGAAATGATGTCAACCACGGTAAAGCCCGTCTTTATGCCGAGATTTTTCATATCGACCGAGAATTTCAGCATTTCATCAAACGCCGCTTCCCCAAAGGACGGGCGCGTAACCTCGTTGTACCGCACGGCAGTCGGCGCGTTCAGACTCACCGAAACACTGTCCAGCAGCCCCTTAAACCGCGTTATATCAAAATCCTTGTGGATAAGCCGCACCAAGCCGTTTGTATTCAGACGAATTTTCATATCGGTGTTCTCGCGGATAAGCTTTGCCGTTTCAAGCAGCATTTCCACGCGCACGGTCGGTTCACCGTAACCGCAGAAAACTGCTTCTTCTACGCCGCTTTTGTCGAATTTATCGAAAGCCGATTTAATTTCATCGAAGCTCGGCTCGTGTTCAAGCCAAAGGCTGTCGTTATCACAAACGCTGTCGGCGTTCTTTCTGATGCAGAAAACGCAGCTGCACGGGCAGCCATTTGTTATGTTAATATACATATTTCCGCCAAAATTGTAAAAAATTGTCACTTTTATCCCTCTTTTATTGCATACTGATTTTATTATAACACTATTTTGCCTCATTGTCAAGAAAAATTGCAAATCAAAAACAGCCCCGTTTAAGAGGCTGTTCCGATGCTATTTTTTGGCAAGCTCTTTCGCTTTCTCGCGGATTCTTGCAAGCGCCCTTTCGGGATTTTCCTCATCAAGCACCGCCGTTTCCATCGGGCAAAATCCCGTTCCCGCGCGGTTTTTTATCTTGTCCGTCAGAGTGTTGTATTCAACGGGAATTTGGTGCTGTTCAAGCACCGAAAGCGCGTGGCTGCTGATAACGTCGGCGTAAATTTCCCGCACGTTCAACAGCACATAGAGAAACGCCGCCGCTTTTCCCACAACCTTATCCGCTGCCGAAAATCCGCTCAAATCCTCGTTCCTGTCAAGCAAGTCCAGAAGCGGTTTCACGCCTCGCTTGGTGTCCGTGAGAAGCGTTTCCCCGTTAAACAAAACGAGTGTGTATTCGCCGCTTTTCAGCATTTCGTGGCATTTTTTTAGATTATCGTTCATTCTTTTTCAGCCCGTCAATTCTGTAAATCAACAGCGGGATTATGCAAATCTGAAGCAAAATTCCCGGCAAGCCGATAGTGAGATTGTTCCAGAGAGCCGCGACTTTCACGCTTTCGTTGCCAAAAGCGAATATCGAAATCGCAATCGCCGCCGCGCGTACCAAACGCCCGCCAACCTGTACTATCAGCAGCTTGCAAATCGTCGGCATTTTCGCGCTCATAAGCAATCCCGCAAGCAATCCGTACACGCAAAGCTCAATGCACATAAACGGCAGCATCGCGATTTTCGGCATTCCCGAAATCAGAAAGCTGATAACAGGACTTACCGCGCCCGCAGCCGCTCCCGCGTAAGGACCGGCAAGCAGTCCCACGAGAATTATCGGCAGATGCATCGGCAAAAACGTTTCGCCGAGCGATGTACCTAAGCCCGAAACCGCGCCGACTGCGTGTAAAATCTGCGGCAGCGCAACCGCTCCCACAACCGCCGCAAGTCCCGCTAAAATCTGATATTTAACCGAAACTCGGCGTTTTGTCAAAACCGTCATAAACATCTCCTCAAAGATTTTCCAAATAGCGTATCATTCCGTCGGCAGCGCGTTTTGCCTCCTCGACCGCGTGAACAACAGTATTTGCGCCCTGAACAACATCTCCCGCTGCAAACACACCCTCAACCGTTGTCATACAGTTTTCGTCCGTGATAAGCAAGCCCTGCTCGTTTGCCTGAAGTCCGGGTGTCGTCAAAATCAGCTTGTTCTTCGGACCATTACTAATCGAAATAACCGTCGAGTCGGATTTCACATAATCCAGCTCGTCCTCATAGCCGATAACCTTGTCGTTTTCATCGAAAATTGCCGTCTTGAACACGGGACCTTCCTCGGTAATCTCGGTAATCGCCTTACCGAAAACCATCTCCGCGCCCTCAAGCTGCGCGTAGGAGAACTCGTGCGGGCTTGCGGTAACACGCTTGCTTCTCGCGAAAAGCGTGACGTGCCGCGCGCCGTGACGAAGCGCAACTCTCGCCACGTCCATCGCCGCGTTGCCCATTCCGATTATCGCAACACTTTCGCCGAGATTGTAGCCGTTCGGGTTCATCAGGAAATCCATACTGTAATGAACGTTCGGCAGGCTCTCGCCCTTAATTCCAAGCGTTTTTGCACGCCAAACTCCCGTGCCCACGAAAACCGCCGCGTAGCCGTCCCTGAACAAATTGTTTATCTCCAGCGAACCGCCGATAACGGTGTTCGGGCGGATTTTTACTCCCGTTTGCAACAGTTTGTTGCGGTAACGGTCGCAGATTGAACGAGGCAGTCTGAAATCGGGTATACCGTATCTCAAAACGCCGCCGATATCGTCCTTGCTCTCGAAAATCGTCACGTCATAACCCGCGGCTGCCATTTTGAACGCGACAGTTATTCCCGCAGGACCGCCGCCAATAACGGCAACCTTCTTGCCCTTGAACGGCTGCTTCTCAATCTCCATACTGTCAAAATAAGCGTCGGAGATGAACTGCTCGATAACGCTGAAGTTGATGGGAGCGCCCTTTTTGCCCAAAACGCAGTGTCCGCGGCACTGACGGTTGTGGTCGCAGACGATTGAGCAAACGAGCGACATCGGGTTGTTCTCGAACAAAATTTTCCCCGCCTCACGGAGCTTGTTCTCCTGAAACAGCGAGATTACTTCCGGAATATTCGTATGAACCGGACAGCCCTTTTGGCACTGCGGAACCTTGCAGTGCAAGCAGCGGTCGGCGGTTTCTTTTACATAAACAGGCATAATTGACCTCCTAGTTTTTTTATCAACTCTATTTTATCACATTTTTCGCGTTTAGTCAAGAGGATTTTTGCGAACATAAAAATCGCCCCTAGCACAAACTTGGGACGAATTGAAATACAATAAAGTAAGATAGAGAACCGCGGCTTTTGTCAATTTCAGTGCACCGGCGACATCGTGTCGCCTGCGAAAATTTAAAAAACGCTGAAAAAACTCAAGGGCACGGTCTATAAGACCGTGCCCTTGAGTTTTTGGTGGAGCCGAGGGGAATTGAACCCCTGTCCGAAAACCCATCGACACAACTTTCTCCGAGTGCAGTCTGTCTTTTAAAGTTCCCTTACGGAAGCGCCGACAAACAGGCTCAACCGCTCGGTAGCCTTTGATACATCACTGACTGCAAGGCTACTCATCAATGACGTTCACCACTAGTCGACGCCATATCCCCGCCCGTGGTACTGCGAGGTATGACGGCAGCGCGCTTAGGCAGCTGCTAAAACGAGATCGTCGTCTGCGTTTAAATTTAAAGTTGCGACTTTTTAAGTGATTTCGCCCTCACTACTCGCTTATCGTGCTTCAAAATCCCCGTCGAAGCCTTTACGGCCCCATTCTTGGACTTATATTATAACACATCTTTTCCCCGTTGTCAAGGGTTTTCAGAGGATTTTTCTGCGTTTTTGCACGAAAAAGCCCGAACGCGCGGGGCGGTCGGGCTTAATTTAGTACAATTCGTTGTAATTTTCGGGAGTATATGTTTTGCCTTTGTAGGTTATTGTCGCGGTGCAGTCTTTAAATGCGTCTTCCCATATTTCGGTAACGCTGTCGGGGATTGTCACGCTTGAAAGACCCGTGCAGCCGGAAAACGCGCTTCCGCCTATTATCGTCACGCTGTCGGGAATCGTAACGCTTGAAAGTCCCGTACAGTCCGAAAACGAGTTCCAGCCTATTTCTGTGACGCTGTTTGGAATTGTTACGCTTGAAAGGCTTGTACAGCCGCAAAATGTGTCGTCCTCAATTTTCGTAATGCCGTTCGGGAGCGTTATGTTTATAAGTCCCGTGCAGTTCTTGAACGCATATTGCGAAATTTCCGAAACGCTATCCGGAATAACAACACTCGTAAGACTTGTACAGCCGGAAAAAGTGCTTTTGCCTATTATCATAACGCTGTCGGGGATTGTTACGCTTGTAATTCCCACGCAGTCGCAAAACGTGCCTGTAATTTCAGTAACGCTTTTTCCATCGATTGATGAAGGAATTTCTACGCTTGAACTTTTCCCCAAATACTTAAGTAAGCAAATTACATTTCCCGAAGGAAGGTAATCATACTCGGTCTGTTGTTCTTCAGTTTTGCTTTCGGAACTGTTCGACAGCTCGGAAGAAATCTTGCTTGATGAAGACGTTTTCAACGAAGAACTGCCCATATTTAAGCTTTCAAGCGGGGTGATTTCCGGAAGTTTATCACTGCATGCGGTCAAAGTCAAAACCATTGCCGCCGCAGTAACAGCGCTCAAAATTTTTCTGATTTTCATGCCTTTTTTCCTTTCCATAAATAAAAAAGTGCGCAGCCGAAGCCACGCACCGAAAAATGCAAAGCTCCGATTGCTGCGACACAACTATTCTTTCCCCCAAAAAAGGTACACGAAAAACGAGCATGCACTTTTACCATAGTAAAAGTGTACATACTTTGGGGAAAAATTATTCAGTTGTGTCGCAGTTTAATTATAGCACACTCCCCATAGTTTGTCAAGGTTTTCGCGAAAAAATGTCAACCGCTTCGCAAATTTTTATGGAATATCACCCCCGATTTCCGACAATAATACTTGTACAATCAAGTTGTCGGAGGTGGTTTTTTGTATTACAATAAGGTCGAAATCAGCGGCGTGAACACCGCAAAGCTCAAGGTGCTCAAGGAAAGCGAGAAAACCGAGCTTTTAAAGCGCGTTAAACAGGGCGATATGGACGCGCGCGAGGAGCTTATCCGCGGCAATCTGCGCCTGGTTTTGAGCGTTATCCAGCGCTTCACAAACCGCGGCGAAAGCGCAGACGACCTCTTTCAAGTGGGCTGTATCGGACTTATTAAGGCGATTGACAACTTTGATATAACGCAACAGGTAAAATTTTCCACTTACGCCGTGCCTATGATTATGGGCGAGCTTCGGCGATATCTTCGCGATAACGCGCCGGTTCGCGTGAGCCGTTCTATGCGCGATATGGCGTATAAGGCGATGCAGGCAAAGGAAAAGCTCATCACCGAAAAAGGTCGCGAGCCCAAAATCGAGGAAATTGCAAAGGAACTCGGTGTGCCGCGGCAGGACGTTGTTATCGCGCTCGAGGCTATCAGTGAGCCGATTTCGCTCTACGAGCCGGTTTTCTCGGAGTCGGGAGATACAATTTATGTTCTCGACCAACTCGGCGACCACAACGACGATATGAACTGGCTCAACGAAATCTCTCTCAAAGAAGCTATCGAACAGCTCGGAAAGCGCGAAAAACGTATCCTTAATCTGCGCTTTTTCCGTGGGAAAACGCAGGTTGAGGTTGCCAAGGAAATCGGGATAAGTCAAGCGCAGGTTTCTCGGCTGGAGAAGTGCGCGCTTAATAAAATCAAAAACCGCATATAACAAAGCCCCTTTCGCAAAGCGCGGAAGGGGTTTTCGATTACCATTTGTTCAGGTGAATTCGCTCGGTTATATCAATGTCTTTCTGCTTGATAACGGGCGCGTTTTCCTGCGGTTTTCCTATGCCGATAAAGCACGGCATAAAGTAATCGTTCGGGAAACCAAGTACATCTCTTGCGTACTCTTCTTCATTTCCAAGCGGAACTCGCAGAGTGCAGCCGTAACCCTCGGCTGTTGAAGCAAGAAAAATGTTTTCAATGCTGCACCAGATTGAAGCAAAGCCATTAAGATGCGAAATATTATCGGGGTGCAGAATATCGGTTTTCTGCTTTAAAAGCGGAATTACCACAACCGACGCGTCCATCAGCATTTTGTGCTGCTTCGGAACAGCGTTTCGATAAGCGTTCTGCTGTTCGCTGTCGCTCAAATTCCAATCCTTCAAAAGCTGCTCCATATCTTCATCGGAAATGCCTTTGGGAATTATATCAAGCAGCTTTGCCACGGTTTCCTTGTCGCGAATTACAATATAATGCCAATCTCGCATATGGTCATTTGTTGGAGCTTTCAGCGCCGCCGAGATTATTCTCTCGACAACAGCCTGCGGTATTTCCTCGTTTTCAAAATCACGGATTGTTCTTCTTTTTTCAACAACTTCGTAAAATTCCATTTTGCACAATCTCCATCGTTATTCCGCAGCGCTCTTCCCCGCTTTGCCCAGCTTTTCAATCAAAACCGAAACAATCACTCCGAGCAGCAAGAACACAAATCCGTATCCCGTTTGCAGATTAAACCCAAATCCGTCCGGCAAAATCGCGTAAACCGAGCCGATTACCAAGCCCATAAGCGCTGAATACACCATAAGTCTGTTCTTCGCGATGAGCATTGAAATCAGCTTCGCGCCGACCACAATTCCCACAACCGCGCCGATTGCAAATGGGATTATTACATAGAAATTGAACGATGAAAGCGCGCCGATTATTGTTTCGTAAACACCCAGCAGCATCATCACAAACGAGCCCGAAATGCCCGGAATTATCATCGTCACCGCCGCAAGCGCCGCGCTCCCCACCATTTTCAGCGAGAACACCAAGTCAAATCCCTCGACCGTTTCTGCGGTTAACGAGAAAATGTTCAGCTTTTCGAGCACCGCAAGCGCTATCACAAACGCCATTGCTATCACAAACGGCAAAATGCAAAGCGGTTTCGGCTTTTTTTCGGCAGTACCGAGGCGATATATCAGCGGTATTCCGCCGAGTATAAGCCCGATGAAAAACATATTTGTCTGAACGCCGAAACTCACAAACATCTGCGAGATTACCTTCGCGGATACCAGAATTCCCGCGCCCGCTCCCAGCGCAAATGTCAGCAAAAACGGGAAATTCTTGAAAATCCGTTTTACTCCCGAAATCGCGTCGGTGAGTTTATCGAAAATTCCGAAAACTACCAGCATTGTGCCGCCGCTAACTCCCGGAATTACGTTTGCCGTGCCGAAAATCAGCCCGCAGAGAAAATACTTCAAATACTCAACTACTTTTTTCATTTTCGCTCCTATTCCCCAAAACTTGTCTTATCTTATTTTTATGAAACGTTTTATGAAATAATACACCATTGCGGGGAAAATTCCCGTCAAAAAGCTCACCATAAGCGCAAGGAAACTAATCGGATACAACCCGAACGACGTGTTAACGAACGGAATGTAGCACAATAAAATCGGTGCGAGAACCGACGCGGCTACTCCGGCTTTCGCAAGAGTACTTGCGTTTTTCATTGTCCTGAACGGCGAATCGTCCGATTGACCTAGCACCGCAAATGCCGCCGTGCAGCAGAAATATGTGAGCAGCGCGCAGCTTATTCCGTTTGCAGTGTTCACGCTGTTCAGACCGTAGGACGCTGCCGCGACAAGCCCCGAAAGTGCGCCGACAAGCGCGGATTTCCCGATAAATCGGAAGTTCAGCTTCCGCTCGGCGACAAACTCCGACGGCGGCATTCCGTACTCCATATCAGCTTTCCCGCCCGCGTAACCAACCGCCAGCAGCGGCAAAATCAGCATTGTCACAAGCGCGATTATCGGCGGATTCAGGATAACGCTTTCGGTTAGGAAAAGGTTGAAAATCACCAGCACAACCATTCCGATATACCCCGAAATCACCAGCGAAACCGCACGTTTTATATTTCGGTGAATTTGCCGCGCGCAGGAAATCGTCTGCGCAATCGACAAGAAATTGTCGTCGTTCATCACAATATCCGCCGCCTCGCAGGTGCTTCCGGCGGAGTGCGCGGAAATCGTTATGCCGATATTCGCCTCGTCAAGCGCCTCCGCGTCGGTCGGACGAGTTCCCGTCATCGCAACAACTTCCCCGTTTTTCTTGAAACGGTCGATTATATACAGCTTCTGCTCGGGTGAAATTTTCGCGTAAATATTCGCGTTGCAGTCAAGCTCCGCGCCATTTTGCCGAATATTTTCAATTTCAGCGCCCGTTATCACCTCGTCGGTGGAAATACCTATCATCTTACCCGTTGAAACGGCAACGCTCGGGTTCTCCTCCGTCAGCATAACAACGCGCACTCCCGCTTTTTTGCAGGTCTTGACTGCGGTTGAAACCGAGTCGCGAAGCGGTGCCGAAAATGCCGCAAAGCCGACAAAAATGTAGCTGAAGCCGATTGTCTTGTCCAGCTCGCCCGAACCCGCTTCAACACACGCAAATGCCATCACCGTGCAGCCGCTTTCGTAATAATCTCGATAACGCTTCTGCGTTGACAAAAGCGCGTCGCCGCTCAATTTACACATCGGCAAAATCTGCTCGGGAGCACCCTTTATGCAATAAATCCTGTCGCCGCCGACCTCCCACAAAGCGCCGCTTATCGTGTCGCCGCTGTCGGCGAGATTTTCGATAAACTTGTTTTCTGTGTAAACGTTCGAGATTTTCTCGTCGAAAAAAGTCGCCTTAACCATCAGCGCGCGTTCAGCAGGGTCGGTTGTGTTCTGCCCGCAGGCAAGCGCGGCAACCTTGTAGAGCAGCTCCTCGCTGCGAGCGTAAATTCCGCGCACCTCAAGCCGATTTTTGGAGATTGCGCCCTCTTTTTCCACGCAGAGCACCGAAAGGCTGTTCAGCTTTTCGATATCGCCAAGCGATTTCACAACCGCGCCGCTCTTGATAAGCTCCGCCGAGCCTTTGGTGTAGTAGTAACGAATAATCGAGGAAATTCCTGTCGGTATAAAGCAAAGTCCCAGCGAAACCGCTCTGAATGCCGACAAAAGCATATCCTCACCGCCGAGGAATTTCACCAAAATTGATACTGCTGTAAGCAAAAGCGCAACCAAAGCGCACACCGGCACAATCCCGCGAACGATTTTCTCAAAGCCCGTGTAATACGGGTGACGCTCGGGAGCTTCGCCGACGCGCTGGTACAGCTTTGTGTCAACGCCCGTCGCGCTTACGCGGCAAATTGCAATTCCCGTGAGAACCGTTGTTCCGCTGTACACAAAGGTTGGCTTCAGCTCGTTTTTGGAAATCGCGCCCGTGAACTTGGCAACCGGCTTGTTGCTGCCCGTAAACACGCTCTCATCGACCGTCAAATCCCGCGCTTCGAGAATAAAAGCGTCTGCGGGAACACGCTCCCCGGACTGCACCACAATCGTGTCCTCGGGAACTATGTACTCCTTCTCAATCAGCTTCAGCGCGCCGTTTCGTATAACCCGAAACTTGACTGTCGTGCTCTCCTTCAGCTCGGCAAGACGCTTGTCCGCCGATTTTCTGAAATAAATCTCGCCCGCGCAATACGCCGCGTCAATCAGAATTGTGACAATTCCCGCGCCGATTCCCATTCCGAAAAAGCACAAAACTCCCGCAATAAACATCAGCAAAACCGACGGTGACAGGAAAATATCGGCATAAGAAAACTTCTCAACGCGCTTTGTGGATTTGGTGTAAACATTCAGACCGTAGAGCTTGGTGTTCTTCTCTATTTCATTTTCGGTTAACCCGAAATAATCCTCTTTGAAATTAAAAAATTGAGCCATTTTATTTCCCTCATTATAGTAATTAGGTACACACATTTTATTATACATCTTTTTAACAATAAAATCAAGTATTTTTCGTGTATTTTTTACAAAAAGAGCCTGCCGTTATGCTAAAACGACAGGCTGTTCCTTATATTGACCTAGTAACGCGCTGATGTGGGTTATCGTCGGCTGTTTACTTCTCTTTAACCGCAATCCAAATCTCGCAGTAATAATTCGGATTATCGACATCATCTGACGGGTAAACCTCAAGCTCAACGCCCTGACCGTACTCGTAGCGCGGGTTCTGCGGGAAAAACTCGGTGACGATTTTCTTGTAGGTGTCCGAGAAACACTCGGGCATTTTCCCTCTGCACTCAAATACTACGAAAGTGCTTTCGGGTATGTCCACAACCTCAAGGCTGTCGTCGGCAAGCGGTCTGCCGTCGTACTCCACGCCTATTCCGTAAGGGAACTTGTTCGCTTCCATATCAAACGAGAAGCAAATTCCAAGCAAGCCCTTGAAATGCGGCTCTTTCGGGAAGTATCCGAGAATATTCTTGATTGTTCCGTCATTTGTGCACTCGTCCCAGAATGCCGAAATATCAGCGGTTGCCGTGGCATTTTCGGGCTTTGTCACCTGCTTCCTCTTGCAGACAATCTTAAACGCGTCAACCTTTTCAATCCTGTAATCCATTGTTGTTCCTCCTATTAAATCAAGTTTTACCGACAGCCGCGAGAATGATTTGACAACAGCTCCGCGCTTTGCTTCGCTCGGTGTTACGCCGTGAAAACGGGTGAAAGCGCGCGTGAAGCTCTCGGGCGAATCGTAGCCGTACTTCATCGCGATTTCGATTATCTTTTCATCGTTGTGGATAATGTCGTTCGCCGCAAGCGACAGCCGCCGCATTCGGACGTACTCGCCGAGCGTGAACCCGCACAAAATGCTGAACACCCGCTGAAAGTGAAACGACGATGAATAAGCCTCGCGCGCCGCTTCTTCAAAGTCAATTTCATCGGTTAAGTGCTCCTCGATGTAGTCAATCGCCCTCTGTATTCCCGAAATCCATTCCATTCTCTTCCCTCCTGTCGTAACTTAATTATAGCACAACAATTTTCGATTTTCCTGATATTTCTTGCTTTCCGATGTTAAGACCGCCCGCTCAATTATCGTCCGAAGCGAGCGTTTCGGGAATATCTATCATTCCGTCAAAGTAGAACGCTTTTCTGTTTGCACGAATATAATCCGCAGTTTTCCCGTAAAGCAGCTCGTCACATTCGTAAAATTCCCTGTCAAGGTCAACAAACTCCGCGCTGTATTTTTCCATCTCGTCACAACGCTGGTCTCTGTCAAGAGAAGGATTGCCGCCAACTCGCTTTGCCGCCTGCTCCAGTATTTCGGCAAATTTTCCGCAGTCCATTGCACGAAGTCCCTCAAGTGCAAGCTTCCAGACTATGCCTGTACTGTTGAAAAAGAACTGGTCGTGCCCGCCGTTCTCCACCTCCGCAACATACCACTGCACTGCCCAAACATATTTCTGCTGTTCGGAGAACGGTTCAAGACCGCTGTTCATCTCGCTTTCTCCGTCATAAATGCTGACGCTCCACCACAGTGGTTCGATTATGCTCTGTACACGTCCGCTGTCTATCATTTCATCTGTTACCTTGTAATGCCTTTTTACAATTTTAACGCTCATAGAACACCTTCACAATTTGACCGTATTACCTACTAAAAAAGCACCTTGAAAACCAAAGTGCTTTGCCATTTATCTAAAACCCCGCTTTCGTTCTCGGAAACTTCACCAATCTCTTTCGCGCAAAGCGGTTTCCGTGTCGATATCGATATCGAACCAGCGCAGAATATACTCAATCGTTTCAGCAATGCTGTCACGCGCCGCGGTTTCGATTTCGCTGTCGTTTTCCTCAAATTCTTCCTCTAAATCGTTTATTGCAATCGTCATTTCATCAAGACTTCGCTGTATAACCGCCTTATCCGTTTCCCCATTTTCCAGCAGGTTTATAACCTTTTTGATAAGCGCCTTGATTTTCTCAACGAGAAATTTTGGAAAGTAATCATCGCCGACCATATCGCTTATCAAAACATAGTTCTCATCGAATTTTTTCATCGCAGCTTCCTCCGAGGTAAATAAAAATGTGCAGAGTACGCTCGGGAAAAAGAGTGGTGCACTGCACATTTTGAATTATCAAGTTCCGTTCCAAAGGAATTTCTCGAGATTTACACGGTTGTCCTCAACCTCGACGCCCTCCGCTTTGAGCAGCTCGGCTTGCTTGTTGATACCGCCGAACGCAAACGCCTCGGAAAGCTCTCCGAAACGATTTACCACGCGATAACAGCGTATGTTCTCGGGGTCGGGATTGACGTGGAGCGCGTACCCCACAACCCTCGCCCAGCGCGGATTTCCCGCCATCAAAGCAATCTGTCCGTAGGTTGCCACACGCCCGTACGGGATTTTCTTCACAACCTCGTAAATCTTTTCAAAGCTCGTCACAAATCAAACCTCGTGCTTGCCCCTTTTATGGAACCTCGTGCTTGTTACCAAAACCGTTCGATTTCAGCGCGCCTTTTTCTCGGATTTTACCTTTGCGCGCTTTGCGTCACGCTCGATTATCGGCTCGCCGCCGTCAAGACACTCCGCCGTAATCGTAACCTTTGTTATCGTCGGGTCACTCGGCGCTGTGAACATAATCTCCCGCAAAACGTCCTCGACTATCGAACGCAGTCCGCGCGCACCCGTTTTCGCGGCGATTGCCTTTTTCGCGATTGCCCGAAGCGCGTCCTCTTGGAACTCCAAATCGATGTTGTCCGCTTTGAACAGGCACTTGTACTGCTTGATAAGCGCGTTTTTCGGCTCGTGCAAAATCCGCATCAGCGCGTCCTCGTCAAGCGCCTGAAGCGGCGTCACAATCGGCAAACGTCCGCTAAGCTCGGGGATTATACCGAATTTCACCAAATCCTGCTGCGTAACCAGCTTGAGCATATCCGCGCTTTCCTTGTCCTTGGGTGACTTTACGTCAGCGCCAAAGCCCATCGCCGAGCTTGAAACGCGCTGCGCAATCATCTTCTCAATTCCCTCGAATGCGCCGCCGCAGATGAACAGAATGTTCTTTGTGTTCACCTGAATAAACTCCTGATGCGGGTGCTTTCTGCCGCCCTGCGGGGGAACGTTTGAAACCGTGCCCTCGATGATTTTCAAAAGCGCCTGCTGTACACCCTCGCCGCTTACGTCACGCGTTATCGAGGTGTTCTCGCTTCTGCGGGAAATCTTGTCGATTTCGTCAATGTAAATAATTCCGTGCTCTGCCGCCTCGATATCATAATCGGCTGCCTGAATAAGCCTCAAAAGCACGTTCTCAACGTCCTCGCCGACATAACCCGCCTGCGTCAGCGTGGTAGCGTCGGCAATCGCAAACGGAACATTCAGCATCTTTGCCAGCGACTGCGCGAGCATTGTCTTACCAACGCCCGTCGGTCCAAGCAGCAGCACGTTTGACTTCTGCATTTCAACATCGCTGTCATCGTCATCGTTGAGGAAAACGCGCTTATAGTGGTTGTACACGGAAATGGACAGAACCTTTTTCGCGTCCTCCTGACCGATTATATACTCATCGAGATAGGCTTTAATCTCCTCGGGAGTCATCAGCTCGCTCGGTTTTGACAGGAACTTGTCTTTCCCCGGACGAACAGTTTTTGCGGTTTTCTTCTGCGGCTTTATATCGCCGCTTTCCACCAGCATATTGTACGAAGTGATGATGCAGTCGCTGCAAATAACCGCGCCCTCGTTGTTGCCGAAGAGCATTCGCGCCTGCGTTTCATTTTTTCCGCAAAATGAACATACCATCATAAATTCTTAAACCTCCGAAGAAATTTCCGCGGCGCGATTACTTCTCCTCGCGGGAATTGTAAACCTTATCGATAAGCCCGTATTCAAGCGCTTCTTCAGCTGTCATAAAGTTGTCGCGCTCGGTGTCCTTGCAGATGATATCGTAATCCTTGCCGGTGTTTTCGCACAAGATACGGTTCAGTCTTTCCTTGGTGCGCTGGAGATAATTCGAGCGAATCATAATATCGGTTACCTGTCCCGAAATTCCGCCGCCCGAAATCAACGGCTGGTGAATCATAATCTCGCTGTTCGGAAGAGCAATTCGCTTGCCCTTGGTGCCCGACGAGAGCAAAAACGCTCCCATCGAAGCCGCCATACCCATACAAATGGTTGATACATCGCACTTGATGTACTTCATCGTATCATAAATCGCCATTCCATCAGTTACGGAACCGCCCGGGCTATTGATATAAAGGAAAATGTCCTTATCGGGGTCCTGTCCCTCAAGATAAAGGAGCTGCGCTACAACAACGCTTGCCGTTGCGGCATTAACCTCGTCGTGCAAAAGAATTATTCTGTCATTCAGCAGTCTGGAGAAAATGTCGTAAGAACGCTCTCCGTGGCTGCTTTGCTCAACAACATAAGGAATATAAGCCATTTTTCAAGCTCCTTTCAGGACAATTAAAATTATTCTTTAACTTCCTCGATTTCAGCGCTGTCCTTGACAAGCTCAAGCGCCTTCTCGATTTTAATGTCTAAAGTGAGAGTGTCAACGGGAATTGCATTCTTGACCTGCTCAACTTCCATCTTGTACTGCTCTGCAAGGTCTGCGTATTCCTTATTGATGTCTTCCTCGGAAACCGCGATATTCTCAAGCTCTGCGATTTTCTCGAGCGCAAGGCGAAGCTCAACCTGACGCTTTGCGGGCTCTCTGAAGTTAGCGCGGAACTGCGACATAGTCATACCCGTGTACTTGAGGTAATCCTTGATATCGATGCGGGTTCTGGAAACCCACTCGCGTGCGATTTCGTCGATGCGGCGCTCGTACATAACCTCGGGGATTTCTGCCTTCATCTTGCCAATCATCTCGTCCATAATCGCGTTGTCGGCAGCATTATCAGCTTCTTCGGCAAACTGCTTTTCAAGATTCTCGCGGATTTCAGCCTTCAGCTCGTCAACAGTATCCTTCTCGGAAACGTCCTTAACGAAATCGTCGTCAAGCTCGGGCATTTCCTTTGCCTTAATCTCGTGCAGCTTGCACTTGAAAACAGCGGGCTTGCCCTTGAGCGACTCCGCGTTGTAATCCTCGGGGAAGGTTACGTTTACATCAAACTCGTCGCCGACATTCTTGCCGACAATCTGCTCCTCGAAGCCGGGAATGAAGGTGTGAGAACCGATTTCAAGCGGGAACTTCTCGCCCTTGCCGCCGTCAAAAGCAACTCCGTCCGTGAAGCCCTCGAAGTCGATAACCGCAGTATCGCCCTCCTGAACAGCTCTGCCCTCAACGGTTACAATTCTTGCAACCTTCTCGCGCATCTTGTTGATTTCCTCGTCAACAACCTCATCGGTTACAGTCTTGACAGTTTTCTTAACCTTTAAACCCTTGTAATCGGAAATTTCAACAACGGGCTTGGTGATGAAATCAGCCTTCATCGAAACGCCGTTTTCCTTGCTAACCTCGGTAACGTCGGTGTTCTGAACGTCAACGACATCAAGTCCGGTCTTGTCAACAACTTCCTCGATATTGTGGTTATAGAGGTAATTTACAGCGTCCTCGAAGAAAACGTTTGCGCCGTAATGAGTTTCAACAACCTTTCTCGGAGCCTTGCCCTTGCGGAAGCCCGGAACGGTGATTTTTGACTTCTGCTGATTGTAAGCGGTGTTGATTGCCGCCTCGAACTCCTCCGCGCTGAACTTGAATTCAACCGCGTAAGTATTGGTTGCCGTGTTATTCTGAGATACAATTTCCATTTTGCTATTCCTTCCTTGTTATTTATCGGTAGCTTTGCTCCCGTAATTTACTTTTTACTGCATTTTACTGCGCTTGATTTCCCGCATTTATTGCTTTAATTCACCGCAACGGGATTAAACCCAACGCCGTCCGCAGAAACGAGCTTGTAAGTCACGCCGTCACGCTCGCAGTTCAGCGCGCCTCTGATTGCGCTTCCGTGGAGGTGTGCGTAAAAGCAGCGCTTCACGCCGTATTTGTGCAGAACTTCCGTGATTAACGCGTTTTCCTCCGTGCCGTAAATCGGCGGGTAATGTATGAACGCCACAAGCTCAGCGCCGAGCTTCACGCCCG
>CAZKBF010000007.1:0-95539 GCA_964551225.1 uncultured Ruminococcus sp.
GCGCGTTTCTGCTCCGCGCGGTCGCGCCCTCCTCCAAGCTCATTCCGCGAAAAACTGCGTTCTTCCCGAACCGCTCCTTGACCGCAATCACCGCTTTCTGCACGCTTTTCTCGCGTTCAAGAGCCGTGGTTTCGCGCTCGATTTTTTCGTAATCGGTGAACAAGCTGATTTGCTCGAAATCCTCGCGGTTTTGCCTCTCGACAACAACTCCGCACGCGCAAATTGTTATCCTGCGCACCGACATTTTTCGGTCAGAAATCCTGTCGAAAAGTCCGACAACCGCGCTGCTTATCAGCCTTGACGAGGACGTTTCGCGCTCGAGATTTACAGTACCGTGGGAGTGCGCGGGAACTGCTCTCCCATAACGGTCAACCGAAAATTCCCCCGAATAATCCCCGCCGCAGTTTTCCTTATCGTAGCCGACAGTGAGCGTGAACTGCCTTGTGACAAGACCTTTCCCGAGCAAGTCTAAAGCGAGCGCGTCCGACATTTCCTTGACAATCAGACGCGCTTTTTCATACGGGTAAGGCTCGGTGAGAACCTGCCCGCTGCTTATGCTGTTTGCGCTCGGTCGGTAGCGCTTGATATCCTCGATTTTGCACGGCTCATACCCCCACGCGTGGTCAATCAGCAGCTCCGCGTTCACCCCGAACAGCTTGTACAACAACGCTTGGTTGCTCAAAGAACACCGCGCCACATCGCCCATCGTGAACATTCCGTTCTCGGCGAGCTTTTTCGCGTAGCCGCCGCCTATTCTCCAAAAATCCGTAATCGGCTCGTGCTCCCAGAGCAGCTTTCGATAACTCATCTCGTCAAGCTCGGCAATCCGCGCTCCGTCCTTGTCCGCGGGCATTTTTTTGGCGACAATATCCATCGCGACCTTTGCCAGATACATATTCGTGCCGACGCCTGCTGTTGCCGTAATTCCCGTTGTTTTGAGCACATCGCGGATTATCATCAGCGCAAGTTCCCGCGCGGATTTTTTGTAGATTTTAAGATAACTCGTCGCGTCTATGAACACCTCGTCGATTGAATAAACGTGAATATCCTCCGCCGAAATGTATTTCAGATAAACCTCGTAAATTTTCGCGCTGTACTCTATATAATAAGCCATACGCGGCGGTGCCACAACATAATCCACGGCGAGCTGCGGGTTTTGCTTCAGCTCCTCGTCAAATACCGATTTCCCCGAAAACATCTTGCCGGGAGTGTATCGGCGGCGGGTTTTGTTCACCTCGCGAATCTTCTGCACAACCTCGAAAAGCCGTGCCCTTCCCGCAATTCCGTACGCTTTCAGCGTCGGCGATACCGCAAGGCAAATCGTCTTTTCCGTGCGGCTTTCGTCCGCGACAACAAGGTTCGTTTTAAGCGGGTCAAGCCCGCGCTCCACGCACTCAACCGACGCATAAAACGATTTTAAATCTATGCAAATGTAAACGCTCATTTCTTTCACCAACTTTGTTCATACAACTATTTCTCGTGAATATATTATAACCTATTTTCATTAAAAAATCACTAGGCAATTTTCACGAAATTTATGTGAACATTTTGTTCTTATTTGATATATCGATGAACGAAAATTGTCGAATAATCCAAGCGTTTCGGGAGAATATAATTTCAAAAGTACGCTGTTTACGGCGTACAAATTGCCAAAGGAAAGGACTTTTTCAATGAACGAAATGTTTTGCTTTCAATGCCAGCAAACCGCTCACAATCACTCCTGCGAAAACAAAGTCGGCGTGTGCGGCAAAAAAGCCGATACCGCGAATTATCAGGACGAGCTTGTCGGGGCGCTTATAGGGCTTGCGCGAGCCGCCGAAAACGGAAATCCCACGCGCGATACCGATATTCTTGTGATGAAAGGGCTGTTCACAACCCTCACCAACGTAAATTTCGACGATGTTTCCATCAAAAAAATCAAGACCGAGGTTGAAAAGGAAAAGGGCAGAATAAATTCGCAGAAATTCGAGGACTACGATTTAAAGCAAGTCTGGGACGCTCACGAGGACGTGCGCTCGCTTAAATCGCTCATTCTCTTCGGCATCAAGGGTATGGCTGCCTACGCGTACCACTCCCACGCTCTCGGCAAGTATGACGATGACGTGAATGCGTTTTTCTATGAGGCGCTGCGGGCTGTCGGCAGCGAGAAAACTCCCGACGAGCTGTTCGCGCTTGTGATGAAAACGGGCGAAGTCAACTTTAAATGTATGGCAATGCTCGACAGCGCCAACACCGAGGCTTTCGGAAATCCCGTTCCCACGCAAGTGCCGCTTACTATTGAAAAAGGTCCGTTCATCGTTGTCAGCGGGCACGATTTGCACGATATGAAGCTGCTCCTCGAACAAACAAAGGACAGAGGTATAAACATCTACACCCACAGCGAAATGCTCCCCGCGCACGCTTACCCCGAGCTCAAAAAATACCCGCACCTGAAAGGCAATTTCGGCACGGGCTGGCAAAATCAGCAATCGGAATTTCACAATATCCCCGCGCCTGTTCTGTTCACCACGAACTGCATTATGCCGGTTCGCGAGAGCTACGCCGACAGGGTTTTCACAACCTCAATCGTTTCTTATCCCGATTTGGTTCACATCGGCGAGGACAAGGATTTCACTCCCGTGATAAACAAGGCGCTCGACTGCGGCGGTTACCCCGAGGACAGAGAAATGACCGGTATGAACGGCGGTCACACCGTAACAACAGGCTTTGCGCATAACGCCGTGCTCTCTCACGCAGAGAAAATTATCGAGCTGGTAAAATCCGGAAAAATCAGGCACTTCTTCCTTATCGGCGGCTGCGACGGCGCTTCTCCGAGCAGAAGCTATTACACGGATTTCGCGAAAATGACGCCGCCCGATACCCTTATCCTCACGCTCGCCTGCGGGAAATACCGTCTTAACGACCTCGACCTCGGCGATATCGAAGGTATTCCGCGTATTCTCGACTGCGGTCAATGCAACGACGCTTACAGTGCAATCAAAATCGCGCTCGCCCTCGCGGACGCTTTCAACTGCTCCGTAAACGAGCTCCCTCTCACGCTTGTCCTGTCGTGGTACGAACAAAAGGCTGTCTGCATTCTGATAACCCTGCTTTACCTCGGTATCAAGAACATTTACCTCGGTCCGACGCTCCCCGCGTTTCTCTCGAAAAACGTTCTCAACACACTTGTTGAAAAATTCAACATCATTCCCGTCGGCACACACCCCGAGGACGATTTGAAAAAAGCTATGGGCGCATAACAAAGCTTATCTCAATAACACGCTTTTCCCGCTGTTTTTCGGACAGCGGGAATGTTTTTTGCCGATAAATATTAGGTATATCGATATAAATAATACCGATATATCAAAAAAGCTATTGCAATAAAATGTAAAAAGTGCTATAATCAAATCAGTGAAGGAGGAGGCGAAATGAACGAGGTATCAAGAGCCGCTCTCGGCAGATTGCCCGTGTATCTGCGGTATCTGAAGGACGTTCAAACCGAAAATATCTCCGCGACAAAAATTGCCGAGGAGCTGGGTTTGGGCGAGGTTCAGGTGCGCAAGGACTTGGCTGCCGCAAGCGGAAAAGGCCGCCCTAAAATCGGCTACGAAACCAAAGCGCTTATCGAACGGCTTGAGGTTTGTCTTGGGCAGAAAAACCACTGTCAGGCAATTCTTGCCGGCGCGGGAAAGCTCGGACGAGCTCTTCTCGACTACGAGGGCTTTTCGGACTACGGTCTGGAAATCGCCGCCGCTTTCGACTGCAATAGCGCTGCGGAAACCTCGGAGGCGGGAAAACCGATTTATCCGCTTGATAAAATGTACGATTTTTGTCAGGAAAACGGAATTAAAATCGGTATCATCACCGTTCCAAAAGAGGCGGCACAGGAGGTCTGCGATTTGATGGTGAAAAACGGTATCACAGCCGTTTGGAGCTTCGCACCGATTAACCTGAAGGTGCCGAAGGGCGTGGCGTTAAGGCAGGAAAATCTGGCATTATCATTGGCTCATCTAAATCAACAAATATAAAACGGAGGTAAAGTAACGTGAAGAACAAAACTTATGACATCGTTGACAGCGTGGAAAAGCTCGAGCAAGCATTCGCGCGCGTAAGAGAAGCGCAGAAGAAGTTTGCCGAGTACACACAGGAGCAGGTTGACAAAATCTTTCTGGCAGCAGCCGTTGCCGCGGATAAAATGAGAATTCCGCTCGCTAAAATGGCTGTCGAGGAAACCGGTATGGGCGTGGTTGAGGACAAGGTTATCAAGAACCACTACGCTTCCGAGTACATCTACAATGCCTACAAAGATACAAAAACCTGCGGCGTTATCGAGGAGGACAAGGCTTACGGTATCAAGAAGGTTGCCGAGTCAATCGGCGTTGTGGCGGCGGTTATCCCGACCACAAACCCCACCTCTACCGCTATCTTTAAAACCCTTATCTGCCTGAAAACCCGCAACGGTATCATCATAAGCCCTCACCCCCGCGCGAAAAAGTCCACAATCGAGGCGGCAAAGGTTGTTCTTGAGGCAGCTGTCGCAGCAGGCGCTCCCGAGGGAATTATCGCGTGGATTGACGTGCCTTCGCTCGAGATGACCAACCTCGTTATGAAAGAGGCGGACATTATCCTCGCAACAGGCGGCCCCGGAATGGTTAAGGCGGCTTACTCCAGCGGCAAGCCCGCTCTCGGCGTCGGCGCAGGAAACACCCCCGCTATCATCGACGAAACCGCCGATATTCTCCTCGCGGTAAGCTCTATCATTCACTCCAAGACCTTCGATAACGGTATGATTTGCGCTTCCGAGCAGTCGGTTATCGTTCACAAGAACATCTACGACAAGGTTAGAAAAGAGTTCATCGCGCGCGGCTGCTACTTCCTCACTCCCGAGGAAACCGAAAAGGTTCGCAAGACTATCATCATAAACGGTGCGCTTAACGCGAAAATTGTCGGTCAGAAGGCGCACACAATCGCGAAGCTCGCAGGCGTTGACGTTCCCGAGGGAACGAAAATCATCATCGGCGAGGTTGAGAGCGTTGAGCTGTCCGAGGAATTCGCTCACGAAAAGCTCTCCCCCGTTCTCGCGATGTACAAGGCAAAGGATTTGCAGGACGCTTTCGCAAAGGCTGAACAGCTTATCGCAGACGGCGGCTACGGTCACACCTCCTCCATTTACCTCGATGTGGCAACCGGCGATGAGAAAATCCACGAGTTTGCCGAGAGAATGAAGACCTGCCGTATCCTCGTAAACACACCCTCCTCGCACGGCGGTATCGGCGATTTGTACAACTTCAAGCTCAAGCCCTCGCTTACGCTGGGCTGCGGCTCTTGGGGCGGAAACTCCGTTTCGGAAAACGTCGGAGTTAAGCATTTGCTGAACATCAAAACCGTTGCCGAAAGGAGAGAGAATATGTTGTGGTTCAGAGCGCCTCAAAAGGTTTACTTAAAGAAAGGCTGCCTGCCCGTTGCTCTTGAGGAACTCAAGAATGTTATGGGCAAGAAGAAAGCTTTCATCGTTACCGACAGCTTTTTGTACAAAAACGGCTACGCACAGCCGATTATCGATAAATTGAACGAGCTTGGAATCGAGCACGCGGCGTTCTTTGACGTTGAACCCGACCCCACTCTCGCTTGCGCAATCAAGGGTGCAGAGCAAATGAGAGCATTCGCTCCCGACTGCATTATCGCGCTCGGCGGCGGTTCCGCAATGGACGCAGCAAAGATTATGTGGGTTCTCTACGAGCACCCCGAGGCTGACTTTATGGATATGGCAATGCGCTTTATGGACATCAGAAAGCGTATCTACACCTTCCCGAAAATGGGCGAAAAGGCTTACTTCATCGCAATCCCGACTTCTGCGGGTACAGGCTCCGAGGTTACTCCGTTTGCCGTTATCACCGATGAAAAGAGCGGCATCAAGTATCCTCTCGCAGACTACGAGCTGCTCCCGAATATGGCGATTATCGACACCGATTTCCATATGAGCGCTCCCAAGGGCTTGACCGCTGCTTCGGGTATCGACGCGGTTACTCACGCTCTCGAGGCTTACGCTTCCATTATGGCTACCGATTACACCGACGGTCTTGCACTTCGCGCACTCAAGGTTATCTTCGAGTATCTCCCCCGCGCTTACGAAAACGGTCAGACCGATGTTGAGGCACGCGAGAAGATGGCAAACGCGGCAACTATGGCAGGTATGGCGTTCGCAAACGCATTCCTCGGCGTATGCCACTCTATGGCGCACAAGCTCGGTGCGTTCCACCACCTCCCGCACGGCGTTGCAAACGCGCTGATGATTGAAGAGGTGCTCCGTTTCAACGCGGCTGAAGTTCCCACAAAGATGGGTACATTCTCGCAGTACGACCACCCGCACACTCTCGCTCGTTACGCTGAAGTAGCCGATTATCTCGGTATTCAGGGCAAGAACGATGAAGAAAAGCTCGAAGGTCTTATCAAGGCAATCAACGAGCTCAAGGACAAGATTGGCATCAAGCACTCCATCAAGGAATACGGTATCGACGAAAAGGACTTCCTCGACAGACTCGACGATATGACCGAGCAGGCGTTCGACGACCAGTGCACCGGCGCTAACCCGCGCTACCCGCTGATGAGCGAAATCAAGCAGATGTATCTCAACGCTTACTACGGCGACAAGCATTTCACCGAAATCGAAACTCCCGCGACAGCTGCAAAAGCTCGCGGCAAGAAGAGCAAGTAAGGAGGAAGTTATATGAATCTTGATAAAGTTATTGCGGTTCGCAACACCAAAACAATTTATCGCGACGGCGACAAGTGCATAAAGCTGTTCAACGAGGATTACTCAAAGGCTGATGTCCTCAACGAGGCTCTCAATCAGGCTAGAGTTGAGGAAACAGGTCTGAATATCCCGAAAATCATCGAGGTTACCACGGTTGACGGAAAGTGGGCTATCGTTTCCGAGTTCATCAAGGGCAAAACGCTCTCGCAGCTGATGAAGGAAAATCCCGCCGAGAAGGATAGATATCTCGATATGTTCGTGGATTTGCAGCTTTTGGTTCAGTCCAAGACCTGCCCGATGCTCAACAAGCTCAAGGACAAGATGAACCGCAAAATCGCCGAGGCTGAAATTGACGCGACAACACGCTATGACCTCCACACACGCCTCGAGGGTATGCCCAAGCACAACAAGCTCTGCCACGGCGACTTCTGGGTGTCCAACATCATCATCGCCGAGGACAACACACCCTACATTCTCGACTGGTCGCACGCAACTCAGGGCAACGCTTCCGCAGACGCTGCGAGAACTTACCTGTTGTTCTGGCTGAACGGTGATATCGACGGTGCCAAGAAATACCTCGATTTGTTCTGCAAAAAGAGCGATACCGCAAGACAGTACGTTCAGAAATGGATGCCGATTGTCGCTGCATCGCAGTCCGTCAAGGGCAACGCAAAAGAGCGCGAATTCCTGCTCTCGTGGGTTGACGTAGTAGATTACGAATAAGAATAAGGCTTTTCGCCGCGCCGTTCACATTGTTCGGCGGCGCGGCGAATTTATGCTATATTGATAAGGAGATTATGAAATGAAAGTTACTATCTGCATCGGCAGTTCCTGCCACTTAAAGGGTTCAAGACAGGTTGTTGAAAGACTTCAGTCGCTCGTAAACGAAAACGCGCTCACCGATATCGTAGAGCTCGGCGGCACTTTCTGTATGGGCAAGTGCCAGCAGGGCGTTTGCGTTACGGTTGATGACGAGTTTTACTCCGTTTCTCCCGAAACCGTTGACACGTTCTTCAAAGAGAACATTCTCGCGAAGGTCAACAAGTAACCGCATTTATCAAGGGAGGAAACTGATTTATGGCGGATTATCTTACTTTGAGAAAATCCAACTGCAAAAACTGCTATAAATGTATTCGCCACTGCCCCGTCAAGTCAATCCGCTTCTCGGGCAATCAGGCGCACATCATCGGAAACGAGTGTATTCTTTGCGGACAATGCTTTGTTGTCTGTCCGCAAAACGCAAAGCAAATCAAGGACGATACCGAAAAGGTTAAGGTTCTTCTGCAAAGCGGCGCACCCGTTTATGTAAGCCTTGCGCCGTCCTTTGCCGCGAATTACAAGGGCGTCGGAATTGAAGCAATGCGCGAAGCCCTCAAAAAGCTCGGATTTTTCGACGTTGAGGAAACGGCAATCGGTGCGACTATTGTTAAAAAGGAATACGAAAAGCTGCTGAAAGATGAACAGCGCGATATCGTGATTTCGTCCTGCTGTCACTCGATAAACCTGCTTATCCAAAAGTATTTCCCGACCGTTCTCCCGTACCTTGCGGACGTGCTTTCACCGATGCAGGCGCACTGCAAGGATATCAAGAAACGCAATCCCCTCGCGAAAACCGTTTTCATCGGGCCTTGCCTGTCCAAAAAGGACGAGGCGGATTATTACGCGGGAATTACCGACGCGGTGCTCACGTTTGAGGAGCTCACGAATTGGCTTAACGCCGAGCACATCGAGCTTAAAACCGAGCGTGATACCGAGGAAAAAAGCCGCGCGCGCTTTTTCCCGACAACCGGCGGTATTCTCAAGACAATGGAATGCGACGCCGCAGATTATACATATCTTGCAATCGACGGTGTTGAAAACTGCATAGCGGCGCTGCGTGAAATCGAAAACGGCGGCATCAAGCACGCGTTTATCGAGATGTCCGCTTGTATCGGAAGCTGCGTCGGCGGCCCCGTTATGGAGAAAAATCACCGCTCTCCTATCAAGGATTACGCGGCAATCGCAAGCTATGCGGGTAAAAAGGACTTTGATGTCGATATGCCCGACTCGGTTGAAATCAGGAAACAATTCGGCGTTATCGAGAAGAAGCTCCCCACGCCCACAGAAACCGAAATCAGCTCGATTTTGCGTCAGATGGGCAAATTCAAGGAAGCGGACGAGCTGAACTGCGGCTCTTGCGGCTACGATACCTGCCGTGAAAAGGCTATCGCGATTTATCAGGGAAAAGCCGAGATTTCGATGTGCCTGCCGTTCCTCAAGGACAAGGCGGAGAGCTTCTCGGACAATATCGTAAACAACACCCCGAACGGTCTGTTTGTCCTCAACGAAAATCTCGAGGTTCAGCAGATAAACGCGTCCGCGAGAAAAATTATGAATATCCGCTCGGAAAGCGATGTTCTCGGCGAACAGGTTATCAGAATTATGGACCCGAAGCCGTTTTTGGACGTTCTCAACACCGGCAAGGATTTGCGCGACTTTAGAACCTATCTTGCCGAATACAATAAGTATGTTAAATACACGATAATTCACGACAAGGATTATCACCTGTTAATCTGCATTATGCGCGATGAAACCGAGGAGCAGACCGCGCGCCGCCAAAAGGACGATTTCAGCCGCCAGACCGTGGAAATCGCGGACAAGGTTGTCGAGAAGCAGATGAGAATTGTTCAGGAAATCGCGTCGCTGCTCGGCGAAACCGCGGCGGAAACCAAAATTGCGCTTTCCAAGCTGAAGGAGAGTATTTCCGATGAATAATCTTTGCGTGGACATTGGTTACAAGAGCATAAATCATTACGGAGAGCAGCTCTGCGGCGACCACGTTGATGTTGTCGAGCAGGGCGAGGACTCTTCGGTAATCGTGCTTGCGGACGGTCTCGGAAGCGGCGTTAAGGCGAGTATCCTCTCAACCCTCACCTCCAAAATTATTTCAACGATGATGGCGGAGGGGCTTACTATCGAGGACTGCGTTGAAACAATCGCGGCTACTCTGCCTATCGACAGTCAGCGCGGCGTCGCTTACTCCACGTTCACCATAATTCACCTCATCAACAACGAAACCGCCGAGCTTATTCAATACGACAACCCGCGCGTTATCCTTATTCGCGACGGCGAAAACTACGATTACCCGACAACCGAAATGCATATCGGCGGGAAAAAGATTTTCCGCTCGACGATTAAGCTGCGCGAAAACGACCACTTTATCGCGGTAAGCGACGGTTGCCCGCACGCGGGAATCGGCACGGGCTACAATTTCGGCTGGGAGATGAAGGACATAACCGCGTTTATGGAGCCGATTTCGCTCGCGGGGTACACGGCGAAAACCATTTCCACAATTCTCGTGGACGAGTGCGCGCGGCTTTACGGAAACAAGCCCGGTGACGACGCGACAGCCTGCGTTGTGAAAATACGCCGCCGTGAACCGATGAATATTCTGTTTGGTCCTCCGTCCAACCGCGACGACTGCGACCGAATGATGTCGCTTTTCTTCTCGAAAGAGGGAAAGCACATTATCTGCGGCGGTACAACCTCGTCGATTGCCGCGAAATATCTCAACAAACCCATTAAGGCAAGCTTGAGCTTTGAAAGCTCCGATGTGCCGCCGATTGCCGAGATTGAGGGCGTGGATTTGGTTACCGAAGGAGTTATCACGGTGAACAAGGTGCTGACCTACGCGAAGGATTACCTCGCGGACAACGCGCTCTACGACAAGTGGAGCACCAAAAAAGACGGCGCGGCGCTTATCTGCCAGCTCCTTTTCGAGGAGGCAACCGACATCAATTTCTACGTCGGAAGAGCTGTCAATCCAGCTCACCAAAACCCCGATTTGCCGATAAATTTCAACATCAAGATGAACCTTGTTGAAGAATTGTCAAAATGTTTGAAGCTGATGGGCAAACGAATTAAAGTAAGCTATTTCTAAAAAATCAAGCGCCGTTCCCGAGAGAGCGGCGCTGTTTTTATTTGATGTTTCTGCGTTTGGAGTTGGTAAGCTCGGTGATGAAAAGATTATCAAGCTCGGTTAGCTTGTAATCCTTGCGGTGAACGAGAACGTCCTTGTACAGCCGCGTGTTGTCGGGACAGCTTTTCTGTATCAGACCGTACCTGTCGAGAATTTTCTGCGGTGCCGCGGAAACCCACATAAACGTGTTCGTGTTCTCGCTTAACAGCTCGAACTGGCTGCTGCGCTCGAAAACGAAAATGCGCTTGTCGATATCATCGGGCAGCTCCTCTTTCCGCACCGTTGCCAAAGGCAGCGACGGCACATACGGGTCAGCGTGGGCAATCTCGGTGTACGCTTTCAGGTCATCATAGCGTATGTCCTCTTTGTCGGCAAGCGGGTGCTCTTTGCTCATAATCAGCACATAGAAAAACTCCGCGACAAGCTCACCCACAAGCCCTTTCTGCGCGAGAAGCTGCCTGAAATGCGAGTCGTAATTCTCCGCGTAACGTATAATTCCGAGATTATAGTCCGCCTCAAGTATGTTTTTTATCGCGCGCATCGCGTTTGTTTCCTTGTAAACAAGGTCAAAGGGCGCGTTTTGATTTATTTTTTTGGAGAAATTGACGAAAGCCTCCGAGATATAGCTTGCTCTCGGCACGGATATCGAAAAATTCTGCGTAACCGACGAGCCGTTCTTGTAAATCGCCTCAACCTCGTCAATCTGCGTCAAAATCTTGTTCGCGTAGCCGATAAACTTTTCGCCCTCGGGAGTTACCGTCATTCCGCGCGCAGAACGCTCGAAAATCGTTATCCCGAGATTTGCCTCAAGCTCTTTTATGGCGCGGCTCAAATTCGGCTGTCCCATATAGAGATTTTCCGCCGCCTTGTTAAGCGAGCCCGTTTTCGCGATTTCCGCCGCGTATTTTAAATGAAGTATGTTCATTCCGTGTTGTCCTTTTTATTTTATTCTCATAATTACTATAGCACAGTTTTCCCCGATTGTCAAGCGAAACTTGGATAATTATTGCACAAATGTTGATAATTAGCAGAGAAAACGTTTGCAGACGGTAATTCTTGACAAATGTGTAAAAAAAGTGTATAATGTATGCGGAATTTAATTTTGGAGGTAAAATATGGACAGGAACAACAGACCTCACTCGCGTGAAAAGGACGTCTCGGGTTCAAGCAACGGCGTTCACAGAAGGGGCTCGGGACTTGGCACGGGAAGAGTCGGCTCGCACGACTACTCCTCGCAGGGCGCAAGTCACGGAAGTACCGCAAAGCGTGCCGCTATCGGCGGTGGCAGCGGTCTTACTATAATCGTTTTGCTGGTGATTTTCTTCTTTTCAAAGTGCAGCGGCTCGGTTGATTTATCGGGCAACAACGGCGGAAATACCGGCGGCAACACAAGTATCTCGAACTCCTACAACAACGAGTATGTCGGCGGCGGCAGCGTGAACTATAACGTTGCAAGCGGCTCGCGCGACAAACGAACCACGATTATGGGCTCGAACAACGACTCCGTGACAATTATGGTGTATATGTGCGGAACCGACCTTGAGTCAAAGCACGGAATGGCGTCCGCGGATATGGAGGAAATGCGCGCGGCAAGCTCGGATTTCGGCGATAATTTCAACCTCATCGTTTACACCGGCGGCTGTACTAAATGGAAAAACGGCGTAAGCTCCTCGGTGAACCAAATTTATCAGATTAAGGGCGGCAAAATCAAGACGCTTGTGTCGGACGACGGCGCAAAGGCGATGACAAAGCCCGAAACGCTCACATCTTTCATCAAATACTGCACGAGCAACTTCCCTGCTAACCGCAGAGAGCTTATTTTGTGGGACCACGGCGGCGGCTCGGTGAGCGGCTACGGCTATGACGAGAAGTTCTCAACAACCGGCTCTATGACGCTCGCGGGTATCGACAAGGCGCTCAAAAACAGCGGCACAACCTTCGATTTCATCGGCTTTGACGCGTGCCTTATGGCAACCGCCGAGAACGCGCTTATGCTCAACGATTACGCGGATTACCTCATCGCGTCCGAGGAAACCGAGCCCGGAATCGGCTGGTATTACACGAGCTGGCTGTCAAAATTTGCCAAAAACACCTCGATGTCCACGCTTGATGTCGGCAAGAATATCATTGACGACTTCGTTTACGAGTGCGGGAGAAAGTGCAGCGGGCAGAAAACCACGCTCTCGATAATCGACCTCGCGGAGTTCTCGCACACCGTTCCTGAAAATCTCGCGGCGTTCTCAAAATCCGTCACCGCGAAAATTTCCCAAAACGACTACAAACAGGTTTCCGACGCGCGTTATAATACGAGAGAATTTGCGGTAAGCTCGAAAATCGACCAAGTTGACCTCGTAAATCTCGCGGAAAATATGAACACCGCCGAGGGCAAAGCACTTGCAAATTCGCTCAAAAACGCGGTTAAATACAACAGGACTTCGTCAAATATGACCAACGCTTACGGCGTGTCGATTTACTTCCCGTACAAGCGCACATCTTACGTTGACAAGGCGTGCGACACCTACGAGGATATCGGAATGAACTCCGAGTACGCCGAGTGTATCAGGAAATTCGCGAGCCTTGAAACAAGCGGTCAAATCGCTGCGGGCGGCTCTTCATCACCTATAAACTCAATTTTCGGTTTCGGCAGCTCATCGGGTTCATCGGGCAACTCAAACATCATCAGTCAGCTTATCGGCGGATTTTTGGGCGGCGGGCGCTCGGTGATTGACGGTCTTGACGAGAACAACACGGGCTTTATGAAGGATATCGATACCGACAGCGCCTCGGAGTACCTCGCGAGCAACTATTTCGACGCGTCAAATCTTGTCTGGGAACAGAAGAACGGCAAGTATGTGATGACGCTCCCCGAAACACAGTGGGAGCTGGTTCACGGGCTTGACCGAAATATGTTCTACGACGACGGCGAGGGCTGGGTTGACCTCGGTATGGACAACACGTTCAGCTTCGATGACGACGGAAACCTTATCGCGGACGACGAGCGAAATTGGGTTGCGATTAACGGACAGCCCGTCGCTTACTATCACACCGATTCAATCAAAAACGCAGACGGCAGCTATACCGATATGGGCTATGTTCCCGCAATGCTGAACGGTTCGCGGGTTAATCTGATTCTCGTGTTCGAGGGCAAAAACGGTAAAATCGCGGGCGCGACCGCCGATTACAAAAACGGCGAAACCCAAACCGTTGCCAAGAGCCTGACCGAGCTTCAAATCGGTGACAAGCTCGACTTTATCTGCGATTTTTACAGCTACGACCGAGTTTATCAGGACTCCTACTACCTCGGCGAGCAGATGACGGTGAGCGAAAATATGAAAGTGAGCAACGTTGACGTGGGCAGCGGGAAGGTTCGCATAACCTACTGCTTCACGGATATTTACAACCAAGAATATTGGTCTCCGGCAATCGAGAAGTAACGAAATACCGCGCAGTGTTTGGGCTGCGCGGTTTGTTTTATTTGTGGTATTTTGAGTTTGCGTTAATGGAAAACGCGCGGTAAACTTGCTCAAAAAGCATTACCCGTGCAAGCTCGTGCGGGAAAGTCATCGGCGACATTGACAGCCGAAAATCGCACTCTTGCTTGAAATTCTCCGACAACCCAAACGAGCTCCCCACAACAAAATTCACCGTGGACGAACCCTCGCCGCCGAGTTTTTCCAGCTTTTTGGCAAGCTCCTCGCTCGAAAGCTCCTTCCCCTCGATGCAAAGCGCGATTTTATAGCCGCTTTTGCAAATCCCGCGCAGCTTGTTCGCCTCGGCTTCGAGAGCCGCGTCAATCTGCGATTTTGACGGATTTTGCGGCAAAAACGCGGGTTCAAGCTCCTTCACCGAAACCTTTGCAAACGCAGACAGCCGCTTTTGATACTCGTCGCAAGCGTCGCGGAAAAAGCGCTCCTTCAGCTTTCCGAACGCGATAAAATTAACGTTCATCATTTTCTTCTGTTTTTGTCGTTATAGCGCGGCGCCATTTGAATTTTGCGGCGGCGGTTAAGCTCACGGGCGCGCTTTCTCTTCTTCTTTTCGATGTTTATCATCACAATCAGCGCAATCAACAGCACGAAAAATACGCAAACTCCCGCGATAAACCACGGCGAGGTCACGATTTTCATCAGCTTTTCTTTCAGCTCCGCGCCGAAGTCAAGCTCGATGTCGGTTTCCACCTCAAGCGGAATTTCCGTGAGCAATTCACCGTTGAGCCGCAATTCCAAGTTACCGACAATCGTTCCCTTGGAAATAGGCGCGGTCATCGGTTCAAGAGTTGGCTTAATCTGCTGGATTGAGGACTTGTCGAGGGATTTCGGCATCAGCGTAAAATAATCCTTCGTTGTGACAACGCCAACTGCGTCCGCGTCCTGACCTTTGAGCACCTCGACTTGCATTATCTGCTCGTTTTTGCCGATAACCTGCGAGTACTCAAACTCGCTGAATGCCCACTCGTAAAGATTATAGTGGTCGGCGAAATTATAGTCCGAATCCTCGCCGTCCGGAGTGAAATACGGCGCGCCGAGCGTGACAATCATATAGTTGTAGCCGTTTCGCTCCGCCGTTGTGACAAGCGCACGCGAGCCCGGTTCAGCGTTTTCTCTGTCCCACTCGCCGTTTTTCTTGTGGATATAATAGTCGATGCTTCCCGTTTTAACGCCCTTTACACCCTCGCAGTAAAAATCACTTGTGGTTTTCATAAGCTGGTTTGTCTGCGTTTTTGTGTAACCGTCGGGGTTGTTCTCGTTTGCGGGCATTTCGTACTCGTAGGTTGAACAGATTTTCATAAACGCGGGGTAGTTGTCCATCGCGTATTTGGTTATCAGGTACAAATCGTAAGCCGTGGTATATTGGTCCTCGTCGTAAAGACCGTGCGGGTTGGTGAAATGGGTGTTCTTGCAGCCGATTTTCTCGGCAGTCTGATTCATCATCGTGACAAAATTTGCGATACTTCCCTGCCCGACATTATAGGCGAGAATATTCGCGCCCTCGCACGCCGACGCCAGCATAAGCGCGTACAAGCAGTCCTTGTAAGTAAGATTGTCCTGAAGCGGCTCTATAGCAGCCTCGGAAGCGCCGTATAAATTCGGGTTGCCCTCCCAAAACTCGTCAAAGCAGACGTACGGGCACTCGACCGTGTTCTCCAAATTCTTCACCCGTTCAAGAGTAACAAGCGCCGTCATTATCTTCGCCGTGGACGCGGGAACCAACTTTTTGTCGATATTTTTCGCGACAATTTCAATTCCCGTGTCAAGATTTACCATATAAACACCCTCGCTGTGGAGCTCAAAAGAGGGCGAAAAAGCAGCAAAACCGGTGAAACTTGTGCTTAATAATGAAATTTGTAGAAATATTGTAAAAATTATTGTGAATTTTTTTAGCTTTCGCATATAGACAAACCACCTTTTTTCGGTTAAAATATAATAAGGGAGATTTTTCTCATCTTTTCTATTATAACAGATTTTCATTGTAAATGTAAAGGGCTTTTTTGATATTGTAAGAAATTTGTAATATTTTTCACAAGACGCTCCCAAAATAAAAAGAGGTGGTCAAATGATTTACATAACGGGCGATACTCACGCGGATTTTTCGCGGTTTAAGAACCCGATGCTGAGGAAACTCAGGAAAAACGACGCGCTCATTATCTGCGGGGATTTTGGGTTTATTTGGGACGGCAGCCCGAAGGAAAAAAAGCTCCTCAAGAAAATCGGAAAGCTCCCCTTCAACGTGCTGTTTGTCGAGGGCTCTCACGAGAACTACGATTTGCTAGAGCAGTACGAAATCACCGAGTGGTGCGGCGGCAAAACGCGGCTGATTAGCGGCAGACTGCGCCAACTGATGCGCGGGCAGGTGTTCGAGATTGCCGAGAAAACGGTTTTCGCGTTCGGCGGCGGTCAGACTGATGATGTCTATGAGCTGTCGGAAGGCTCAAATTGGTGGCAGAGAGAAGTCCCGAGCGATGAGGAGCTTGCGGACGGTTTGGAAAATCTTGCCAAAGCGGGAAACAAGGTTGATTTCGTGGTAACCTACGAGCCGCCCGCAAAAATGCGCGAGTTCCTCACCGCAAGCACCGAGCGAAACCGCATCAACACTTACCTCAACGAGATTTTTGAGAAAATCGAATTCAGCGGCTGGTTTTTCGGAAAGCTACATTTGAACAAGTTCATTCCGACCAAGTATCACGCGGTTTACGACGGGATTGTTCCCGCCGATAACACGAAAATAAAAAAGAAGAAAAAAGATAAGAAAGGTAGTAAAGAAAATGGCTGAAATTACATTTGAAATCACAAAGTCGCTCGGAGTTATCTCCGAAACGGCAAAGGGCTGGACGCGCGAGCTGAATATGGTGAGCTGGAACGACCGCGACCCGAAGTTCGATATCCGCGATTGGAGCCCCGACCACACCCGTATGAGCAAGGGCGTTTCCCTCACCGAGGAGGAAATGCAAAAGCTCGTCGAGCTGTTCAACACGCGCGATGAAGAGGATTCCTTCGAGTAATTTTCACTTGAGCAAAACAACAAAAGCGGAGTTTCAAGCTCCGCTTTTTGTTCACCAAAAGAACACGCGGGCAGCCGAAAAAGCTGCCCGCGCTTTGGGTATCTGAAACAGCCGCCGCGAACCGAAATTCGCTGCCTTCGGCTATTCTGAGGGTAAAGAGCGACCGCTCCTCGCCACCTTCGGCGCGGCTGTATTTTTTACCCTGCCGCATTTTATGCCGAAAGCGCCGAAAGCGTTACGCGATTATCTTATTCTGTTTCTGAAGAAACGCTCAAGATTATCGCCGAGGTCTTCCATAAGGTCAATAAAGCCCTCAAAGTTCCAGCCGATGACGCACATAAATACCACAAATGCGATTATCGCCAGAATGAACGCGATAAGCTCAAAAATAAGCATCGCGCGGCAATAATTCTTCTTCGGCTGCGGCGTTGTGCTGCCGAAGCCCCATACGAACAGCAAAATCAAGCTGATAAGTCCAAACCAAGTCGTAAGTATAACCGTTCCAACCCAACTGCCAACGCTCATGTGCTCGTAGCGCTCGGGAACGGGCGCGTTGTTGAAATTCTGCTGATACTGCGGCGCGGGGTTCTGATACATCGGCTGCTGATAATTATTCTGCATAGGTACAGAAGCCTGCGGAATGGGCGCAGGATTAGGCTGAACGGGCGCAGAAACCGGCTGAACCGGCTCGGACTGCGGCTTCGTCAAATCAACCGCACTCTCCAGCTTCGTTCCGCACTCGGGGCAAAACGCGCCGTCGTTAGCTACCAAAGTTCCGCATTTCGGACAAACTCTTTCCATTTTTATACCTCTTTTCAAAAAAATTGCTCTCTATAACACAATAATAACACATTTTTCCTTTGTTGTCAAGACTTATTTTAACTCGGGTACTTTACAAAAGCTGAAAAATATGTTAAAATATATTGTACATTTTATTAAGGACAGGTGCAAAAAATGAGAAAATTTTTGTCTTTTTTGCTGACCTTGCTGTTATTATTCGGCATTGTCGGCTGTAAAAACAATCAAAAAACACAAGATGTCGGTTCTTCGACAACAAGTTCGGTTGAAAGCTCATCGGTGTCGAGTTCAACGGAAAGTTCCTCGGCAACAAGCTCGGTAGAAAGCTCTTCGTTATCAAGTTCAACGGAAAGTTCCTCGGCAACAGGCTCGGCTGAAAGCTCATCGGTGTCGAGTTCAACCGAGAGTTCTTCGGCAACAAGCTCGGCTGAAAGCTCAACAGAAAGCGCGGTTATCGACGAGAACGGAAGCTATACGAGCAAGGACGATGTGGCGCTTTATATCCACGTTTACGGGCATTTGCCGAGTAATTTCATCACCAAAAAAGATGCGGAAAAGCTTGGCTGGAGCGGCGGTTCACTTGATCCCTACGCGCCCGGAAAGTGCATCGGCGGCGACCGTTTCGGAAACTACGAGGGGCTGCTCCCGAAAAAGACGGGGCGGAGTTACACAGAGTGCGATATCGACACGCTCGGCAAAAAAAGCCGCGGTGCAAAGCGGATTGTGTTCTCGAACGACGGGCTGATTTACTACACCGACGACCATTACGCGAGCTTTACGCTGCTTTACGGAGAGGAGTAATTTATGAAAAAGACACTTTTGATTGACGGCAACTCAATCGCCGGCAAGGAACAGCTTCACGAGCGATTTGCGGCGGCGTTCGATTTCCCCGACTACTACGGCGCAAATCTTGACGCGCTTTTTGACTGCCTCGGCGAGGTTCGGTGCGAGGCGGAAATCCGCATCATAAACGCGCGCGGGATTGCCGAGAAATTCGGCGAGGATTACGCGGAGAATTTCAAAGGCGCACTCCTCGACGCACAAAGCGAGTTCAAGAACGTTCACGTTGAGTTTGTGGATTAACAGCAAAAGCTCCCGAGATTATGGGAGCTGCTTGGAGGCTTATAGGGAATATAATAAGCCGTGGGAGTGAGCGTGCAGTCGTAAAATCTTAAGCCGCATTGTACTTTGCTTTTTATATTGACACTTATGGTATTTGGTGGTATAATTATCTCATCAACTTACTATGATGTTCTTGTTCAGTATGTAAAGTTTCTGCGCATAAATGTTTCAGAGCAATACTCGCACAAGACTCTTTCGGCTGCGTTTAGGTATTTTTTAACAGTTCAAATCAAACCCTCGCTGCGATGCTCTGTGGCGATGGGGGAATATGTGAAAGGAGTTATATAGTGAAACGTATTTTACTTTTGGCAATTCTTTTTGCCACAATTTTGATTGGAGGAACGGGTTGTAGTATGTTTGAAAAGAACAATAATAATCAGCCTAAGCAGGACGTGAATGAATTGGCATTGGAATATCTGGAGCAAAAATACGGAGAAAAATTTGAATACTATGCACCGGCAGGGTCAAGTTACACGGGGACAAGAACTTTTTTAGCCACTTGCGAAAGTTTTGGCGATAGGCGGATTTTGGTACAAATCACCAATTTTAGAGATGAGGAGAATCGAGAAATACTAGATAATTATATTGCAGTAAAATATGAAGAAGAAGTAAGAAATTTCTTTAAGAAAACTGCTGATGATGTATTTGGTTCATCTAAAATTTTTTATGATGCATCAGGTCGGGTATTATCACCCGATTTATCGAGCGATGCAAGTTTAGAAGAATATTATAATTGCAGAGAAGGCATGATTAACGCTGTCATAGCAGTGAATGAAAGCGATTATAAGAACCCTGAACAGATGAGACTGTTGTCAGATAAAATTTCGAACAACTTTTTATGTGACGAAATAAGTGTTTTGATAATAGTAGTAGATAATGATACATTTGAAAGCGCTGATGAAATTGGGCTTCGAAAAATGGCTGTAACCGAATCAAGCATCGCACAGGCAAAACTTAGGCGTAACAATGGTGAAACCGAACTTGATATACAGAAGGAGGGTTAATAGATGTCAAACGCAGATGGGCGAAAATCCAGTTACAGAACAACTCGACAGGTTTGTGCCCGGGGATAAGGATGATGTTCTAAATTCCAATTTATCGAGCAGATTACAAAATAGAACAAACGACCAAAGAATTTCTTCTTTGGTCGTTTCTCATATTAGCATAGCTAACGGGCTTATAACGGTATAGGGAATAAAGCCATTTGTCGAATTATCGGTTGCCCCTTGTTCCGTTTGGTATGCTCAACATCAAGTGGTGCCGGTGGTGGGGGTCGAACCCACACGCTGTTGCCAGCAACGGATTTTGAGTCCGTCTCGTCTGCCAATTCCAACACACCGGCGTTTTCACCCTGATATTATACCATATCTACACCGATTTGTCAAGGGGTTTGGCGAAATTTTCTCAAAAATAACGGTACTCCTTGTAAATTTCACCCGAAAAGTCCTTCCACAAGAACAAACCGTTCTCATAAGTCATATAGCCGTGCGGGCTGTTTTCCTTCGGGATTGACGTTGAACCGGGGTTCATATAAACAAAATTTTCGTGCTCCGTGCACTTCGGAACGTGCGTGTGACCGTTCAGGAGAATGTCACCCTTGTGAAGCGGCGGAAGGTTGCTTTCGTTGAAATTGTGACCGTGCGCCATAAAAATCGCGCCCTTTTCAAGTGCCACAAACGCGTACTCCGCGAGCACGGGGAACTCCAGAACCATCTGGTCAACCTCCGCCTCGCAGTTTCCGCGAACGCACAAAATCTCGTTTTTGTACGCGTTCAGCAGCTCAATAACCCGCTTCGGTGCGTAATCGCGCGGCAGGTCGTTTCTCGGACCGTGATAAAGCAGGTCGCCGAGCAGCAGCAGCCGCTCCGCCTTTTCCGCGCGGTACGCGTCAAGCATTTTCTCGCAATAATGCGCCGAACCGTGAATGTCGGACGCTATCATAAATTTCATCAGCTGTCCTCCTCGTCAAACGTGTCCTCGGGAATTACCGGCAGCTCGCCCACATCGCGAGCCGCTTTCAACCGTTCCTCCGCAGCTTTTTCCTCAAGCGCCGAAATTTCCTCGTCAATCGCCTCAAAACCGTCTTCCTCGTCCTCAACATCGGGTACATCGGGGAACTCGGGGATTGTCTCGGGTTCTTCGGAAGCGCTCTCGGTTTCCTCGGTATTTACCGCAAGCGCCTTTTTGCGCTTGTGGTGCTTTAAAATCAAGCTGATTGCAATCATAATAAGCAGCACGCCCGCGCCGCTTGCGGTCAAAATCAAGCCGGTTTTCATTCCCGCGGGGAAGAACGTCAGCTTTATCGTGTGTTCGCCCGCAGGCACGTTCAGGCACATCAGCGCACCGTTAACCGCAGAAGCAATCGTACACGGCTGCCCGTCAATCGTAGCACTCCAGCCCTCTTCGGCGGGAATTGTCGTGAAAAGTGCGCGGCTTTCGTCGGTGTTCACCCGAATTTCCATCGAGGAATGACCTGTTTTAACAACCTCGCAGTTTTGGCTGCCAAGCGTTTGCGTGTACTCGGAAAGCGCTTCCCTGTCAAGAACGTAAAACTCCGCGTCCTTGAAAATCATCTCGTTGTCGTTCGGTCTTAACTCAAGCTTGAACTCATCGCCCGCCTCATAATCGCCGAGGTAAACTATGCAGTGATTTTCATTTCTGAAGTAATTGCGCAAATATTCCCCGTTGAGGTACATCTGGCACTCGCGCTCGTATCTCGTGGGAAGATAAACATACGCCGCGCCCGATTTGTGCATTTTCACGCTGAACGAAACGTAAGCGTTATCACTGCTGATGCGCTTTTTGTAGGTGTAATAGCCGTCTGTTGTCGAGCCGATTGTGATGTTTTTATTATCCAACACAACGTCGTTAATCGGTGTGAACAGCTCGACATCATCGCCGTAATTTCTCCCGACAAGAAGCGACGCCAAACGCTGCTGGAACAGGAACGGCGAGCTGCTTTCAATGTGGCTGCCGATAATCTTTTCATCGGCAAGATAGGCAATCGGCAGCGCGTCGGTGTTCTTGTAAACACTCGCGTCAAACTGATTTTCCGCAGTAATTTGCTCGTCATACTGGGCGGTTCTCTCGTCCTTTGCAATAACGTATTTCACGCCGAAAAGGTCGTCGGTGAGCAAGGTCGCGCCGTCATAACGCGAATAGTGGTCGCGTGCGCCAAAGCCCAAATCCGCGAGCAGGTCGATAATTTTGGTGTTGTAGGTGCTGGTGGAGTGCGAGAAGCCGTAAAGCCCAACCGACATCGCGTCGTTTACCGTGCGGTGATAGGTCTTTTCCATTCGGTAAAAGCCGCTGTCCTGCGCCTTGACCTGATTTACAATACTCCGCGTCTGCGGGATATCGTAAACGTAGCTGTCGCGGTCGGAATAGTACACGTCGCCGTGGATTTTGTAGATGTACATTGTCGAGTTGAGCAAAAGCTCGCAGCAAACCGCAGCGCAAAGCGTAACCTTCATCGCGGTTGTCTTATGGTATTTCCTGTAACCAACCGTGATAGCCGCGATAAGCGCGAGCACAATCAGCGGTACTACGATAACCAAAGTCGTGTTGAAATGCTCGCCGCCCGCGTAATAATCGCTGAACAACAGCACTCCGAGCAGTATCAGAAACGCTGTTCCGATGTGCTTCGGGCGAACATTTTCGATTTTCTCGAACGCCTCCGCGCCGAAGATTATCAGCAGGAAAATTATGGTAAACGAGTAGCGATACGGCATCCACACGGGTACTTGTCCGCCGTGCCAGAGCATATCGACAGGCTTTATATACATACAAAGCGTCATTACTCCGAGCAAAAAGCCGCTCGCGATTTTTTGACGTGCGGGGATTTTTTTGCACATAAAGTAAATCAGCACGAAAATCAACGCCAGCGTGCCGCAGTAAAGCATCGGCAGTCCGTCAGGGCGCTCGGTGTCGTAAGTGCCCGGAAACAGCTTGATGAAGCTGTCGGCGATGTTGAAGTTCTCCACGAACGAAAAGTCCGGCGAGTGACCGAGCTTGCCGTTTTGAAGCGATTTAAACGCAGGGATTATCACAACGCCCGACAGCAAAATCGCCGCGATAGATGACGCCGTGTAAACTCCCACCGCTCTGAAATAGTCCTTCACGCCGCCGATTGTTCTCGAGGAAACGTAGTAAATCGCGTACAGCGCCGAGAAAATTCCCACCATATAACCGATGTAATAGTTCGCGATGAAAATGTACAAAATCGACAGCGTGTACAGCAAAAATCCGCGCTTTTGGCAAATCCGCTCAACGCCCATCAACACCAGCGGCAGCGCAACCAGCCCGTCCAGCCACATCGGGTTTATCGTGTGCGCGACAAAATATCCGCAAAGCGCGAACATTACCGAGAACAGAATTGTCGTGTAATCGGAGAAGCCGCGGTGCTTTTTGAGGTAAAACGCCGCCGAGAGCCCAACCGCGCCCGATTTCACCAAAAGCATTACCATAACGCCCTCGGTGATAAATTCGCGCGGGAAAAGCCAGATTATAAAGTTAAACGGGCTTGCGAGGTAGTAAGCGAACGTGCCGAAAAATTCGCCCGAAAGCGAGCTGCTCCAGGTGTAGAAAATGCTCTCGCGCCCGCCCAAAACGTCGTACATATAGTCGAAATACGAGACGTACTGCGCGTTCAGGTCAAGCGCCAGCACCGACTTTATGCCGAACGGGAAAACCCTGAAAAGAGCGTAAGCCGCGAAAAGTATCGCGGCAGGGATTATAAAGCTCAACCAATAGGCTTTTTTTGAAAGGATAATTTTTCCAAAAGAGTTCTTTTCCATAAATTTACTCACCGATTATTTTTACTATTACATATTTTTCGCGCATTCCGTCAAAATCGCCGTACATTATGTATTGACGCGGACCTAAATCGAGTTTTCCGTCCGAAATGGGTATCGTCACAGAAGAGCCGAGCAAAATCTGCTTGAGGTGCTGTTGACCGCGGTTTATGTAGTCAACCTCATACTCGGTCTCGACGTTTGTAACCTTGTCCAAAAGCTCTTTCCAATCGTGATAAAGGCACTCGTTATCGTTCTCGAGGAACACCGCGGAGGTTGTGTGCTGCGACGCAACTACGCAAATTCCCTCGCTTACCATACTCCTGCGAACGCACTCCTCCACCTCATACGAAAGATTTAAAAACTGCTCGGGCTCATCTGTCGTGATGGTGAGGATTTGTCTGAAATGTTTCATTCCTGCTCCTTTCGCGGAGTTCACCGCTTCTTTATCGTTAGTGTTCCCTCTTGAACAGCCGCGTAAATCGACCTCGCACCGCCGTTTATCCCATAAACCCCGTTTCCCGAGGCTCGTCCGCCCGTTATCTCGGAAACGCACGCGCCTGTCTGCGTTTCAAAATCCACGGCAACCGACGCTTTCTCCGATACGAACACGTCAACATTCCCTTTTCTCGACAAAATCGAGCAGTTCCTCATAACCGCCTCGATGTCCAGCGAAACAAACCCGCTCGTTGTCGAAATGTTGAACTGCGAAACCGCATTGTTAAAGGAAATATCGCCGCTTTCCGTGACCACGTTCAGCAATTTGCTGTCCACTCGCCCAACCTTTACGTTTCCGCCGCCCGTCACAACCGAAATCTCACGGTAGCTTCGCTCGGGCAAATAAACGCTCACTCCAAACTCGCTCTGCGAGCCGGCAAAAAGCGATATCACAAACTTTTCGTCCTCGGAAATAGTTATGCTGTTGTCGCCGTGCTCGATTATCAGCGGGAGGTTGTTTTTGTAGACAACGCGGATTTCATCGCCGCTGTACGGGAGTATCTCGGCGTTCAATTTCACAAGATTTATCTTGATATAATCACACACGGAAAAGCTCTCGTCGCCTTCAGCCGCGTTGTCGTGCTCCGCGTTCCTGAAAACAAAAGCGAGCGCTCCGAAAACCGCCGCTGCCGCTGCCGTGATAATCAGCAGCCTGTTCACGATTTTTTCCATCACCAATTCCTCAAAGCATCGCAGCGACGTTTTATTTTAAGGAAAAACCGAGATACGATAAAGCCGAGCTTTACCGCGAGCGCACCAAGAAAAGCCGTGAGAAACGCGCCCGCAAGCCCTCCGAACAGCATAAGCTCGGGAGCAAGCTGCGTTAAGACGAAATCCGCCTTGAACATCAGCACCGCAACCCCCAGCACCGCCATCATCAGCCCAAACGGTATCCCCACAACACACACGGCAAGCATCGCGAACATCACCGCGAAAACTACGGCGAACACCAGCCAAAAGCCCGTGTATAAAGCGACAACCTTTAGCTTTTCCAAAAAACTCAAAACAAACCTCGATTATTCTTCCTTGTTTTCGGTAATTGCGGGCGCTTCCGCGTCAACCTCGGTTGCCAGCGCCACGCCCTCTTCAATTCCGCTTGCACCCGCAAGAGCAATTATATCGGCAGCGCAGCCCAAAATGAACGAAACGCCGAGCAAAATCGCCGCAACATTGTAGGTAAAGGCGACGTTGAACGCGTTAAGACCGATTACTATTCCAAGTCCCACAATCAAAAGTATCGGAATGAGCAGCAAGTACCATTTCTTAAAGCCCGCCTTTTTCATCGAGAACATATTCGGTACCTTCAAAATGCCGTAAACGCCCGCGAAAATGCCGACAATCAGCGTGAATACACCCTGCATACTTTGCCACAGGAAAATAAAGCAAGCGCCCGCCGCAACGCCAAGCACCGCGGTTATCAGCATCGAGATGTTTTCCTTCTTTTCCTTTTTGAAAAGCCACAAAATCAGCGTGATTACACCGTAAGACGCCGCGATTATTCCGAGAATTCGCAGAAGAATTTCAAGTCCCCTGTCGTTATAAATGATGAGGAAAAGTCCGCCGATAAGCTCCACCAGCGCCAAAATAACCAGATTTCTCCTCAAGCCCTTCAGTTTATTAAGCTCCATAATCAGCCCTTCTTTCAAAGTTTTCAACAGCCGTCGCTGCCCGAATTATATACATATTTATTATAACTCTTTTTACCGTCATTGTCAATACCTGCAAATTGATTTTGACTTTTTTGATGAAATTTCATTTACCCCCTTGACAAATCAGGTTTTTTCGTGTATAATATTTATGTTGCAATTTTATGGAAGCGTATCGAAGTGGTCATAACGGGACTGACTCGAAATCAGTTGTACCTCACGGTACCGTGGGTTCGAATCCCACCGCTTCCGCCAAAAACCCGAAGGCACGGTCTTTTAGACCGTGCCTTCGGGTTTTCCTCTGCGTTTTCCCCGTTTTCGCACAAGCACGAAAACGGGGAAATCCGCGGGTTGTTCGTTAATCACGCTTTGATATATTTCATTTTGCTCCGAGTTTGTAATGGGGGCATTTTTTGAGAATAAAAAACTGCACCTGTTGAAAAAGGTGCAGTTTTTGCTTTCATCAATCCAAAATGCCGTGAATTACCTCTTGGAAAACATAGGACGAAATCGGCTTTGTCACAAAGTCGGTTACGCCGATATCCGAAAGCTCCGAAAGCGACAGCGCGTGCTTATCCGAGATAAGCAGGACTATCGGTAAATCGCGGATTTGTCGGATTTTGGCGATTGCCGGCTTGATGTCGCCGAACATCTGCGCGTCAACCACCAGCAAATCCACGTTCATATCGCCGAGCAGCTTTTGCATTTCCTCCTCGGTCTGCGTGCCGATGATGCTGTAATCCGTGCTATCACTCAAAATATCGGTGACCATTCTGATTGAGAACACCTGTTCATCGGCGACAAGAATCGTCTTGCTTTTGGACTCGGCTTGGCGCATCGCATAGCCCTTGTCCTCGTCAATCATCTCGAGCATTACATCGGCAAATTTCGGGTCAAACTGCGTTCCTTTTCCGCTCTCAATTTCGTGTCTGACAATCGCCTGCGGGAGCGCTTTTCGGTAGCTTCTGTCGCTCGCCATCGCGTCATAAGAATCCGCAACCCCGACTAACCTCGCAACCTCGGGTATATTTTCCCCCGCAAGTCCCATCGGGTAGCCCTTCCCATCATAGCGCTCGTGGTGGAATTTTGCCGCATGGAGGATTGCGCCCTCCTTGTAGATTTCTTTGAGTATGTAGAAACCCGTTATTGTGTGAATTTTGATTTGCCGGAATTCATCGTCATTCAGCTTTCCGGGCTTGTTTATAACCTCTTTGGGAACGCGGATTTTTCCCACATCGTGCAAAAGCCCCGCGTAATAAATGTCCTTCTGCTCCTCCTCGGATTTGCCGAGCCGCCGCGCAATTTCACGCGAATAGTTGGCAACCCTCTGCGAGTGTCCGTTCGTGTACCTGTCCATCGCGTCGATTATGCGAACAATCGTCTTGATGATATCGGAGTTCTGCTGTTTGAGCTGCTCGCGAACCTTGTGCTCGTTCTGCGAGGTCTCGCGAAGGCGTTTCATCATAAACGAGCTGAAAATCACGATTACCCCGAAAATAATAACGCACAAAACGCCGTTTCTGATAAGAATACCGCGGATTTCGCGGAACAGCTTCGAGCTTTCGATAACCAGCACAACCCGCAAATCGTCCATAACCGTGTTGGTGAAAATCTTGCACTGCTGCCCGTCAATCACATAATCGAAAACCGAGCGTTCATCAGGAATTGCGTTCAGCAGCCCGCCCATTTCGCCGTCCTCGTAGTAGTTTTTGCCGAGCTCGTCAACATTGTGGTGCGCGACAACCATTCCGTCCCGCACGACAATAAACCCGTACCCCATATCATCAAGTCCCATTTGGCTTGTGAGGGCTTGGATTTCGTTCAGAGCGATGTCGAGCGAAATAACCGAGTCGCCGTCCGACAACATTCGGCTCACCGAAATCATCACGGTGTGCGTCTGCGCGTCAAGATACGGCGAGACGATAACTGCGTTTCCGTGCGCTTTCTCCGCGGCAACGTACCAATCGCGCTCCTTTGCCACATAATCCGCCGGCGGCTTCCAGCCTATTCCGTCGATGTACTCGCCGAGCACCCAGCCGTAAACGCCCGTGAAATTCTTGTCGATATCGCTCATATAGCGCTGCGACTCCTCGACCAAAAACTTCTCGATATCCCGCGCGGTTTTGCCCTCCGCCATCATATACTCAACCGAAATCGACGTTACCTTCAGCACGTCCATTCCCTTGTTGAGATAACCGTTGAGCTGCTCGGTTTCATAAGCGAGAGCGTTTTCACCGACCGATTGGATATTTCGCACAGCGTTGTCGTAGAACGAGATGAAATTGTACACAGTAAACCCCGCGAGGAGCGCGAGAATGACGACTATTGTCGTAAAAAACAACCGTTTTTCATTCGTTTTCATCGGGAGTTCCTTTCCGCGAAACGCTTATTTGAATTTCTGGATAAAGTTGATTAAAACGCCAACCAAAACCGATAAAACCACGCTCAATGCAATCGGGAACCAAACGTTCGCCATCGGCAAGCCGCCCGCGTTTTGGTTGAGGTTCATTCCGTAAAAGCTGAAAACGATGGTCGGAACGGCGATGATTATGGTGATTGTCGTCATTCGTTTCATCACGATGTTCAGGTTGTTCGAGATAATTGAAGCGAATGTGTCCATCGTGCCGTTCAAGATGTTCGAGTAAATTCCCGTCATCTCAATCGCCTGCTTAACCTCGATTATTACGTCATCGAGCAGGTCTTGGTCCTCCTCGTACAGCTTGAGATAACGCCCGCGCATCAGTTTTTCGAGCACGCCCTCGTTTGCCTTCAGCGAAGTTGAGAAATAAACGAGCGACTTCTCCAGCCCGAGAAGCTGAATAAGTCCCTTGTTTTTCATCGAGAGGTACATTTTGCCCTCGACGTAATTCGAGATTTTGTCGATTTGTTTGAGGTACTGCAAATAGCGCGCGGCAATTCTCAACAAAATCGTGAAAACAAACCGCGTTCTCAAATTCGTGTGAATTCCCTTCACAACGCCCTTTGCAATCTCATCGATGACAACGTTTTCCTTCGCGCTGACCGTGACGACGTTTTCATCGGTGATGATAATCGACATAGGCGTCGTGGAATAGAGCAAGGTTTTGTCGGGGTCGTTGTCCTGCTCCGCGACAGGATAGTCCACGACAATCAGCGTCACGCCGTCATCGCTTTCAATTCGCGACGGCTCCTCCTCATCGAGCGCGGCTCTGATGTAATCGCGGTCGATGTGCATATCGTCCTCGAGGTCGGAGATTTCGGTTTCCGTCGGGTTAATTACCGAAATCCAACAGCCCGCCTCGCGGTTTTCTATCTCGCAAACCCTGCCCTCAATACTTCTGTAATATTTTACCATATCGGCACTCCTTTGCTGATTTATTGGCGCAAAGAACCCGCCGTGATTATAAGCGCGGCAAATCCCCTGCTGTTTTTACTTCGGCAAACACCGCCGTCCTCGCTCATAATCTCACCCCTTTAACTCGCTAGTACGCTATTTTACATTTTATTATAACATATTTTCGCCAAAAAAACAAGCGTTTTTTTCAAAACGCCCGATTTTTTATAACTTGATAAACTGCCGAGAAAACATCACTTTTCTCAATCGGTTTTGGTTATCCACTGGCTCATTCCCGCGCCCCAAACCTCGTTTGGACGCTCTCGGAAACCGAACTGCTTGTAAAACGGCTCTCTGCCGCTCGCGGACATCAGATAAAGCACGATTGTTTCGCCTTTTTCAAGCGTTCCGTACATAAAATCAATCGTCCTGCGCATCATCTCTTTGCCGATGCCGCGGTGCTGATACTCGGGGATAACCATAACGTCCGTGATGAAATTCGCGTAGCTCCCGTCACTTAAAACGCGTATCATTCCGATTGCTCTGCCGTTGTCGCGGACGGTTGTGATGTGAAACGCGTTGTTGAGCGCGTTGCTCGCAATCCTGTCCGACAGCACCATAAAATTCACCGCCCGCCGCATTTCCTTGTACTCCTCAAGGCTCGGCGCTTCGTCTATGTATTCTATCATAATTCCCTCTCCATAAAATTCCGCCCCGCTTATCGCGGAGCGGATTGGTTTTATTCGTTGTTTTCGGAGTTGTCCTCGGTATCCTTGTTCAAATCAACCGCTTGTTCTTCGGTATCTTTGTTCAGGTCAACCGCAGGGGTTTCGGTAACCTCGACTTTATCGCCGTCGATGTTGATTTCACCCGCCATCAGCTTGTAGAAATCAGGACCATCGATTTTCTCGTGCTTCATCAAATACTGCGCGCACTTTTCAAGCATATCGCCGTGCGTTGTGAGGATATCCTTCGCCTTTTCATAGCCCGTTTCGATAAGCTCGCGGATTTCCGCGTCAATCTCGGACGCAACATTCTCCGAGTAATTCTTGCCCTGCGAGTAATCTCTGCCGAGGAAAACCTCGTGGCTTGCGCTGCCGTAGAGAATCGGACCGAGCTTTTCCGAGAAGCCGTAGCGCATTACCATATCGCGCGCAACGCCGGTTGCTCTCTCGATATCGTTGGAAGCGCCCGTAGAAATGTCGTCCAAAATCAGCTTTTCAGCCGCGCGACCGCCCAGCAGAACGATAATTTCCTCCTCCATATAGGTCTTGGAAACGAAACTTCTGTCCTTTTCGGGAAGGTGCATTGTGAAGCCGCCAGCCATTCCGCGCGGAATTATCGACACCTGATGAACCTTGTCCTGCGACGGGCAGAAATAGGTTGTAATCGCGTGTCCCGCCTCGTGATAAGCAGTGAGCTTCTTCTCGTCCTCGGAAACAACCTTCGACTTCTTCTCGGGGCCCGCAACAACCTTGATTGTCGCCTCCTCGATGTCCTCCTTGGTGACCGCCTTCTTGTTCTTACGAGCCGCAAGCAGTGCCGCTTCGTTCACCAAGTTCTCCAAATCCGCGCCCGTAAAGCCCGCAGTAGTCGCGGCGATTGTCTTGAGATTTACGTCGGGACCGATGTTCTTGTTTCTGGTGTGAACCTTGAGGATTTCCTCACGTCCCTTGATGTCGGGGTAGCTTACGACAACCTGTCTGTCGAAACGTCCCGGACGGAGAAGCGCGGGGTCAAGGATATCGCGGCGGTTGGTTGCCGCCATAACGATGATGTTTTCGTTTTCTGTGAAGCCGTCCATCTCGACGAGGAGCTGGTTCAGCGTCTGTTCACGCTCGTCGTGACCGCCGCCCAAGCCTGCGCCGCGCTGACGTCCGACAGCGTCGATTTCATCGATGAAGATTATCGACGGAGTGTGCTTTTTCGCCTGGTCAAACAAATCACGAACACGCGATGCACCGACGCCGACGTACATTTCCACGAAATCCGAGCCGGATATCGAGAAAAACGGAGCGTCCGCCTCGCCCGCAACAGCCTTTGCAAGCAGAGTTTTACCGGTACCGGGAGGTCCCTCGAGCAGAACGCCCTTCGGTACTCTCGCGCCGATTTCGCGGTATTTGTTCGGGTTTTTGAGGTAATCGACGATTTCGACAAGCTCCTGCTTTTCCTCGTCCGCGCCCGCAACGTCCTCAAACGTTACCTTTTTGCCCGTCATCTGACGAACATTTGCGCGGGAGAACGAGTTCATCTTGCCGCCGCCCGCCGACTGACGGAAAATCACAACGGTGAAAATCACCATCACCAGCACCAAGAACAGGTACGGCAGCAGGTTCATCCAGAACGAGTTGTCGGATATCGGAATATAGTTCTCGACAAGCGGTTTGTCGGGATTTGCCTCGTTGTAGCGCAGACGGTAATTCGCGATTTTGCCCGCGCTCGTGTAGCCGGTATTGATGTCATTTAAGAAAATGTTGACGTTCGGCACGCTGTACACATACGCTTTGTTTGAGTCGCCGTCGCTCTTGAGCTGATACTTCAGCGAACCGCTGCCCAAGTCGAGCTCATACCACGAAACGTTGAGGTTGTCGAACTCCGCGATAACCTCGGAATACCGCTTCGTTGAGCCGCGCGAGCCGCTTCCCGCAAGGTTCAGCACCGACACAACTCCCACGATAAGCAGAATAATTATCAAAAAGTAGATGATAACGCCGGATAATTTGTTTTTCTTCATTTAGACCACCTTTCCTTTATTCGGATTTGTATATGCCGATGTACGGCAGATTTCTGTATTTTTGAGAAAAATCAAGGCCATAGCCAATCACGAAAAAATCCTCGATTTCAAAGCCCGTGTAATCGGCTTTAAATCCCTCTACAACGCGCCGCGACGGTTTATCGAGCAGCGACGCGACCTTCAGCGATTTCGGATTTCTTTCACCGAACAGCTTTTTCAGCGCGGAGAGCGTTTTCGCGGTATCCACGATGTCCTCGACAAGAACAACGTCCCGTCCGCTCACCTCGGGCAGACCGCTTTCGTCAACCGAAATTTCACCCGAAACCGTCCCCGTGTAGCTCGACACGCGTATAAAACCGATTTCCAGCGGGCACTCGATTTGCCTGATAAGGTCGCAGAAAAACACGCTCGCGCCTTTCAGCACGCAGATAAACAGCGGATTTTTCCCCGCGTAATCCCGCGTGAGCTCCTCGCCAAGCTCCTTCACGCGCGCAGCCAGCTCTTCCTTCGAGAACAGAATTCTTTCAATTTCCTCGGGAACATACATTCTTATGTCCTCCTATTTCATACACTTAAATATTATAGCATACTTTTTCTCAAAATGCAAACAAATTTTCTGAATATTTCGTGAAAAATACACAACCCGTGACAATATTTTTCAACAATCAGCCTTTTCTCTCGTTAAAACCGCCGAAATGCTGCTCAATTTCTTCCATAAAGCACACTCCCTTGCGAATCGTGAAAAAGCGATTTTTGCAGGGATTATAACGCGCCGAGCGCTTTTTCAGCAGCGAAATCGCCGTCCTTATCCGAAGCGCGGACGGCTCAACACCGCCGTTTGCGAGAATTTTCTTCACCGCACGCACCTTAATCGGCTCGGCGCACTCATCAATTTTCTCCGCGAGATAACCGCGCCCGCTTTTGCTTTCGGCGAGAACCTTTTCGGTTGTTTCCTCAAAATATTTCTCATCGGCGCGAAGATTTTTGGTCATTCTGCCGATTGTTGACAAAAACGACGGATTTATTTCAAGAATTTCGGGAATGAGCTTCGCGCGGATTTTGTTTCGCGTGTATTCAACCGAGAAATTCGTTTTATCCGTGACAAAATTCTGCCGGTTTTCCGCGAGAAATTCCTCGATTTCACCGCGCTCGATATCCAACAGCGGTCGGATAATTCGCCCACGCTCGCGCGGAATACCGCAAAGTCCGCGAAGTCCCGTGCCGCGAATTAGGTTCAGGAGCACCGTTTCCGCGTTGTCATTGGCGTTGTGCGCTGTCGCCAGCACCGCGTTTTCACCGAAATGCCCGAGCGCTTCCTCAAAAAAATCATAGCGCACCTTCCGCGCGGTTTCTTCAAGACTTTCGTGCTTTTGCGAATACTCGCGGACGTTCTCGCGCCTTTTGTAGAGCGGAATTTCAAGCTTTTCGCAAAGCTCCGTGCAAAAACGCTCGTCGCTGTCGCTGTCCTCGCCGCGAAGCCCGTGGTTGAGGTGACAGGCTGCTGTTGTAAAGCCAAATTCCCCCGAAACCGCCTTCAGCGCAAGCAGCAAAGCCGTGCTGTCCGCGCCGCCCGAAAGCCCGCACACAACCGTTTTCGCGCTTCTCACCGACGAAATTTCCGAGAGCGCCGCCCCAACTTTTCCGATAAATTCACTCATTTCAGTTTCCGTTGTTCTCGTACTTTACCTCGACATTCGTAAAGCGCGTGTACTCGCCCTGCCAGCCGAGGTACGCCGTTCCCGTTTCACCGTGACGGTTTTTCGCCACAATGCACTCACAGACGTTCTGGTTCGGGTCGGTCTTGTCGTAGTAACCGTTTCTGTGCAGAAACATAACAACATCGGCGTCCTGCTCGATTGAACCCGAGTCCCTCAAATCCGACAAAAGCGGGTGCTTGTCAGGACGCTGTTCGGAACTGCGCGAAAGCTGCGACAGCGCGATTACCGGCACGTTCAGTTCCTTCGCCATAACCTTCAGCTGCCGCGATATCTCCGAAATCTCGAGAACACGGTTTCCGTGGAAATTGCTCACGGAGTTCATCAGCTGGAGATGGTCAACAATCACCACGCCCAAATTCTTCATTCTGCGGAGCTTCGATTTTATCATCGAAACGGTACAGCCCGGCGTGTCGTCAATGTATATCGGCAGCTGCGAAAGTATGTCCGCGCTCTCCATAATCTGCTTCCACTTGTCCGCGGCAACCCTTCCCGTTTTCATCGCATCGGACGGCAAAAGTGCCTCGGAATTTATCATTCGCGCAACAATCTGCTCTTTCGACATTTCCAAGCTGAATACGCAAATTTCCTTGTCGCGGTACTTTTTGCCCACGTTCACCGCAACGTTCATCGCAAACGACGTTTTTCCCATAGCGGGACGCGCCGCGAGTATCAGCAAATCCGAGCGGTTCAAGCCGAAAATCTTGTTGTCAAGCTCCATAAAGCCGGTTGACAAGCCCGACATTACCGGCTGTCCGCCGTTTGCCGCCGTTGCCTTAACAAGCTCATTAAGCGCTTTCACGCGGTCAAAAACAATGCCGCTGATGTGCGTGAGGCTCTTGTTTTCAACGCCCGCGCGGATATTGTAAATCCGCTGTTCCGCGAAATCGACAATATCATTCGCGTTCTCCGCGCCCGTCGTCGCCGCGTCGATTATCTCTTTTGAAGCAAGAATAAGGCTTCGGAGAAGGTATTTTTCCGTGACAATTCCCGCGTATTTCGCTATCGAGGAAACGCTCGGAACCGCTTCCATAACCGTTGTCAGGTACTTTTTCGCGTCATCAGCCGACTCGAAAACGCTCTGCCGCATACACGCGTCCAGCACCGTTACCACGTCGATACGCTCGCTGGTCATATACATCTGCGTCATCACGGCGAAAATGTCGCGGTTTAACTGCGCGTAAAAGTGCTCGGGATGCAGAGTGCCGATAATTTCAGCGAGCGCTCCCCCGTCAAGCAGAACGCAGCCCAGAACCGACTGTTCCGCGTCGGGATTGTACGGGAGATTTACACCCGAAAGGTCGTAATTCGCCATTATCCCTCGTCCTCAACCGATACCGTGAACTTCGCCGTTACACCCGCGTACAGACGCGCGTCCGCCGCAAATGTACCAAAGCCCTCGATTTTCATCGGGATATTTATCTTTTTCTTGTCAACGTCAAGGTTGAGCAATTTTTTGATTGCCGCGGAAACCTCCTTCGAGGTAACCGTGCCGAAAAGTCTGCCGTTCTGTCCCGCCTTCGCTTTAACCGAAATCGTCTTGCCCTCAAGCACCTCGGCAATCGCCTTTGCGTTCGCGATATCAACATCAATTTTGTGCTGTGCGCTGTCCTTTTGACCTTGCAAAATATTGAGGTTCTTCGCGTTCGCTTCCTGCGCAAGTCCCTTCTTAATCAGGAAATTGCGCGCGTAGCCCTCCTTGACCTCTTTAATCTCACCTTTTTTACCGGTGCCCTGAACGTCCTGCAATAAAATTACCTTCATCTTAAATTCTCCTTATCATTATTTATCGGAAAGGTGCTCGTCAATGGCTCTGTGAAGCCGCTCGACAACCTCTTCCAGAGAAATATCGTAGAGCTGCGCGCCCGCCATAGACTGATGACCGCCGCCGTCGTCTACCTTATTTCCCATACTTTCCATTATAACCTGAACATTGACCTTGCCCAACGAGCGCGCGCTGATGCTATAGCCGTTTTCGATGGGATAAACCGTGAACGACGCGTCCACGTTTCTGATATAAAGCATCTCGTCCGCTGCCTGCGAACAAAGCACTCGTATACCCGGATAATTGTTCTCGACAACCGCGATTGCGCAGCGCCCGCGGTAAATTGTTGCCGAAGAAATAACTTCAGCCTTTTTCAGCTTGCTCTCAATCGACGTGTCAAACAGCTTTTTCACCGCGATTGTGTCCGCGCCGATTTTCTTGAGGTAAGCCGCCGCCTCAAAAGTCGAAACACCCGAGCGCATTACAAAATCCTTCGTGTCAAGAGTTATTCCCGCGAGAAGCGCCTCGGCTTCAAGCGGCGTGAGGAGCGTGTTGCTGCTGAAATACTGAATAAGCTCCGTCACAAGCTCCGCCGATGACGAAGCGTTGCTCTCGTGACATTTCACGGCAGCCTCGGTTATCGCGCCCGCGCTCAATCTGTGATGGTCGATAATCACAACTCTGCCCTTCGGCGAAAGCTCGTAAAGGTCTTTGTCCTCGAGCTTTTTCAAGATGTGCGTGTCTACGATTATCAGCACGGATTTCGACGTAATCCACTGCTCCGCCTCGTCCGGCTCGATAACAACCGGCGTGTCGTACTCTGAAAACCTGTCGATAAGCTGCGCGGCGTTGGTTTTTGTTCTGTCGTGAAAACGCGCAACCGTGTAAGCGGGAATTCCCATTCGTCTGATTGCGCAGGTAAGTCCGATTGCCGAGCCGACGCTGTCGAAATCGCCGTAAGCGTGTCCCATTATGTACACGGTATCGGCGGTGCTGATTAAATTCTTGATGTTCTCCGCGGCAAGACGGATTTTAACCTTACCTGTTCTCTCTTTTCCGGGCGAAATCGCGCCGAATGCCGTGAAGCCGTTCGACGTTTTAACAAGCGCCTGGTCGCCGCCGCGCTCAAGCGCTTTATCGAGCATTTCCGAAGCAAAGCGTTCTCCCTCGGCAAGCGTGGACGCGGTATCGCCGACGCCTATTGACAGCGTAACCGCCGCTCTGTCGCGAACAATAATCTCGTGCGCCTTGTTGATAAGCGACATCTTCTCGTCAATCATCTCGTTCAGATAACGCCGCTCAAGCACTATCAGAAACTTGTCGCCCGTGATTTTCTTCAAAACCGCCTTTTTCTCGGCGAAATACTCCTCAATCAGCCTGTCAACCTGTATCGTGACATAAGCGCGCTCGGATTCCTTTGCGCCCGAGAGCAGCTCCTCGTAGTTATCAACCATAACTATCATAACCACAGGCTTGCCCATTTCGTAGTCGTTGCGCAGCTTTTTGAAATCGGTTATCTCGCGGAAAATCAGCATTGTTATCGTGTCTTTCAGCACGATGCCGTTGTCCTTCGCGAACACAAGCCGCTTGCGTACTTTCTCGTCAAGGGCAAACTCGTGCGGCACGGAATACACGCGAAACCATCTCTCGCCGTAACGTATTTCGCGCCCGTCCGAGCCGAAAAGCTCCAGCGGCATATCGGTCACGGGGTCAATCGAGCTTTGGTCCTCGTTTGGCAGGAAAAACACGTCATTGAAGGTGTCGTTGCTCCAAATAATGCTTCTCCCGCTGTCAACAACCGCTATCGGCAGCGGAAAACCTATAAGCGACAAGCTGTCCGTTCCTCTGATTTCGCGGCTTAACTGGTCGAAGTACCAATACTCGCTTTGCCTTATCTGAAGCAGCTTTCCGAGTGCCAGCGCGGAAATTCCCAGCAAAATGGGCAAACTTATCCAAAACATAAGCGGCTCGTTGCGGAAAACAAACACGTCCACCGTAATCAGCATTATTATCAGCGCGCAAACCGCTCCCAGAAGAATATTGCTCTTGTAGAAATTTCGCATTTTCTCACCGCTCTTTCAATCGGAAATAATTGCAGATATGCTGCTTGCGGGCGAAATAATCACCCTTTGAACAAACTATGGGCGAATTCGCAGCCGGTCGCACCGGCGGCTTATAATTCCATAATAATCGGCAAAATCATCGGGCTGCGCTTGGTTTCACGGTAAATGTACTCGGAAAGCTCGTCGCGCATTGCCGCTTTGATATTGCCCCATTCGCGCACGTTTCTGTTCGCCAAATCGCTTAAAACCTGCTTCATAAGCTCACGCGCCTCGTCAAGCAGCTCCTCGCTCTCGCGAACGTACACAAATCCGCGCGAAACAATTTCCGGTCCCGAAACAACCTTTCCGGTTTCGCGCTCAATCGTTGCCGCAACAACAATCACGCCGTCCTCGGACAAGTGCTTTCTGTCGCGCAGAACAACGCTTCCCACATCGCCCACGCCAAAGCCGTCAACCAGCATCATTCCCGCGGGCACGGTCCCCGACATCTTCATATCAACGCCGTCCGTTTCAAGCACATCGCCCAGACCGCTTACAAAGATGTTCTCCTCGGGAATGCCCATTCCCTCGGCTAAAATCGCGTGCTTTTTGAGGTGCTTGTACTCGCCGTGAATGGGGACGAAAAACTTCGGCTTGGTGAGCGAAATCATCATTTTCAGCTCTTCCTGACAAGCGTGTCCCGAAACGTGCACCTCGTACATACTCTCGTAAATAACCTCCGCGCCCTGCTTCATCAGCTCGTTTACAACCTTTGTCACCAGCTTTTCGTTGCCGGGGATAGGGTTCGCGGAAATTATGATAAAATCGTTCGGGTTAATCGAAACCTGTTTGTGGTCACCGCTCGACATTCTCGAAAGCGCGGAAAGCGGCTCGCCCTGACTGCCCGTGGTGACGATAACCAGCTCCGACGGGTCGAAACGGTTGATTTCGTCAATCTCAATCAGCGTGTTCTCGGGCACCTTTATATAATTCAGCTCAACCGCCTTTGCGATTACGTTCGTCATACTTCTGCCCGAAACCGCAACTTTTCGTCCACGGCGGACAGCCTCGTCGATAATCTGCTGAATTCTGTGGATATTGCTGGAAAAAGTCGCGATGATGATGCGCTTGCCCTCGGCTCTGTTGAACAGACCGCGGAAGCTCTCGCCGACGCTTCTCTCGCTTTTCGTGTAGCCGGGGCGCTCAACGTTCGTGCTTTCGCTCATCAGCGCGAGCACACCCTTGTTTCCGAGCTCACCGAAGCGCGCCAAATCGATTATCCCGCCCTCAATCGGCGTGTAATCGACCTTGAAGTCGCCCGTGTGAACGATAACTCCGGCGGGCGTGTGAATTGCGAGCGCACAGGAGTCGGGTATCGAGTGGTTTACCCTGATAAATTCAACCGACATACAGCCCATTCGCACGTTATGGCGCGGCTCGACAACATTCAGCGATGTCTGCGACAACAAACCGTGCTCCTTGAGCTTGCCCTCGACAAGCCCCAAAGTAAGCCGCGTGCCGTAAATCGGAACGTTTATCTTCTTCAGCAGATACGGCAGCGCACCGATGTGGTCCTCGTGACCGTGCGTTATCACAATACCGCGAAAACGGTCTTTGTTCTTCTCCAGATATGAGAAATCCGGCACAACCAAGTCCACGCCGAGCATATTTTCATCGGGAAACGCAAGTCCGCAGTCCACGATAAACATATCATTGCAGCACTCGTAAACGTATAAATTCTTGCCGATTTCGTTCAAGCCACCAAGTGCCGTGAACTTAACAGGTGCCGAGCGCACGGGCTTTCTCTGCACGGGCGCAGTCTGCTTTGTTCTGCCCAAAACCGGCTCTCTCGCAGTAAGCTGCCGCTTCGCCGGCACAACCGAAGCCTGTCTGCGCGCACGTTCCGCCGATGAACGGTCGTCGGTGAGGACAGGACGCTTCACCGGCACGGTGTTGCGCGGTCTTTCCTGTTTAACCTGCTTTTCGCCTTCGTTATCCGATAAAACCTTTTTGTTTGACAATAATCCCATAAAATCCCTTTCTTAAAAAAAGCGCAAAAATCCCCTTTTTCACACCTGTGAAAAAGCAGTCACTCCAAGACGGCAAGCCGCCTTTCCTTGAATAAATATGTAACACGAACCAACCGCCGCGCAGAAAATACAATTTGTCGGAAAGAAAAATGGGAAAAATGAACTATAATTTTCCGCGGTTTTTTAACCAAAATATTTTTATCGGTTAATTCATATTTTAAAGAGGACAATTCCTCATTATTCCAAATTCATAAAGTATCAGGCTGTCGTTTTATCGACAGACTGAATTTTTCACACAAAGAAAAATACATACATATTATTATACAACTTTTTTCCGAAAAAGTCAAGTAATTTTTTTCCTGTTATTTGCACTCGCGGTTTCGGGGAAAAATCCTCGGCGACCTGTTTTATCCGCTTGTTATTTCCTTTAATATCGGCGGATTTGCAGCGAATTATAATTTCAGCCGGACGTTTCCGGATTTCAAAAAAATTCAGCAAAAGAAAGGCACTGCACATTTATGAACAAAAAATTCGCAAAACTTTTTTCGGCAGCCGCAGCAGCTCTCGCCCTCTGTATCACGGCAGCTTTGTGCTGTTTGTACGTCGCGCTGCCGTGCAATATAAGCGTTCCCGCAGGGCAATTTGAGGGCGGCGGTTTCTCGGTTGCCACGCTTAAAGAAACGGACAGCGGGCTTTGCTATTATATCGGAAATATTCCCATAAAACCCGCCTCCGCCGTTGCCACAACCCGCCCGACAGTTACCCTTTGCGGAACTCCGTTCGGGATAAAAGTTCGCTCAAACGGCGTTATGGTTATCTCGGCAGCCGAAAATTCCCCCGCAGCCGCTGCCGGTATTAAAACAGGCGATGTGATTACCGAGGTGAACGGGAAAAGCGTCTGCACAAACGCGGAATTTGCCGAGGCTGTCCAGCAAAGCTCCGACGGGACAAGCATTATCCTTGAGCGCGGCGGCGGTGAAATCAGCGTTGCCCTCACCCCCGAAAACCACGGCGGCAAGCTACGCGTCGGGCTTTACGTCCGCGACAGCGCCGCGGGTATCGGCACGCTCACCTTTTACGACAAGAAAAACGGCGTGTTCGGCGGTCTCGGGCACGCGGTAAGCGATACCTCGACAGGCGGCGAAATTCCCCTCAAAAGCGGCGAAATCACCCGCGCGGAAATCTTCGACGTTGTTAAGGCAAAGGAAGGCAGCGCCGGCGAGCTTTGCGGGAAAATTTTCTCCGACAGCGAAATCGGCGAGCTTTCTCTCAACACCTCACAAGGCGTTTTCGGAACGCTTGACGAGCCGTTTGAGGGCAAGGAGTACGAGTCTTCTTTCAGGCAAGAGGTTCACACGGGAAAGGCTACCGTTCTCACCACGATTAACGGCAGCGAACCGTGCGAGTATGATATCGAAATCGAGCGCATAAATCTTTTCGGGCTGGAGGGCTCGAAGGGTATGGTTATCAGGATAACCGACTCCGAGCTCCTCGAAGAAACCGGCGGCATCGTGCGCGGAATGAGCGGTTCACCGATTATTCAGGACGGGCGCTTTGCGGGTGCTGTCACGCACGTCCTCGTCAACGACCCCACGCGCGGCTACGCGATTTTTGCCGAAAATATGCTCGAGCAAGCGAAATCGGCAAGTTAACGGTGACTTGCCGCTAAAATCCGCACGCCGAAGCCCTCGTCCGTGGGGTAAACCTCGGCTTTTGAGTTGTCGGGGAGCTCGCCCGAAATTATCCTGCCACCGAGCATATCTTCAATCTGCGATGTTATTTTCCTCCGCAGCGGGCGCGCGCCCATTTCCTCGTCGAAGGCGCTTTCGCACAGCTTTTTCACAGCTTTTTCGTCAAACGAAAGCTCAATCCCACGCGAAAGCGCTCTGTCGGCGACATTTTTCAGCATTTTGCGGCAAATTCTCTCCATATTTTCAGCCGAGAGCCGCTCGAAAACCACAATGTTGTCAATCCTGTTCAGCAGCTCCGGACGAAACGTCTTTTTGAGCGCTTTCATAACGTCGGTTGAACCGCCGGTTGTTTTCCCGAAACCAACATTTCGCTTGGACAACTCCTCGGCGCCGATGTTGCCCGTCATAATGATAATCGTACTCTTGAAATCGGCGGTTCTGCCGTCAGAGCCCGTGAGCTTTCCGTCCTCGAGAATTTGAAGCAGTACATTCAGCACCTCCGGGTGCGCCTTTTCAACCTCGTCGAAAAGCACCACCGAATACGGCAGCGAACGCACCTCGGCAATCAGCCGACCTTCCTGCTCGCAGCCTACATATCCCGGAGGAGAACCGATTAGCTTGGAAACCGAGTGAGGCTCGGTGAACTCCGACATATCAAAGCGAATCAGCCGCTTCTCATCGCCGAAAACCGCCTCGGCTGCCGCTCGGCAAAGCTCGGTTTTTCCAACGCCCGTCTGACCGAGAAACAAAAACGAGCCTATCGGACGGTTCGGGTCGCGCAGTCCCGCTCGTCCGCGCCGAACCGCGTTTGCTACAAGCGAAACTGCATTTTCCTGCCCGATAACCCTCTCGCAAAGCCTGTCCTCAAGCCGCTCGAGACGCTCGGTTTCGTTCTCGGAGAGCCGCTGGACGGGAATTCCCGTAATCATCGCAGCAGCCTTCGCGATGTCCTCCTCATCGACGATAACCCGCTCCCCGCGAAACCGCTCCTTGACCGTTTTGAGCAGCCCGCTCCGCTCGGAAAGCCGTCCCGCGCGCGCCGCCGCTGCCGCTTCGTCAAGCAAATCAATCGCCTTATCGGGCAAGCGCCTGTCGTTCATATAACGCTCCGAGAGCGACACCGCAGCCTTTATCGCCTTGTCCGTGATAAACGCCTTGTGGTACTCCTCAAAGCGCGGTCTTAAGCCATTCAAAATGCCGATTGTCCGCGCTTCGTCGGGCTGTTCAACATTTATCGGCTGAAAGCGCCGCTCAAGCGCGCTGTCCTTTTCGATAAAGCGGCGGTATTCGGTTGTCGTGGTTGCGCCGATTAAGCAGATTTTCCCGCGCGCCAGCATCGGCTTCAGCACGCTTGCCGCGTCAATCGCACCCTCTGCCGCGCCCGTTCCCACAATCATATGAATTTCATCGATAAAGAGGATTATCTCGGGATTTGAGGACGCTTCATCGAGTACACCTTTCAAGCGCTCCTCAAAGTCACCGCGGTATTTTGCACCGCTTAAAATTGCCGCCATATCAACCGAATAAACGCGCTTCCCGCAGAGCTCGGGCGGCACGTTTTCCGCGGCAACACGCTGCGCAAACCCCTCGACAACCGCGGTTTTCCCGACGCCCGCGTCACCGATTAAACAAGGGTTATTCTTGCTGCGGCGCAGGAGGATTTGCACCATTCGCTCAATTTCCGCGTCCCGCCCGATTACCGGGTCAAGCCGTCCCTCACGCGCAAGCCCCGTTAACTCGACAGCGTACTTGGCGAGCTGCGCGGGCTCGTTCTTTTGAACAGTGCGCTTCGGCTTGGCTTCGGGCTTTGCGGGTGTTTCGGAGAAACGCGGCGGCTCGTATTTTTTCGCGCAAATTCCCGCGTAAATCCGCGAAACCGAGTCCGCGGGAAGCATCGAATAGGCAGTGCTCGCCCTGTCCGCGAGCAGAGCCATCATAATGTGCTCCGTACCGACCGTGTTCTCACCGCGAGCGAGGGCAATCCCCCGCGCGCTTACAATCAGCTTTTTCAGGCGCGGCGAAAAGTCCTTTTCGGACAGCGCGCAAGGTGTTCCCGCACCGGCTCTGTCCTTGAGCATAATAACAAGGTCGCGGAAAAACACGCCCTCCCGCGCAAGCGCCGCTCCCGCCGCGCTCCCCGTGTTCTTGGCAAGCGCGCAGAGCAAATGCTCGCTGCCGATATACTTGTGTCCCATCTGCCCCGCGATTGTCACCGCGTTCGCCAGCGCCTCCGCGACATCTGCGGAAAAAGCCGGCGCGTTGTGATTATCCATAATTAACACCTCTTTACAAAATCAGGTAATTTTATTATGGACGCGCTGGCGGGGTTTATTCAAGGCAAAAGCAAATCCCGATAAGAACAAGGTCTTGTCGGGAGTTTTGGTTAGCTCATCGATAAATGGGTTTTTACAATTATAAAAACAACTCCATTTCATTCTCTTTATTTACAAATCCTCGTTGTGCATATAGTTTCTTACCTTGCTCACTACTATTAAGCCACAACCTATTTATGCAGTTTTTCTTTGAGTATTCAATAATCATATCCAAAATTTGATTTGCAAAGCCACACTTTCTATAAAGAGGCAAAGTATATATGTTTAAAATATATCCCTCTAATCCACTTAAATTATCTTCATAAGGAATACGAGCAAATAAGCATAATGAACCTATTGAAACGAGTTTCCTTTCTTGAAATACCCCCCAACATAATAAATCTTTGTTTATATGCGACATATAATATTGCTTAGTTGCTGATTTTAGTTCAGTAATATCTCTGCATTTATGGATTTCACCTAATTCCTCAAACAACTCAATTCGTAAATGACAAAACTCATCTACCGATTTCTCATCTAACTGCAAAATATTGCTGCTCATAATATGACAACTACCTCACAATTTCTGATTTCTCGCTTTGTTCATTATAGCACAACGCCCAAGAAAAGTCAATCCCGAAAAGAACGCGGTCTAATCGGGATTTCATCTGCGGAAATTCACCGATACATCGCAAGCTCAATGCTGTCCATATACTGCCCGAGAGACATATTGAACCGCTGATAATCAGCCTCTTTAAACTCGTCCGTCGCGCCCGCTACGGACACGCTCACGGCATTTGTCTGATTGTAAAACGTTATCATCAGCGGCACTTTTATTATCTTCGACATTCCGCGGATAACCAAATCCCCCGCTTCATCGAGATGAAGAACGTCCTCCTTCGACGACACCTCGGCAGCTTCCCCGTCAACCAGAATTTCCAAGCCGTCATAATAATCGAAAATCGCCGTAGCCGCCTTGCAGATATGCTCCCAGCCAACCTTATACGTCAAATTCCACCTCGACAACAGCCAGCCGTTCTCCTCTTTTACTCCGATAAGTAACATTTTTGCTCCTCCTGTCAACAAGATTGTTCTCGCTCAATTCAGTTCCTTTGCCAACGACACGCTATTTTCCAACCTATAAAACCCTCTTTTTTGATAAAACTCGTATGCCGGAACATCGTTTTCCGTGAGTAAAAAAATGTGCGTCAATTCAAGCTCCCTGCAAGCCTTTTCTATCATATTCAGAAAAAGCGTGCCTATACCTTGACCTTGTTTGGCGGTGCTGACGCATAATTCATCGATAAAATATTCCGTGCCGGTATACCAATGCTTTATATGTCCCATTGATACGCCAATCAATTCCGTTCCTTCAAACAACCCGAAAGTCAAGGAGTTGCTTTGCCCTGTCAAATCCCGAATATACAAGTGAAGCTGCTTTTCATCGGACCAATCATCATTCCACGGTTCCTTTGAAAACACACTTACAAACAATTCTTCGATAATAGCAATCGCGCTTTCGTCCAGCTTTTTAAAGCAATATTTTGCTGTTTCCATTCGCTTTCCTCAATCTCCCTTTTCTTCCTTTTTCTTCCTGAACACAAACAGCTTGCTCAAAATATAATTCAGCACAAGCACAACGATTGTCGAAAGCACCTTCGCGCCGAATTCGTAGAAGAAATTGTGAATTCCCGTCAAATCAACCAGCAGGAACATTATCAGAATATCCACCGCAAGCGTGAACAGGCGCGACGCAAAGAATTTCAGTACCTCGAGGATTACAAAAGCACCTTTTTTTCGGCTTTGGAACACGATTATCCTGTTGGTGAGGAACGCGAAAATGTTCGCGCAAATCCACGAAAGCAAATTCGGCAAAATCGTGTTGCTGTCCACGCCAAATCCCCTCGTCAGCTCGTAAATCCACCCAAGCCACGCAGGCACGCTCTCCGCGTTCGGGAAAATTATCCTGAACAGCGCGTAGCTGCCCATTGAAATAAGCGTCGTTCCCGCGCCGAATATTACATACAGAATTATCTCCCTGTTCTCGCCGTAAAACTCCCGACGTCCCTCGCGCGTTTTCAGCGATTTCACTATTTCCCCAAGTTCTTTTCCTTTGATTTTCACGTCATCATCTCCGATATTTTTTGCATTTACTATATATTAGCATAGTTTAACAAAAATTGCAATAACTAATCTGCTTTTTTTGTCAAAACTATTGACAGAAATTATTTTTTGAGGTATAATTAAAGTTGTATAGCGTAATATGATTTAGCGCTTATTATTAAAATAGGTTATGCGGCAACCGAAAACGGAGGAAAAAACTATGTCGGATTACATCAGACGGCTGCCCGTTTATCTGCTGCTCGATTGCAGCGGCTCTATGGCGGGTGAACCTATCGAGGCTGTTAAACAAGGAATAAAGACGCTTGTATCGGAGCTGAAGGGCGACCCGCAGGCGCTTGAAACCGCGTTCCTGTCGATTATCACGTTCGACAGCTCCGCAAGACAAATAAGCCCCCTCACAGAGCTTATGGTGTTCAAGGAGCCGCAAATTTCCGCGGGAGGTGCAACAGCACTCGGCGGTGCTCTCAAAATTCTCGCGGAGTGCGTTAAAAACGAGGTTCGCACCTCAACCGCAACCCAAAAGGGTGACTGGAAGCCGCTCGTGTTCCTTATGACCGACGGCGCGCCGACCGATAACCTTGACGAGGGTATCGACGCAATAAAGCAGGTGTCCGTGGGCAATATCATCGCTTGCGGTGCCGGTGCAAACGCAAACGCCAACACCCTCAAAAAAATCACCAACAATGTTCTTATGATGAACAACCTCACGGCAGGCGATATGGCGCAGTTCTTCGCGTGGGTTTCGAGCTCCATCAAGGCTTCTTCCAAGAGCATCGACGCAAAGCCCGGCGAGGCTATCGAGCTTCCGCCGCCTCCTCAAGGATTTGTTATCGTTCCTTAATCGAATTTAGGTGAATTTATGGATAAAACCGATATCACAAGCGCTCCCGAGTTAAACGCGGAGCAGCTTTCGGCAACGCCCGACGGTGCCGAAAACAAAGATTCCCCGAAAACAACTACCGAAAATGCCGAAAAAACCGAGAGCGGTGCGGTTTCAAACGAAGCTCCGCCCGAACAGCAAAAAAGGCTGTCGGATATGGAGGTTATCGAGCACACCGCAAATATCTGGCAATATAAGGAAATTGTTGACGACAAGACCGAGCAGCACTCCGAGTTTCATCAAAAGCGCACGGTTATGCCGTTCGGCGAGATTATCGGAGCGAGGGTGCGCGGCAAAAAGCACAAGCACGAGGGCACAAACTGCGACGATTTCTTTGAAACCGCAGTGACCGATGACTGCTTTATCGCGGCTGTCTGCGACGGCGCGGGTTCAAAGCGGCTCTCGCGGATTGGCTCGCGCGCGGCTTGCGAAGCGGCGGCTTCCTTCCTCAAGGATAAGCTCGAGCGGCTTTTCTACGAGCTTCCCGCGATTAAAGACGGGCTCTCCGCTGATTTGCAGTCAACCGAATTTATGGCTGCCTGCGGGAGAATTGCCACGCTTGTTCAGCAGTCCGCTCGTGAGGCTTTTTCCGCGCAGCAGGACGCGCTCGCGAAGATTGTCGATGACGAAAACTACGAGAAAGCGCTCGGCAGAAAACCCACGCTTTCCGACCTCTCAACAACCTTTCTCGCGGCTGTTGTCGTGCCGCTTGTAATTGACGGTGAAAAGCGGAATTTTATGGCGTGCGTGCAAATCGGAGACGGCTGTATCTGCGCGATTGACAGCACCGCCGGCTCCTCCGCTTGCCTGAAGTTAATGGGTGAGGCGGACAGCGGAAAGTACTCGGGTGAGACCGATTTTCTCTCCGAGAAAAACACCGACCAGAAGTCCCTCGGCGCAAAAACCCGCGTCAGCAGAGGTTCTTCGGATATTATTATGCTGATGTCGGACGGCGTAGCCGATGATTATTTCCCGAATGTTCCGAAGATGAAGCGGCTTTACCTCGACCTCGGGCTGAACGGAATTATCCCGATGAAGGGTGAACTTACCGCGGGCGAAGACCCCGCGCCTATTCGCTTTCACTCGGTTTCGATGAGCAGACAAAGCGTTGCCCTGCAATACGCCAAGCAGCTTCTCTCCGACGATTCGCCCGAGGCTGTAGACGCGCTTTGGGACAAACGCGAGGGGCTGCGCTGTCACTCGCTCGAGGCGTTTCGTATGAACATCGGCGACACGCCCGAGGAACGGCTTCGCGTGTGGCTCGACAACTACAACGAGCGCGGGAGCTTCGATGACAGAACGCTTGTTGTTATAAAAACAAATGACGATTAAAAGCAGCTTTGGGGGTAATTTATGCAAAGCGGCAGCGTGTTAACCGCCGTTCTCGACAACGGCAGCATAATTGAATATGTGTACGACGCAAACGCGCCGCGCGGCGGTATGAAGCACACCTTTTTCACCCCCGACAAGCGCTTTGCCGTGCAGTTTTTCAACAATCCCGCGGATTCGCTCAACCCGCGCCTGCAAGACCGCATCAGAACTATCGTCGGCATCTACAACCCGACTCTTTCCGAAGCGGACGGCGGCGCGCTCGGCAATACCGAAAAAACCGCGGAATATTTCAGGCAGCGCTTTTGCTGGCCTGTCGCGATTGTAAGACAGCCCGAATTCGGGATTGTCTGCCCGACCTATCCGAGAAACTTTTTCTTCGACGGCACGGCTTCGACGGTGCTCAATCTTAACGGCAAGGACAAAAAATCGAATTGGTTCACGGGGCGAAACCGCAAGTACCTCGCACCCGCAGAACGCGGCGATTTCAGGACAATGCTCGGCACGGCGATAAGCCTTTGCCGCTCCGTTCGCAGAATGCACCAGGCAGGTCTCGCGCACTCGGATTTGTCCTGCAACAACGTGCTCATTGACCCGAAAAGCGGCTCGGCGGTTGTTATCGATATCGACAGCCTTGTTGTGCCGAACAAATACGCGCCCGAGGTTGTCGGAACGCGCGGTTACATCGCACCCGAGGTGCTCGCTTCGATGGCACTCGACTTCGGTGACCCGAACCGAGCTCTCCCCTGCGTTCAGACCGATTTGCACGCGCTTCCTGTGCTGATTTACGAGTACCTGTTCTTCAGGCACCCGCTTATCGGTCCCAAAATTTACTCCAACAACAGCGCCGAAGAGGACGATTTCCTCGCGCTCGGCTCTATGGCAACATTTATCGAAAATCCAAACGATACCTCGAACAGACCGCCCGACCTTAACGTCACGATACAATCGCTGTCAAAGGGCTTGGAAAAGCTGTTTTTGAGGGCATTTGTTGACGGTCTCCACAACCCCGCCGAACGTCCCGCCGCAATGGATTGGGAACGCGAGCTGCTGCGTGCTTGGGACAGACTTGTTCCGTGCGAAAACCCAAGCTGCGAGAAAAAGTGGTTTATACTCCGTGATGAGAACAATCCCGTCTGCCCGTTCTGCAAAACAAGACATTCCGGAAAAATCATCACGCTGAATTTCAAGAGCGAGGTGCGCGGCAAAAAGGGCGTGTTCCGCGATAAATCGCAGGTTGTCGTGTACGACAGAATGCCGCTCTACGACTGGCAGGTCTACGCGAACGTCCACAACGACGAGAAAGCCGACACCACCCTGCGCGCTTATACCGCGTTTTACAACGGAATGTGGCTGCTTGTAAACAGCTCGGTTGAGGGTATGCTCTCGCCGTCGGGAAGGCTCGTTCCGTCGGGCAGCGCAATCGAGCTCAAGGACCGCGCCGTGTTCAGAATGACCGGCAAGGAAAACGGGCTTGTTTGCGAGGTTATGGTGACTTAACTTTACCAAATATGCGGGAATTCCGCTTTATAGAGAAAGGAAATAACAATGAAGAAATTCGGACTTACAGACCAAGAGGCTGCCGAAAGCAAACAAAAATTCGGCGACAACTCTATGACAGAACAAGCCTCCGAGAGCTTTTGGGATAAGCTCAAGGGCAATCTCGGCGACCCGATGATTAAAATCCTTATCGTCGCGCTTCTTATCAACGTTGTGCTGGCAATTCTCGGCATAACCGGCGTTATCAAGGAGGGCGCGCCCGAATGGTTTGAGCCGCTCGGCATTTTCATCGCAATTTGCCTTGCGACGCTCGTTTCCACCTTCTCCGAGTACAGAAACGAAAACGCATTCCAAAAACTCCAAGAAGAAGCTTCGCGCATTATGTGCAAGGTGTACAGAAACGGCGTAATCTCCGAGGTTGCTATCAACGACATCGTTGTCGGCGACGCGATTTTGCTTCAGTCGGGCGACAAAATCCCCGCTGACGGTATTCTTATCGACGGCGATATCAAGGTTGACCAGTCGGTTTTGAACGGCGAGAGCCGCGAGGCGAAGAAAACCGCCATTCCCGACGGCTGGACGGATACCGATGACAACATCAATTTCGACAACGAGCACAAGGTTTTCCGCGGCGCTGTCGTTTGCTCGGGCAACGCGGTTATGCAGGTTACCGTTGTCGGCGACAAGTCGGTTTACGGTAAAATCGCAAGCGAGCTTCAGGTTGACGACGACCGCGAAACTCCCCTCAAGCTCAAGCTCACCAAGCTCGCAAACGGTATCTCCAAATTCGGCTATATCGGCGGTGTGGCTATCGCAATCGCAATGCTCGCGAAAACTATCCTGTTTGACACGGGATTCAATCCCATGCAGTTCCTGCTCGACGCTTCGGGCAACTTCGCTTGGATGGCGCTTATCGAGGCGGTAATTCAGGCGATTATGCTCGCGGTTATCATCATCGTAATGGCGGTTCCCGAGGGACTTCCGCTTATGATTGCCATTGTTTCCGCGCAGAATATGGGCAAAATGCTCAAGGACAACGTTCTTGTCCGCAAGGTTGCGGGTATCGAAACAGCAGGCTCGCTGAACATTCTGTTCTCCGATAAAACGGGTACAATCACCAAGGGCAAGCTCGAGGCAATCAACTTCATCGACGGTGCCGTGAACGAGTACAAGACGATGAACGACATTGACGGAAAGCTGAAGGATTTGCTCGCGCTGTCTATTCACAAGAACACTCTTTCGATAATCAGCGGTGAGGGCAAAGACCGCAAGGTTCTCGGCGGAAACGCAACCGAGCGCGCTATTCTCGGCTATGCTGTCGATAACCCGTCAAATGCGGACGTTATCGCAGTCGGCAATATCCCGTTCAACTCCACTAACAAGTACTCCGCAACCCAAGTTGACGGTCAGTACTCGCTTTCGCTTATCAAGGGTGCGCCCGAGAAAATTCTTCAGCGCTGCTCACACTATTATGACAAGGACGGCAACAAGCAGCCGTTTAATATGACCGCGCTTAATGCGAAAATCGACGAGCTGGCAAACCGTGCTATCCGTGTTCTCGCGCTGGCAACAAGCGAGGACGCTCTCGGTGAGGACTCGCTCCCCGATGGCAACAACTGGACGCTGGTTGGCTGTCTTGGAATTCGCGACGAGGTTCGTCCCGAATCTGTTACCGCAATCAAAGAGGTTAAGGGCGCGGGAGTTCAGGTTGTTATGATTACCGGCGACCGCAGAGAAACCGCTGTTGCTATCGCAAAAGAAGCCGGTCTTATCGACGATGAAAAGACAAATCTTATGCTCACCTCCGATGAGCTGTCGAAGATGTCCGATGATGAAATCAAGGCGAAGCTCAAGGATATCCGCGTAATCGCGCGTGCGCTTCCCTCCGACAAGAGCCGCCTCGTTCGGCTTGCGCAGGAGCTTGACCTCGTTGCCGGAATGACGGGCGACGGCGTAAACGACTCCCCCGCACTCAAAAAGGCAGATGTTGGCTTTGCAATGGGCGGCGGCACAGAGGTTGCCAAGGAAGCTTCGGATATCGTTATCCTCGACGACAATTTCAACTCAATCGACAAGGCTATCCTTTACGGTCGAACAATCTTTAACTCAATCAGAAAGTTCATCGTATTCCAGCTCACAATCAACGTTGCGGCAGTTCTTATCTCGTTTATCTGCCCGCTTATCGGTATCGCAAACCCGCTGTCGGTTATCCAGATTTTGTGGGTAAACCTCGTTATGGATACGCTTGCGGCACTCGCGTTCGGCGGCGAACCCGCGCTCAAGCGTTATATGAACGAAAAGCCCAAGCGCAGAAACGAGCCGATTATCAGCAAGTATATGATGAGCCAAATCATCACGGGCGCAGGCTGGACGTTTATCCTGTCGGTTGCTATGCTGATTTTGGGCAACTACCCCGCAGGCGACGTGAGCTTCCTCGAACAATGGGGACTGCTCCGCGATATCAACATTGAAGGCGAACCGCACGCAATTCTTCACACCGCGTACTTCGCGTTCTTTATCCTGATTGCCGTGTTCAACTCCTTCAACGCGAGAACCGAAAAGCTCAACCTCTTCGACAACCTCGGCAAAAACAGAGGCTTCCTCATAGTTTTCGGCATCATCACGGCAGTTCAGATTGTGATGACCTACGTCGGCGGCGCAATTTTGAGCGGCTGGGGCTTGGTTCTTGTTGAATGGGCGCTCGTTATCGCAATGGCGATTTCGATTATTCCGATTGACCTCATCAGAAAAACTATCGCAAATTCTGTTTCAAAAAACAAGTGAAAAACGCTCGCTCTTTGAGCTGAACGTAATAGGCAACAACGCATAATTATTGTCGTTCGATTGCGCAGTCAGATTTTTCGTCAGATTGTACTAATTCGACGCAGGCGGGCTGACGCCCGTCAAGGAGAATTGGTGCAATATGACGGAAAATATGCAAGCAAGCGGACGGCAAAGGCGATAGCCGTTAATTATGCGGTGGTGCCTTAAATTAAGGAGGAAATAGTTATGGCAGTAAATCTTTCCAAAGGACAGAGAGTTTCTCTCGACAAATCGGTTACAATGGCGAGAATAGGTCTCGGCTGGGACATCAACAGATACGACGGCGGTCAGGATTTCGACCTTGACGCGTGTGTATTCCTGCTCGGCGCAAACGGCAAGGTTCTCCGCGACGAGGATTTCGTGTTCTACAACAACCTTTCCGCTAGAAACGGCGCTGTGGTTCACACCGGCGACAACCGTACCGGCGAGGGCGACGGCGACGATGAGGCTATCATCATCGATTTCACGAAAGTTCCTCAAGAAATCGAGAAAATTGCCGTTACCGTAACAATTTTCGACGCGCAGCAGAAAAATCAGAATTTCGGTCAGGTTTCAAACTCCTACGTTCGCGTTGTCAAAATCGACAACCCCGATGACCAAAACGGCGAAGAGGTTCTCCGCTTTGACTTGGTTGAGGAGTTTTCAATCGAAACCGCGCTTGTTGTCTGCGAAATTTACCGCTACAACGGCGACTGGAAGTTCAACGCGGTTGCTGCGGGCTATCAGGGCGGTCTTGAGGCGCTTTGCAGAAGCTACGGCGTCAACGTTTAATTTACAAAATAATCCAAATCGGGAGGCGGCGCTTTGAACCAAAATCTTAATCAAATAATCGACAGCGCGCTTCCCGGAGCGGATATAACGCTGCCGGCGGGTGAATTTGAAGGGCCCGTTATTATCGCAAAGCCGCTCCGGATTTCCGGCAAAAACACAACCGTTTGGGCGAAAAAAGGCAGCGTTATCGAGATAAAATCGCCCGGAGTTTCCATTTCGGATATCCGCGCGGAGCTTACCGAAAGCAGCGAAACCGACTGCGCAATCAAGGCTTACTTCCCCGCCGACGCGAAAAATGTCGAGGTGCTGGGGAGCGTGTCGGGATTTGGCGCAGAGGACGGTTTTTTCGATGTGCCGCGGACGATAAATCTCGGCGAGTTCCTTGCCGACGCGGAAAACACGTTTACGCTCACGGTGAACGTTCCCGAAAAAACCGAAATTTTGTGCGATATCAAGGAGATTGTTATTTCCCCGAAAACGTTGGACAAGGGCAGAAACGACCTCACGATAACCGTAAGCGGTATCTCCGAGAAAACCCTGTTATACGCGGAAATCCTGTATAAAACGCGCTTTGTAAGGCGTGTTTACCTTATGGGCAAGCCGAAAGCCGATATTCCCGCGGTGAACAAGCACATTTACACAGCGCCCGAACGTGATTTTTCGCAGACTGCTGTGCAGCCAACGTTGCCCGAAAGCGACGTTGTTTCGATGACAAATCAGGCAGACAGCGCGCTCCCCGCTCTTGAAATGCAAAAGGGGCAGCGGCTGTCGCTGGCGGGGTACTTGGGTTCGCGGTTTTCAATTTGGTTCACCTGCGAAAAGCCTGTCGGAATGGACATCGACGCCTACGCTTTTCTTCTCGATGAACAAGAAAAGGCGCTCGAGGACAGGAGCTTGGTGTTCTTCGGAAACGAAAGCTCACCGAACGGCGAGGTTCGCTTTTTCCCCAATGACGGGCACCTCGAAATCGACCTCGCAAAGGTTGATTATCGGGTGAAAAAAATCACGCTTGCCTACTCAATTTACGCGGGAAATGCCAACAGCAATTTTTCGCTTGTGAGAAACCCGCGCGTGTCGCTCCGAACCGACTTTGAACGGCTTTCCTATGTGATGAGCGACTTGAAAAACGAAACAACGGCAGTCGCGCTCGAGCTCTATCTTTATAAGGGCGAATGGAAAATTTCCGTTGTCGGAAGCGGCTACAACGACGGTATGGCAAGGCTTTGCAACCGCTTTGGTATTCAGGTTGAAGAATAAAAAAGGGAGAAAAAAGAAATGGCGTTACGGGAGTTTACGAGATATGTCGGCTATGACAACGCCGACAGCTTTCGGGGATTTCTGATACAGCAGTTTGCGGCTTCACAAAAGGGCGGACTGTTCTTTAAGGAAAAGCTGCCGATGGCGACGACAACCGAAATTACGGCTGCTTCGGCTTACACGGCGGCAAGCTTCGACAAGGCGGACGATATCAAAAAAGCGCTCGAAATTTGGCTTCACGCCGCGAATATTCCCTGCGACAGCGCAGCGATTGCCGAAATTATGGCAAAGGCTGTCGAGGAGTGCGGCGCAAACAAGAAAAATACTTACTTCGTGATTTTGTGCTGGCTGATCAAATATCTCGGCGCGCGCCCGTCAAATCTGCTGTTTATCGGCGCGCCGACGCTCCGCGAGCTGTATTTTCTGCTGATGATGCAGGCGGCCGGGATTAAGGTCACGCTGGTGAGCTACGGCTTGGACAAGGATTTCGACAAGCTCGCGTTCTCGGACAGAATTGTCGTCAAAAACGGTCAGGAAACCGCTCCTCTCCAAATCGATTTCAGCAAAATCGACCTGTCGCAAGAGGCAAAATTAGCCGAAATGCACGCCGAGGGTGAGCGCGTGAGCGGGCTTGTAAAGCGGCTTTCCACAACCGCTGCGGGCATTTTCGAGGATTTCCTCAAGGACAGAAAAAACCGCGTTATCGCAAACGGCGGCGTGTACACCGAGGACGGCGAAATTCCCGTTTACTGCGCGGCGCTGCTCGGATTTGACGAGGACGTTGTGTACACGAATATGCTCGTGAAGTTCAAGGAGAGCTTCGCGGGGCTGAAAAAGCAGCTCATCTTTATCGAGAAAACGCTCTCGAACCCCAACGCGGACGAGGTGAAAGCGCTCGGCACGGTCACGCGAACCGGCACGGAAGCGATGATTGACGCGCTGGCGATGTCGATAAATCTGCCCGGCGACAGAACGCGAACCGCGCTTGCTCAACGAGCACTCAAAGAGGTGCTCAAGAGCCTCGATACCGGCAACCAAACCGTTGTCCTGAACTACGCGAACAAGCTGATAACGTGGCTCTACCGCTGCACTCAAGCGCGAAAATACTCCGTGCGGTACGAGGATATTCCCGTGATTTTGTATTATGGCGATATTTCACAAAGTGAGGCGTATTTCCTCAACTTTATGTCGCGCTGCGGATTTGACGTGATTTACATCTCCCCTAATCTCAACAACGCCGAGCTTACCGCTTCCAAAAATCTTGACGCGAGAATGCAGATTTTCAAGCTCCCGCAATCTCGCGAGAGCGGCACTTATCCCACAAAAGCTGCCAAAATGAAGGTTGCTACCGTGGCATATTCGGCGGAGCGTGAGCTTGACACCAAGCTCTACGGCGGCGATACGGGAATTTACCGCAATTTCCAATTCCCGAACAGCCAAAGCGTTACCCTCAAAACAACCTTCGAGGAAATCGATATTTTGTGGAAAGAGGAAGCGCGTTTCCGTCAAGGCTTTTCTACGGCGGGAAATTTGGTTTCCGTGCCGAATGTGTTCGCGAAAATCAGCGGCGTTGAGGACGGTAATCTTGACAAATATTGGGAAGACGTTCGCAAAAAGTTAACTCCCGAAACTATTTTGGTTGAGAAAAAAGCGAACCAAAATGAGCAAATTCCCGATTTGTCGGCGTATCGGCAGTTTTACCGAAACGGTGAAATCGACGCGGAACGGCTCAAGAACAGCCCGATGAACAAGTACGGATTTTTGCCCGACAGAATACAGGATATGCTGTTCTACAAATTACAGGAGGCGTGCTCGTCGGGATTTCTGAAATTGCAGGGCGACAACCTGATGTGCGCGGTAATCCACTACGGTATGAGCTTCAGCAAGGAAATGCTCCAGATTATCCAGCGCTTCGATTTCACGCGCAAAATCCCCAAGCTCATCTACATCGACGCTGTCGAGGACACGTTCACGCTGCAAGAGTGCATACAAATCGTTTTGTGCAACCTAATCGGCTTTGACGTGCTGATTTACACTCCTTCCGGTTACAAAAACCTCGAAACCTTCGTCACAAACGACGCTTTCGAGGAGCATATTATGAATAAATTTTTGTACAACGTAGAGGTTCCGAAATTCAAAATACCCTCTGAAGACAAGAACGGCGGTTTTTTCGGAAAGCTGTTCGGGAAACATTAAAGCGCACACCGCGCGAAGTTAAGAAAGGAAAAAGACTATGGGATTACAGTTTACTCCCGGCGCTGCACAGGCGCAGGCACAACCGCAGGTTGTTGAAACCACCGGAACAGTTGTTACAGCAGCCGCTTCCGATGCCGCTCTTGACGCGAAAATCGAAGAGGTCAAGAATTTCAACATCGTGGTAAAGACCGACGAAATCAAGCAGCAGCTCGCTACCAGCGAGGAAATCGACAAGATTGTTTCCACCATCAACGTTAACGACAGCTCCACTATCGTTAAGTTCGGCGCGGAGGCAGCTGATGAGATTTCCAAAGCGTCTGACCAAGTGCTCAATTCGATGAGCCTTGCCCAAATCAACGATACCGGCAATATGATGAAGGCGCTCGCGAATATTATGGACCAGTTCGATATCGACGAAATCAAGGACGACAAGCCCGGCTTCTTCGGTAATCTCAAGAAAAAGCTCGAGAAAATCCTCAACAAGTACGATAATATGGGCAAGGATATCGACAAGATTTACGTTCAGCTCAAGCAGTACGAGAGCGAAATCGAGGCTAACAACAAGAAGCTTGACGCAATGTATGACGCAAATCTCGGCTATTATCAGCAGCTCGTGAAGTATATTATGGCGGGCGAGCAGGGCGTGAAGGAGCTCGACGCGTTTATCGAGCAGTATCAGGCAAAGGTTGCCGAGAACCCCGACGACGGCACAATCCGTATGGATTTGTCCAACCTCCAGCAGATGCGCGAAATCCTCGACCAGAGAGTTATGGATTTGAAGGTTGCCGAGAACGTTGCGCTTCAGACGGTTCCGATGCTCAAGACAATGGAGTACTCCAACCTCAACCTCGTGAGAAAAATCAACTCCGCGTTCATCATCACAATGCCCGTGTTCAAGCAGGCTCTCGCGCAGGCGATTATGCTCAAGCGCCAGAGAATTCAGGCTGAAAGTATGGCGGCGCTTGATGAAAAGACCAACGAAATGCTCCTCAAGAACGCGCAGAATACGGTTGACCAGTCGAAGATGGTTGCAGCAATGGCTTCCAGCTCGTCAATCAAGGTTGAGACGCTTCAGCAGACTTGGCAGACCATCGTCAACGGTATCGACGAGGTTCAGGCAATTCAGGACCAGGCTCGCGAAAAGCGCAAGACCGACGCTGTTGCTCTCGAGCAGATTAAGGCTGATTACAAAAAGCGTATGAAGGCATAAAAAATCGGGCGGGTTTTCCCCGCCCTTTTCTTTTAAATCGGCTCGGTGACTTCGCCGAGCCACTTTTTTTCGTCCTCGGAAAGCAGCGGCGAGAGCTTGTCGAAAACCGCTTTCTGATACGCGTTAAACAGCTCGATTTGCCGCGCGGACAAATACTTTTTTTCAACACCGCGCTTGTCAAACGGCACAAAAGTGAGCGGCTCGAACCGCAGAAAACCCTCGTGCTGCGACTTCACGCAGAGCAAAAGGCTCTCGTGCCGAATGCCGAATTTCCCGTCAACGTAAAGCCCCGGCTCATCGGACGTTATCATTCCCTCGCGAAGCGGTGCGTCGTCAAGAGCGCGGCGGCTGATGCGCTGCGGTCCCTCGTGCACATTGAGCAAAAAACCAACGCCGTGACCGGTGCCGTGGTTAAAGTCAAGACCGTGCTTCCAGAGCGGCTCGCGCGCGGTGTAATCGAGCGTGTGCCCGAAAACACCCTCGGGAAATTCCGCGTCAAGCAGGTTCAAATGTCCCGCGAGAGCAAGCGTGAAACCGCGTTTTTCCTCGTCCGAAAGTTCCCCGAGAACAAAAGTGCGCGTGATGTCGGTCGTGCCGTCGAGATAGTGACCGCCGGTGTCCGACAAAAGCAGCCCGTGCGGCTCTACAAGCGCGTTCGTGGACTCGTCCGCGCTGTAATGAACAACAGCCGCGTGCTCGCCGTAAGCCATAATCGGCGCGAAGCTTTGTCCGAGATAACCCTCGCCCATTTTGCGAAAATCTTCGAGCTTTTCGGCAGCGGAAATCTCGGTTATCGTACCTTGCGAAACCGCATCATTAAGCCATTTCATAAACCTTGTTACAGCCACGCCGTCCTGCAAATGAGCGCGTTTTTCCGCAGCAATTTCCGCGGAATTTTTCACTGCTTTCATCATCGCAATCGGACTAGGTTTTTCAATTTTTTTGGCATTTTCGAGTGCCGAGTAAAATGCAGAATTTACAGCGGACAAATCAACCCAAACCGCACCGTTAAGCCGTTTCAGAGCATTATAAATTTCATCGTAGGGCTGAATTTCAACACCGTCTTTTGAAAGATTTTGTACAATTTCCTGCGAGAAAATATTTAGATTTGCGAACAAAATTAGTTTGCTATGCGAAATAATCATAAACGAGAGAAAAAGCGGGCAAAAATCGATATCGCCGCCGCGCAAATTCAGCGTCCAAGCAATCTCGTCAAGCGAAGAAACCGCGATATAATCCGCTTTTTCGGCTGTCATACGAGCGCGAATTTCGATGATTTTCTCGGCGCGAGTTTTTCCGTAAACCTTTTCGGACAGCTCAAAAACAGGATTTTCGGGAAGCGAAGGACGGTCAGCCCAAACAAGTTCGCCCGCGTCAAACGTTGGCACAAATTGCACATCAAGCTCGCGAAGCGTTTCCCCAAGCCGTTTCACGAAGCGCGCAGATAAAATTCGCCCGTCAAATCCGAGACGCGATTTCGGCGGCAAATGCTCGCGAAGATAACGTTCAATCGTCGGCACGCCCGCCTCGCCCATCTTCATCAGCTCAACTCCGGAGCCGGAAAGCTCGCGCTCCGCCTGCAAAAAATACCGCCCGTCCGTCCAAAGCGCCGCGCCGTCAAGCGTTACCACAAGCGTGCCCGCAGAGCCCGTGAAGCCGCTTAAATACTCGCGCAGCTTGAAATGCGCGCTCACATATTCCGAGCCGTGAAAGTCGTCGGTCGGGACGATGCACGCGGAAATTTCCCGCTCCTTCATCTGCAAAATCAGTCGTTCAATCTCATTTTTCATCATCAATTCTCCTTGCAACAACCACGCCGAAATCCGCGCTGTAAAGCCGATTTTTCGTGTATAACGGCTTGTCCGAGGCGCGATTTTCGTCAATAAAATACTCGAAAACACCTTTCAAATTTGTGGAAAAACAACAGTTTGTGGTGTTAATTATCATATAAAAATTATCCTTAACAAGCAAGAAATTTCCGTCAATTTGCTGAAAACCACAACCTCGAAAAACGCCGTAAAACCGCTTTCTGAAAGCAATCAAGCCGCGATAATACTCGACGATTTCGTTGTTTTTATGTAGCAAATTCCACTTAATCGAGTTGATTTTGTCGGGCAAATTGTAGCTGTTTTCCGAGAAATTTTTCGAGCGCAAAAATTCTTGTCCCGCTTGGAAAAATGCAGCTCCGCACGACAAAAAAATCAGCGCAGCCGCCATTTTATCGGCAGCCACAATTCGCTCTGAACCCGCATTGTTAAGCGAAATTTTCAGCTTGTCAAACAGCGTTAAATTGTCGTGACATTCGACATAATTTATCGTTTGAGCAGAATTTTTTGCCCAAAAATTGTCGGAATATTTGCCCGAAATCGCGGCGAAAATCGGCGTAAAATGCGCGAAATCAGGCTTTCCGTTTACGAAACCGCAGTCGTTTTTATCGAAAACATTACCCTTCACAGCGTCGCGAAAACTGTCATTGAAAAAGGCGATTTCGGGCAGCTTTTTCGCATTTCTCTGAACCGCGCGAAACCTCTCGGGAAGCGGGCTCGCGCCACCTGTCCAACCCTCGCCGTAAAGCATAATCGACGGGTTTATTTTACGCAAATTTCGCTCGATTTTCCGCATAGTTTGCACATCTAATAATCCCATTAAATCGAATCGAAATCCATCAATATGATACTCTTTTGTGAGAAACTCCAAGCTGTCCAAAATGAATTTTCTCGCCATAAATCTTTCACTCGCAAACTCATTTCCGCAGCCCGAACCATTTGAAAAATCCTCGTCACCGCGAAAAAAATATCCCGGAATCTGCTTTTCAAAGCTCGAGTTTTCAGCCGAAAAAACGTGATTATAAACCACATCCGCGATAACACCAAGTCCCTTTTTGTGTGCGCACAAAATCAGTTTCCGCAGCTCCAAAATCGCATCATTAAGCGAATAATTGTTGCTCGGTACATTATAAAAGCGTGGATTATATCCCCAGTTATACTCGCTGCCGTCGCCGTCAAAATCAAAAATCGGCATAAGCTGGATATGCGTTACGCCGAGTTTTTTTATATAATTCAGCCCGATTTCATCGCCATAGGAATTTCTCACGTTCTCCTCACAAAATGCAAGAAATTTCCCTTTACTTGCAAATTTCGCGTGTTTATCCATCGAAAAATCGCGCACGGAAACCTCGTAAATCACAGCTTTTTCCGGCTCGATTTCACGCACAAATTCGTCTTTTTCCCAACCTTTCGGCGCGTTTTTTCGCATATCCGTCACAATTCCGCGTGTTCCGTCGGGTGTCACGGCGCAAGCGTAAATATCCGCAAAAACGCGCTCGCAGCCGCCCTCAATTACCGAAAAATCGTACAAAAATCCCTCGCAATTTCCGCGTTTTTCGTACTCGAAAATGTTGCTTTTTCGGTGCATTTCAGCGCAAAAAATCTGCTCATTTTCCGCATTATAGAGCCGCAAAAACGCTTTCTCCGCAAACGGCTGCCAAAACCTGAAAATCGTTTTTTCGGGTGTGAAAATCGCGCCGAGTTTTCCGCGAAAAACCCGCCTTTCCGCCTCTTGCAAATCAATCTTTTTCATCATATTTTTCAAGAAAATTGTGCACGCCGCGCTCGTCCTTGTACGAAATTATTCGGTCAAGCGGAATGTTTTGGACAGCGCGGAAAATATTCATCTCAACCTGCGGATTATCCTCGCAAAGCCGCTCTATGAGCCGTTTCACGAAGTCCCGCTTTGAGTTTTCGCCGCGCTTTGTGAGCACGCATTTGCACCCCGAAAGTTCCAGCCCGCAATAGTTTGCCCACGAAACTACGTCCCGCTCGCGCACGAAATACAGCGGTCTGATGAGCTCCATTCCGTCGAAATGCGCCGCCTGTACCCTCGGCAGCATCGTGCCCGTCTGCCCGCCGTACAAAATTCCCATCAGTATGCTTTCGATGACGTCATCGAAATGGTGCCCAAGTGCGATTTTGTTGCAGCCGAGCTCCCGCGCCTTTTTGTACAACAGCCCGCGCCGCATCTTCGAGCACAAAAAGCACGGATTTTTCTCCCCCTCAACGTGCGAAAAAACGTCCGTTTTGAAGAACTCCAAATCCACGTCAAGCCGCTTTGCATTGCACTTTATCTGCTCCTCGTCCTTATCGGAAAAGCCCGGATTCATCGACAAATATTTCACCGTAATCGGCAGCTTTCCGTGCTTCTCATACTCGCGGAAAAGCGCCGACAGCAGCAGCGAATCCTTTCCGCCCGACACGCAAACGCAGATTTTGTCGCCGCTTTTCAGCAGCCTGTACTCATCAATCGCCTTCCCGAATTTCCCGAGCAGCGCCGCCGAAAACTCGCGCGTAAGCCCGTTATCAATCACATTTTCACTCATAATCTCATATAAATTTCCGCGTATTCGTGCAGCTTTTCAGCCGTTTTTTCCTTGAGCGCGTTCGGCTTCATTCGCCACGCCCAATTCCCGCCGAGCGTTGACGGAACGTTCATTCTCGCCTTTGCGCCGAGGTTTAAGACGTCCTGCATCGGCACTATCGCAAGCGCCGCGCGTGACGCGTAAAGTGACCTTATCGCGCGGTCGTTCAGGCTCTTGAACAAGCCTTTTTCGAGATACTTTTTCGCCATCAATCTCGTCGGCACGTCAGCCTCGGTGTACCACTGCCGGAAGGTCGCGTTGTCGTGCGTTCCCGTGTAGCAGACGCAGTTTTTCGGGTAGTTGTGCGGCAAGTGGTCGTTGTCCTCGTTCTTGTCGTTGAACCCAAACTGCAAAACCCTCATTCCCGGAAAACCCGTGTCCGCGAGCAGCTTTTTCACGCTGTCAAAGATGTCGCCCAAGTCCTCGGCGATGATGTCAACGTTCTTGATTTCGCTTTTTATCACGTTGAACAAATCCATTCCGGGACCCTGCTCCCACTTTCCGAACTCGGCGGTCGGGTGTCCGAACGGGATTGCCCAATAGGTGTCAAACGCGCGGAAATGGTCAATCCGCAGCATATCGTAAAGCTCCGCGGACTTTTTCATTCGCTTTATCCACCACGAGTAGTTGTCCTTCTTCATCGCTTCCCAATCGTACAGCGGGTTGCCCCAAAGCTGTCCCGTTTTCGAGAAATAATCCGGCGGCACTCCCGCAACGCGCTTCGGGTTCAGCCTCTCGTCAAGCTCAAAGAGCTGCGGGTTTGCCCAAACGTCCGCGGAGTCAGGCGAAACGTAAATCGGGATATCACCGATGATTTTCACGCCGCAGGTGTTGCAGGTCTGATGAAAGCGCGTCCACTGGCGGAAAAAGATGTATTGACAGAATTTCTCGTAGCGGATTTCCTCGGAAAGCTCCTCGCGGCACTTCTCAAGCGCCTCGGGCTTGCGGAACTTGATGTCGTCGTCCCAGACCGTCCACGGTTTCCCGCCGTACTTGTTTTTCAGCGCCATAAACAGCGCGTAGTCCTCGAGCCAATCCGCCTGATAAAGATTAAACGAGGTGTAACCAACGTCGTCCTTGAACGCCGCGCAAGCCTTGTGAAGAAGCTCGCTGCGCGTTTTGCTGATTTTATCGTAATCGACAATATCGGGGTCAGCGCCGTAATCGGCATTTTCGCAGTCCGTTCTCGACAACAGCCCTTGGTCGCAGAGCTCGTCAAGGTCAATCATCAGCGGGTTTCCCGCAAACGACGAGAACGGCTGATACGGCGAGTCACCGTAGCCGGTAGGTCCCGTCGGCAAAACTTGCCAATAGCTCTGCCCCGCGCTTTTCAGCCAGCGCGCAAATTTCTCCGCCTCAACGCCCATTGTGCCAATTCCGTAGGGCGAGGGCAGCGACGTGATGTGCATTAAAATTCCGCAGCTTCTTTTGTTCATTTATCAAAACTCCTCAAAATATTTATGTAAATCGGTTATCTGTTCCAATACTTGCGGTCTAAACTCCGGAAACCGATTGCCTGAAAAATGTGGGTTTTCTCGATATTCTCGCTGCCGTCAAGGTCAGCCAAAGTTCGCCCGACTTTCAGTATTCTGTCGTAGGCTCTCGCGGACAAACCGAGCTTTTCAAAAGCGTCGCGGAGCGTTTCCTCGGCAGCGGGCGTCATCACGCAGACGTCTGCGATAATATCGGGCGTGATGCGGCTGTTGGACTTGATTTGCGTGCCTTTAAACCGCTTCGCCTGAATATCCCGCGCCTTCTGCACTCTCTCGGCAATCGCCGCCGAGCTTTCCTGCTTGACGCGCTTGTAGAGGTCGTCGTATTTCACGGGCTGCACCTCAATCTGTATATCAATTCTGTCGAGCACGGGCTGCGAGATTTTGTTCAGGTAGCCCGTCACCATTTTATCCGAGCAGGTACACTTTTTCAGCGGATTTCCAAAATTCCCGCACGGACACGGGTTCATCGCCGCAACCATCATCACCTCGCACGGATAATTCACCGAGCCCGACGCTCTCGAAATAGTGATTTCGCCGTTCTCAAGCGGCTGTCGAAGCGTTTCGAGCACCCGCCTGTCAAACTCGGGCAGCTCGTCGAGAAAAAGCACGCCGTTGTGCGCAAGCGAAATTTCACCGGGGTGCGGGACGCTTCCGCCGCCGATAAGCCCGACAGCGCTCGCGGTGTGGCTCACAGAGCGGAACGGGCGCGTTGTGATAAGCGGCTCGCTCGGGTTGATGTAACCCGCGACCGAGTAAATCTGCGTGGTTTCGATGCTTTCCTCAAAGGTGATTTTCGGGAGAACGGACGGAATTCGCTTCGCCAGCATCGATTTTCCCGAGCCGGGCGGGCCTATCATAAGCAGATTATGCGAGCCCGCCGCGGCAACCTCAATAGCTTTTTTCGCGGTTGCCTGCCCCATAACATCGGCGAAATCGCCCATTCTCCGCACAGCTTCTTCGGTTGACGGAATATAGCGCGGCTCGGGTGAAAGCCCCGTTCCGTGCTGCAAAAATTCAACAATTTGTGTAATATGTTCCGCGCCGTAAACCTCGATATTGTCGGCAACGGACGCTTCCTTTGCGTTTGCTTTCGGGAGGAAAATGCGCTTGATACCGTTCTGCGAGGCGGTTATCGTCATTCCAAGCGCGCCGTTAATCTTCGACAATGTACCGTCAAGCGAAAGCTCACCGATAAACGCGCAGTCCGAGCAGTCGCGTTGGATAACGCCGCCCGTTTTCATCAGCGCGATGATAATCGGCAAATCGAAAATCGCGCCGATTTTCCGAACGCTTGCGGGCGCGAGATTTACGGTAACCTTGCCGTTTATCAGCCGCAAATCCAGCTGCCCGAGCACCGCGCGAATTCTCGCCTTGCTCTCCTGAACGGCGATATCGGGCATTCCCACGATGTCGAAATTCGGCTGTCCGGGAGAAAAGCTCGACTCAACCGTCACCGGAAACGCGTTCAGCCCGAAAAGTCCCACGCTGTTTATCTTACTGAACATAAAAAACCGCCTCTCATTTAACCTCTACATTGTATTTTACCATATTTTTGTGTAAATTGCAATGGTAAACGACAGTTTTTTTCACGATTTTTTATAAATCTTACATATTTTTACTGTTGAAATCTTATTTAAAATATGTTATAATAAAGAATGTATGATTTTAATTTTGTATAAAAAAATGTGTAAAAAAAGGGAAATTATGGATAACAACGAAAAACAGATAATTTACGGAAAAAACGCCGTTATGGAGGCGCTGCGCTCGGATAAGGAAATCGACTCGCTTTTTGTTCAGAAGAACGCGAGTTTGGGAAGTATTATCGACGCCGCAAAAAAGCGCGGCGTTGTGATAAAGCAGGTTGCCGAGGAGAAGCTCACCGCGCTTGCGGGTACTCCGAAGCACGGCGGCGCGGCTGTCGAGCTTTGCGCGGGGAATTACTGCGAGGTTGAGGATATTCTCGAAAACGCTCGTCAAAAGGGCAAGCCGCCGTTCATCATCATCGCCGATGAAATCGCTGACCCACACAATCTCGGCGCGATTATCAGAACAGCCGAGGCTGCGGGCGCAGACGGCGTGATTATCCCGAAAAGGCGCTCCGCGTCGCTCAATTCAACCGTTTTCAAGACCTCGGCGGGCGCTGCGGCTTACGTTAAGGTTGCCCGCGTGTCAAACCTTGTCGATACCATAAAGCAGCTCAAAAAGCAAGGCGTCTGGGTTTACGGAATGGAAGCGGACGGCGAGCCTTACAACAAGGTTGACTTCTCGGGAAGTACAGCTCTCGTGGTCGGCTCGGAGGGCTTCGGGCTGTCAAGGCTGGTGCGCGAAACGTGCGATATGGTTGTGTCGCTGCCGATGCTGGGAAAGGTCAACTCCCTCAATGCGTCGGTTTCCGCGGGAATTTTGATGTACGAAATCGTTAAATACAGAACTCTCTGATGGAGGTAAAATAGATGGCAGGAAAAAGCTACGATATAGATGATATTTTGAACGAGGTTGACTCGTTTCGCAAAAAGGACGGCAAGCCCATTCTCACGGGCACGCAGAAAAAAGCTGAAAAGCCCGCAAAGCGTGCTTCGGAAAAGGATTTGAGCGTCACGCAAATCCTCACGGGTATGCCAGAAAAACGCGATAATTCGGTTGCGCGGCAGCTTTCCGAGAAGCAGTCCGAGGAGCGTTTACAGCGCGATATTTCGGCTGCTTTCAATTCGAGAAAGCCCGTGAAAATCGACATCGAGGACGACGTGAAGGAAACCCGCTCCGCGCGGCAGCTCACAGAGCAGGAATACGAAGCGCGCGTTGCCCGTGATATCGACAGAGCGGCTGACGTCAAGCTGTACGAGAAAAACAAGGTTCAGCCGTTTGACCCCGATACCGCCGACACAGCCGAGGTTGAAAAGTTCTCCGAGCACGTCAACGCGTTCGTGAAGCCCGAGGTTTCCGAGGACGACGACATCATCTTCCACACGCGCGGCGACCTTGTTACCACGGAAACAATGGAGATGCGCAAGCAGCAGAAAATCGATGAAATCAACCGCGCCCTCCTCAAAGCTGACCGCGAGGCGGAGTCACCCGAGGAAATGCTCGACTCAATCAACCCGATGGAGTCCAAGCAGAAGGTAACCGATATGCTTCGCGGCGACGATGATACCGATACATTGACCGTCGTCGGCGATGATTTGAAGCGGATTTCCCGCGGCGGTGAACGCGTCAAGGAGTATCAGCCGACGGTTTCCCGTAAAAAAGACCTCGACAACGTGCTCTTTTCAAAGGCGGGAAAACAGTCGAAGCCGATTGTAAGCGAGCTTCACGTCGGCGAGTCAATCGTAGACGCGCTCAACAAGAAAATTGCCGAGGACAACAAGCAGAATTACGCGCTTTTCAAGGAGGGCGAGGACCCCGATGAAATCGCGGCGGCTGCCAAAAAAGAAGCTGAAGCCGCTGCTGCCGCTGCGGAGGAGAAAGCCGCAAAGGACGAGCAGCTTGAGAAAATCAAGGCTGCAAACGAGCTCGCTCAAAAGCGAATGAGAAAAATCTCGGAGTTTATTCTCGAGAACCCCGAAAATGACGAAAAACCCGAGCCCGATGCCGAGGAAAAAACCGCGTCCTACGACGAGGAAACCGAGGAGGCAATCGACCTCGATGACGAGAACGTTATCCGCGACAGGCTTTCCCGCGCTACAAAAGGGCTTGTGAGCCGTTTGATTATACTCGGCGTGCTGTTTGCGGCAACGCTTTTTGTCGCTATCGTCAACATCGCGAACCTCAACGTCGGCTCGCTTATGAACATAATCAGCCTTCGCCGCGCCCCCGAAAACTACCTCTACACCCACCTCACAATCGGAATTTTGTCGTTTGCGGCGTGCTCGTCGGTAATCACAAACGGCTTCTCGCGGCTTGCGAAGCTGCGTCCCGACGGCGACACGCTCTGCGCGTTCGCTCACACCGCGTCAATCCTCGCGCTTATCCCCTACCTCATTTACGGTGAATATATCCAGCGCAGCTATTCGCACGTTTATTTGTTGATTTCGCTCGGTCTGCTCTGCTTCAACACGATTTCCAAGCTGATAACCGTCCGCACCGCCAAAAAGAACTTCGCGTTCACCTCGGGCAGCGGCGCAAAATATTTCATCGAGCGCTGCGACGGTGCCGGTGCGGAGCAGCTCGCAAAAGGCGCGGTTTCTGGAATTCCCGTTATCTCGTCAATGCGCAAAACCGAGATGCTCTACGACTTCATCGTGTCAACCTACTGCGAGGACGCGTCGGACAGAATTCTCGGCAAAAACGCCGTAGTAGCGCTGATTGCTTCGATAATCGGCGGCGTGGTCGCGTTCTTCATCGAGGACGGCGGCGCTGCAAAAGAATTGGCTTGGGAAACGGTCGCGATGAACAAGCTGTCGTGGGGCGTAACCGTTTTGACCGCGATTTTGTGCCTCGGAGCAGCTTTCTCCTGCTCAATGGTTGTGACGCTCCCGCTTTTGATGTCGGCGAAAAAGGGTAAATCGAAGAATTTCGCGGTGCTCGGATACGGCGCGGTTGAACAATTCAGCGAAACCAACGCCGTGCTCCTTGACGCGAAGACGATTATCCCGCCGAGCGCCGTTAAAATCACCAACATTTGCGGTTACAACAAGCCCAAAAACCGCGGCGAGGGCAAAACCAACGTGGACGAGGCGATTATTTACGCCGCGAGTCTTGCCGTTAAAGCAGACAGCGTGATGGCGGACGCGTTTTTCAATATGCTCGGCTACAAGCAGGATATGCTCAAAAACGTAAGCGGCATCGTGTACGAGAACAATCTCGGCGTTATGGGCTGGATTGACCGCAGAAGAGTGCTCCTCGGAAACCGCGAGCATATGAAAGCGCACGAAATTTCCGTGCCCAACGTCAAGAAGGAAATGGCGGCAAATGTCCACAACGACGAGGTTTTGTACCTTGCGGTGGGCGGTGAGGTTTGCCTGCTGTTCTTCGTGGAAATAACCGCCGACAAGGCTGCCCGCGAGAATGTCGAGGACCTCGCAAACCGCGGTGTATCACTGATTATCAAGACCGTGGACGGTATGATTACAAACACGCTGGTTGCGGATTTGTTCAGACTTGACGAGAAAACCGTCAAAATTATCCCGTATGAAAATCACGATAATTTCAACAACCACACGCAATTCACCCCGCGTGGCTCGGCGGCATTTTGCTGCGACGGCACACTTTCGTCCTTTACGGGCGCGCTCTGCACGGTTAAATCGCTTAAATCCCGCATCACAATCGGCTGTATAATGCAGATTTTCGGCGCAGCGCTGGGAGTTTTGCTGGCGTTCATATTTATGCTTTTCTCAAAGTACGAGATGTTCAACGAGATATATCTGCTGATTTACAACGTCGCTTGGGCAGCGCTCACGCTCGGTGTACAGTTAAGCGGCGGGCTGCTCGAGAAGCTGTTTGACAAGCGCAGAAAGGCTGCCGATGAACCCGAAACGGCTGATGAACAATGAGTGAAAATGTGACGCTCTCCCCCGTTTTGACGGACGAGGAATATATGGAAAAAGCGCTTGAGCTGGCGCGAGAAGCGGCTTCGCGGGGGGAAATACCCGTGGGAGCTTTGGTTGTCGATAAAGACGGAAAAATTATCGGCGAGGGCTTCAATCGGCGCGAGGAACTTCAATCGCCGACAGCTCACGCCGAGGTTCTCGCGATTGAACAAGCTGCGAAAACGCTTCATAACAGGCGGCTTTCGGGCTGCACGCTTTACGTCACGCTCGAACCCTGCCCGATGTGCGCGGGAGCCGTGATGAACGCGGGGCTGAAACGGCTGGTCTACGGCGCGTTTGACGATAAAAACGGCGCGTGCGCGTCTGTCGCGACGCTTTTTGACGAGAAATTCACACATATTCCGATGGTGAGAAGCCGCGTTTTAAAGGACAGATGCGGCGAAATCCTCTCGGAATTTTTCAAGGACAAAAGATAAAGTAGGAAACAAAACCGATGAGTAACAACAAGTACCGAACTCTTGCGAGCAATATCATAATTCTCGGCATCGGGCAGTTCGGCTCGAAGCTGCTTGTGTATGTAATGCTGAATTTCTACACAAGTATGCTCGGCGAAGCAGCCTACGGCGACCTCACAAATATCATCAACGCCGCTTCCCTGTTTATATCGGTGTTTACGCTGTCGATTGCGGACGGCGTGCTTCGCTTTGCCCTCGAGAAAAACAACGACGGAAAAGGCGTTCTCTCGATAGGTATAAACGTTGTGCTGTGCGGAATGTTGGTTTTCGCCGCGTTCACGCCGCTTGTGGGACTTCTTCCGATGCTCGCGGGCTACGAGTGGCTTGTGTTCATCTACGTCTTTATGGGCGCGGTCAAGGAAATCTGCGCGATTTACGTCCGCGCGCGGCACTCGGTCACGATTTACGCAATCGACGGTATCGTCACAACCGTTTCGATGATAATTTACAGCCTTGTGTTTATGGGCATTTTCAAGTTGGGCATCGCGGGATACGTTTTCGCGGTGGTTCTTGGCGATTTCACATCGATAATTTTCCTGAACGTCACAACAAAGCTGTTCAAAGAGTACCGCCCGTTCAAGAACGACCCCGTGCTGCGCTGGTCGATGCTACGGTACAGTATTCCGTTGATGCCGACGATGATAATGTGGTGGATTATCAACGTTTCGGACGGATTTATGGTAACGGCGTACCTCGGAAGCGCGGCAAACGGCTTGTACGGCGTCGCGTACAAGTTCCCGAATCTCGCGACAGTCGTGGTCGGGATTTTCTCGCAGGCTTGGCGAATGTCCGCGATTACCGAGCGCAACTCCCGCACCGTTTCCAACTTTTACTCGAATATTTTCAGTATGATGCAGACGGTAATGTTCCTCGCAAGCGCGGGAATTATGCTGATTTTGCGCCCGCTGATAATGCCGTTTTTCGTTGCCGAGAGCTTCGGCGAGTCGTTCTTCTACGTCCCGATTTTGCTCGGCGCGGTCGTTTTCCAGAGCTTCAGCAACTTTTTGGCGAGCATCTACGAGGCTTCCCGCAAAACCACACACTCGCTCATTTCCTCGTCAATCGGCGCTGCGGCAAATATCGTTCTGAACCTGATTTTGATACCCGCAATCGGCATTTCGGGCGCGGCTATCGCTACGCTTGTGAGCTATATAATCGTGTTCGTTTACCGTATAATCGACACGAAAAAGCTGCTTTATATGAAGGTTTATTGGGCGAAAATCGGTGTGAATATGACGCTGCTCGTAATTATGGCGATATCGATAATGTTCCTGCCCTACGGCGCTTTGCAGAACGTGATAAACGCGGTTGTTTTCGTCATTATCGCGGCGCTGAACTTCAAGTCCTGCGTTCAGGCAGTTCGGCTGGTATTGAACAAGAAAAAAGAAAAATCGGAGAATTAAAATGAAACAGTATCTCGAAACAGCAAAAATTGTCGCAACCCACGGAATACGCGGCGAGGTTCGCTGCCAGTATTTCTGCGACTCGGCGGAGTTTTTGTGTGAATTTGACGAGCTTTATCTTGACAAAAACGGCGAAAAGCCCGTTGAAATCGCGCGCGCTTATCCGCACAAAAATGTGGTAATAATGAAGATTGAGGGCGTGGACACGGTTGAGGACGCGCAAAAGCTCATCGGTAAGACGCTCTATATGAATCGCGATGATGTCGAGCTTGACGAGGGCGTGTATTTCATTCAGGATATCATCGGGCTGACGGTCAAAGATATCGACAGCGGCGAGGTTTACGGGAAAATTTCCGAGGTTTATCAAAACGGCGCAACCGATGTTTATTCGATTAAAAAGGAAAACGGCACGGAGCTGATGTTTCCGTACATTGATGAGGTTGTGAAGAAAATTGATATTGACGCGGGCGAAATGCTGATAAAACCGCTTGAGGGGCTGTTTGATGAGGATTGACATAGCGACGCTGTTCCCCGAGATGTGCGAGAGGGTGTTCTCCGAGAGCATTGTGGGGCGCGGGATAAAAAACGGGTTTATCGAGGTTTACGCGCACAATATCCGCAAGTACACCGCCGACAAGCACGGAAATGTTGACGACAAGCCCTACGGCGGCGGCACGGGAATGGTTATGCAGGCGCAGCCGATTTTTGACTGCGTGGGGGCGATTTTGGCGCAGCACAAGTCAAAACCGCGGATTATCTATCTCTCACCGCAGGGCGAAACGCTCACGCAGAAAAAGGTGTCCGAGCTTGCGCGTGAGGACGGGCTGATACTTATTTGCGGGCATTACGAGGGTGTTGACGAGCGGGTTCTCGAGGAGCTTCAGGTCGAGGAAATATCCGTCGGTGACTATGTTCTAACAGGCGGCGAGCTTCCCGCGCTGATTTTAACGGACGCGGTTGCGCGGCTTCAAAAGGGCGTTCTCCCGAACGAGGACGCTTACAGCATCGAAAGCCATTTCAACGGGCTGCTCGAGTTTCCGCAGTACTCAAGACCGGAGGTGTGGCGCGGGCGGAGAGTGCCCGAGGTGCTGCTCTGCGGCGACCACCGGCAGGTTGCGGATTGGCAGTACCGGCAGTCGATTCGGGTGACGGAGAAGAAGCGTCCCGATATGTACGAAGCGTATATGGACGCGCTTTTGCAGAATTTTTGGGACGAATTTGCACGCGAGCGTGATATTAACGCAAATATCGTTCCCGAGATTTGCAAGTTCGGGCGCGATGAAGAGGAGTCAAATCGGCTGCTGAAGCTGATTTTGCGCGGGAAAAAACGCGCGGCGATAAGCCCGCTGTTTCCTGTTCCCGATAAAGGACAGTTTAGTATAGTAACCGATTGGGACGGAATTCCGCGGTGCATTATAAGGACAATTCGCGCGCGGAAAATTCGCCTGAACGAGATTACACCCGAGCAGATGCTTAAGGAAAGCGGCGAAAATGCCCCCGAAAAGTGGCTCGAGGTTCACCGCGATTTTCTCAAAAGAAACGCGCCGCTGTTGGATTACGACTACTCGGACGATATGCCGGTGGTTTTTGAAGAATTCAGGCTGGAATATAAGAGGTAAATTATGACGAAAAACGCATTTATCGCTATCACGGGCAGACCAAATGTCGGGAAATCCTCGCTCACGAATTTTCTTGTCGGCGAGAAAATCTCGATTGTCAGCGAAAAGCCCCAGACCACGCGAAACCGCATAAACGGCGTGCTCACGAAGGGTGAAACGCAGTTTGTTTTCATCGACACGCCGGGCTTTTTGCGCCCAAGAACAAAACTTGCCGAGCATATGGTGAAGTCGGTGCGGACAAGCGTGGACGACGTGGACTGCGCGATTTTAATGGCGGACGTCACCAAGAAAATCTCCGCGGTTGAACAGGAGCTTATCCGCTCGTTTGCCGAAAGAGGAACGCAGGTTGTGCTGATTTTGAACAAGGTTGATTTGTTGAAATCCAAGAGCGACATTTTGCCCGTTATCTCGCAGTACAGCGCGCTTTATGACTTCGAGGAGGTCATTCCCGTGAGCGTGAAAAACCGCGTCAACACGGACAAAATTCTGCCGGTTCTCGAGAAATTTGCCGTCGAGGGCGAGCACTTCTTCCCCGATGACATCGCGACTGACCGCACCGAGCGTTTTCTCTGCGGTGAGATTATCCGCGAGAAGCTCCTTTGGACAATGCACGACGAAATTCCGCACGGCACCGCTGTCGAAATCGAGCAGTTCAAGCAGCGCACAAACAAAAACGGCGCCGAAATCATCGACCTCGGCGCGGTTATAGTATGTGAAAAAAATTCTCATAAGGGTATGATTATCGGCAAGGACGGCGATAAGCTCAAGCATATCGGCACGCTTGCCCGAAAGGATATCGAGGATTTGCTCGGGGTTAAGGTGAACTTGCAGATTTTCGTGAAGGTGAAGGAAAATTGGCGCGAAAACGAGCGGTTTATCCTCGAAAACAACATCGCCGACGAGTGATTACAGCTTCTCAAGCTCGCGCTCAACGTTGCTCACAACCGAGAACAGCGCCGCGCTCTGCCGCGGGTAATCGCGCTCTATGCGGGAATTTGTGATGCGCTCGTCCGCAGTGCCTTCAGCCGCCGCAGCCTTTGCCGCGACATCATCCAGCGCCAGCTTCGCCGCACTTTTTCCCGAAGCCGCCGCGCTCGGCACGGCAAAGCAATTCTCATCGTTTTCGCCGCCCGCGCTGTAAACCATTCGATACGCGCGGTAGGTTGACGTGAGAAGGTACGAGCCAACCGCCTTTGCGAGCTTCTGATTCTTCGATTTAATCAGCAGCGAGAAGATAACCTCAAGCGAGTTTGTAATCAGCTTTTTACGCAAAAACGTACCCGTTCCCTCAATCGAGCCCTCGTAGCCCTCGGAAATGCTGCTCTCGGGAAGCTCGTTTTCGGTGATGACAACGCCGCTGCGGGAGCTGGTTCTCCCCAAAAGATAATCCACGGAAACACCGTAATAATCCGCCGCCTGAACAAGAAAATCCAAGCCGCACTCGCGCTTTCCGTTTTCATAGTGCGACAAAAGCGCCTGCGCAACACCAAGACTGTCCGCAGCCTCTTTTTGACGAATTCCCCGCTCCTTGCGAAGCAGCTTCAGTATTCTGGGTAAATCCTTGTTCATAATTACAACTCGCTCCAAATCAACATCTTAAATTCAAAAAACAGTCCGCGAGAGAGATTTTTAGGGAAATAGATATATTGTTATCGATAAAGCGAACATTTTCTTATTGTATATTATAGTATATTTATTCCGATTTGTAAAGCGGCATATTAACCAAATTTTCGACAGCGTAATAGGCAATACGCACAATTACACAATATGTACGGAGGTAAAGCAATGAAAAACTACTATATATACCTGATAAGGCACGGAATTACTCAAGGAAATCTTGACGGGCGGTACATCGGGCAGACAAATCTCTCGCTTTGTCCCGAGGGACGGCGGCAAATCGAGTCGTTCTGCGCGGACGGAGTTTATCCCGAGGTTGAAAAGGTGTACTCGTCGCCGCTTGAGCGCTGCCTTGAAACCGCCGAGATTATTTACCCCGACAACAAGCTGATGATAATCGACGAGCTGTCCGAGATGAATTTCGGTGACTTCGAGGGCAAAACGCAAACGCAGCTTCAGGACCTGCGCGAGTACGCGGATTGGCTCAAGGGCGGCGCGGAGTCCGCTCCCCCGAACGGCGAGAAATACGGTGACTTTATGCTGCGCTGCATCGAGGGCTTGGACGCGGTTTTCAGCGATATGATGAGCGCCGACATCACCGCCGCCGCTGTCGTCACGCACGCGGGCGTTATCACGAATTTGCTCTGCGGGTACGGTCTTCCAAAGGGCAAACCCGCCGACTATATGTGCCCCCCCGGCGGCGGGTTTGAGATTGTCCTCACGCCGTTTTTGTGGCAAAAAGGACCGACCTTTGAGATTAGCGCGCGGCTTGTTACCGAGGACGAGGGATTTTAACTGCGGGATTTTTGGCTTTATACTGCGATATATCAAGAATTGAACGCAGCTATTTGAAAAGCACGATTCAACAGGCAGCGAATTGGGTTGCCGAGAACGAGGAGTTTTAATATGCGAAGAATTTTGGCTTTTTTCACAACAATTTTGATGATGTTCACCTTCAGCGGCTGCCAAAGCGCCGAGAAAAACTACGTTAACCCGCCCTTTTTCACGGTAAAGGACGAAAGCACCGGCGGCGAGGTGTATATGCTCGGCTCAATGCACGTCGGGCTTCCCAACACGGTTTACCCTGAGGAGATTTACGACGCGCTGAACCGGTGCAGCGCGCTTGCCTGCGAGGTTGACGTAATTCGGCTCGACGAGGACAGAGCCGAAATCCAAGAGGCGATGAAGGTTCTCGAGTGCGAGTCGACGGCTTCGCTTATGGGCGAGGACTACGACGAAATCAAGCGCGTTTTCGTGGAAAAAGGGCTTTACAACGCGAATTACGAGAAATACATTCCCGCGATGTGGAGTATCGCCCTCACACAAAAAGCAGCGCAAGACAGCGGTTACAGCTCGAATTACGGCACGGAGCGCGAGTTTTTGTCTTACGCGAAGAAGAAAAATATCAATATCATCGAGCTTGAAACAGCCGCCGAGCAGTACCAAATCAACGCCGGTCAATCCCCCGCTTTACAGCTTTACTCGCTGAAATCGAGCGTAAATTTGCCCTACGAAACGCTAAAGGCGCAGAACACCGCGCTTTACAACGCGTGGAGCAAAAACAACGCGATGCTGCTTGAAATGATGCTTTCGCCGAGCGGTATTCCCGAGGAACTCGCCGAAGATTTTGCTGAATTTTACTCCGCGATGTACGAAAAACGGCAGAAAAATATGGCGGATTTTGTGATAAAGTCGCTTCAAAACGGCGAGAAAATCTTCCTTATGGTCGGAGCGGCGCATTTTTACGCGAAGCCTGATATTCTAGATTTTCTCGCGGAGGCGGGTTATTTGCCCGAAAACATTGAGCTCGGAAACGCGGCTTGATTGTTTGCAATACAAACTAACGGCAGTCAGGAATGGCTGCCGATTTTTTTCACCAAATTCAGCAAAAATCATAAAATATATTGTCATCAAATATGAAATCGGGTGAAATTGTGACTAAAAGAAACAGATTGTCCGATATGAAAATCGGCGAAACCGCTGTCGTGGAGCGGCTTCTGATACACGGTTCAATGCGCCGCAGACTGCTGGATTTGGGGCTTTGCGAGTGCGCTCGGGTGAAATGCGTCAGCAAAAGCCCGCTCGGCGACCCGTCTGCCTACCTCATTCGCGGCGCTGTTATCGCAATCCGCGCAGCCGACGCGCGCTGCGTTATCGTAAGGGGGATTTGAATGGGACTTACTGCGTCTTCAACGGGAATTTCCGCGGCAGATAACGGTCTTGTCGTGAAAAAACGTTCCCCCGATGATAAGATAATCGCCGTTGCCGGCAACCCGAACGTCGGCAAAAGCACCCTCTTTAACGCGCTCACCGGGCTTCATCAGCACACCGGAAACTGGCCCGGCAAGACGGTTGCCTCGGCGCAGGGGTACTGCAAAACCGAGAATTTCGAGTACGTTCTCGTGGACATTCCCGGCACCTATTCCCTGCTCGCGCACTCCGCCGAGGAAGAGGTTGCGCGGAATTTCATCTGCTTCGGCGGCGCGGACGCGGCGGTTGTCGTGTGCGACGCGACCTGCCTTGAACGCAGTCTAAACCTCGCTTTACAGGTTATGGAGGTGTTCCCGAACACCGTTGTCTGCGTAAATCTGCTCGACGAGGCAAAGCGCGCGAATATTAAAATCGACCTCGCGCTGCTTGAGGAGCGGCTCGGCGTGCCCGTCGCGGGAACGTCCGCTCATAAGAAGAAAACGCTGTCCGCGCTCACCGAGAAGCTCGACAAAATTTGCTCGGGTGAAATTGTGGCAAATCCGCGAAAGCTGCGCTACACCGAGCCGATTGAGAGAGCGATTTCGGTTGTCGAAAAGGTTATCGAAAAGCGGTTTACGGGGCAAATACCCGCGCGGCGGCTTGCGCTTATGGTTATTGACAACGACGCTTCGCTGAAAGCTGAACTCAAGAACCAACTCGGTGAGGATTTCTTCGACGAAGAGCTTAACAGCGCGGTTTCCGAGGCACGGAAAATTCTCATAGAAGCGGGAATTACCGCAGATATGCTCTCGGACAAAATTGTGTCCTGTATACTCAAAAACGCCGAGGAAATCGCTCGGGGCGCGGTTTCGCAGAAGGAAAAGGAAATCTCCAAAATCGACAAGGTTCTCACGAGCAAGGCGCTCGGATTTCCGATTATGATTTTAGCGCTGATGATGATTTTTTGGATAACGATTGTCGGTGCAAACTATCCGTCGGAGTGGCTTGGGAGCGGGCTTTTTTGGCTCGGCGACAGGCTCACGGACTTCTTCGTGTACATAAACGCGCCCGAGTGGCTGCGCGGGGTTGTCGTGGACGGCGCTTACCGCGTGCTTGCGTGGGTTGTGTCGGTGATGCTCCCGCCGATGGCGATTTTCTTCCCGCTGTTCACGCTGCTCGAGGACTTGGGCTATCTCCCGCGCGTCGCCTACAACCTCGACAAGCCGTTCTGCAAGTGCAAAGCCTGCGGCAAACAGGCGCTTTGTATGACAATGGGCTTTGGGTGCAACGCGGCGGGAGTTGTCGGGGCGCGGATTATCGACAGCCGCCGCGAACGGCTGATTGCCATTCTCACGAACAATTTCGTGCCGTGCAACGGGCGCTTCCCCATAATCCTGAAGATAATCTCGCTGTTTTTCATCGGCGGTGCAATCGGGCTTCTCGGGAGTCTTCTCTCCGCAGCGGCGCTCACGGCGGTGATAATCCTCGGCATTCTGATGACGTTTCTCGTGTCGAGAATTCTCTCGGCAACCATTCTGAAAGGCGAACCGTCCTCGTTTACGCTGGAGCTGCCGCCGTTTCGGAAACCGCAAATCGGGAAAATTCTGGTGCGGTCGCTGCTGGATAGGACAATTTTCGTGCTCGGGAGAGCGGCAGCGGTTGCCGCGCCGGCGGGTGCGGTAATCTGGATTTTGGCGAACGTGAGCGTTGACGGAGCGTCGCTTTTAAGCTACATAACAAACTTTTTTGAACCGTTCGGGCAATTCATCGGAATGGACGGGGTTATCGTGACGGCGTTTTTGCTGGGGCTGCCCGCGAACGAAATCGTGATACCGCTCGCCGTGATGATGTATATGCAGCAAGGCGTGCTCGCGGAAATCGCGCCGTCGCAGATGCTCGAGCTGTTCACTGCGAACGGCTGGACGCCCGTCACCGCGCTCTGCGTGATAGTTTTCACGCTGATGCACTTCCCCTGCTCGACCACTCTCCTCACGATAAAAAAGGAAGCGGGCGGCGTTAAATGGGCAGCACTCGCGTTTGCTATCCCGACGCTCTGCGGGATAACACTTTGCGCGATTATCGCGGGAATTTCGCGAGTTATTGCGTAAAAGCGTCGGCTCAAAAAAGCTGCTCGATAACCGCGGTTTCGCTGATTTTTCTCCCAAAACCGTTTCGGAAAGCCAAATTCCCGCGCATTTGGGCCACGCTCTGCGGGAATTTCGCGCATTATTGCGTAAAGGCGGCAACTAAAAAAGGTGCTCGATAACGGCACTTTTCGCCGATTTTTCTCCAAAAACCGCTTTGGGAAGCCAATTTTCCGCGCATTTGGTCAACGTTCTGCGGGAATTTCGCGCGTTATTGTGTAAAATCGGCAACTAAAAAAGTTGCTCGATAACCGCAATTTTCGCCGATTTTTCTCCCAAAACCGTTTCGGAAAGCCAAATTCCCGCTTTTTGGGGCAACGCTCTGCGGGAATTTCGCAAATTATCGCGTAAAAGCGGCGACTCAAAAAGCTGCTCGATAACCGCAATTTTCGCCGATTTTTCTCCCAAAACCGTTCGGAAAGCCAATTTTCCGCTTTTTTTGGTCAACGCTCTGCGGGAATTCCGCGCGTTATTGTGTAAAATCGGCAACTAAAAAAGTTGCTCGATAACCGTGGTTTTGCCGATTTTTCTCCAAAAACAGTTTCGGAAAGCCAAATTCCCGCTTTTTTGGGAAACGCTCTGCGGGAATTTCGCGAGTTATTGCGTAAAAGCGGCGGCTTAAAAAAGTTGCTCAATAACCGCAGTTTTCGCCGATTTTTCTCCAAAAACAGTTTCGGAAAGCCAAATTCCCGCTTTTTTGGGAAACGCTCTGCGGGAATTTCGCGCATTATTGCGTAAAAGCGGCAACTCAAAAATCTGCTTAATAACAGCACTTTTCGCCGATTTGTCTCCCAAAACCGTTTCGGAAAGCCAATTTTCCGCTTTTTTTGGTCAACGCTCTGCGGGAATTTCGTGCGTTATTGTGTAAAAGCAGCGGCTCAAAAAGCTGCTTAATAACAGCACTTTTGCTGATTTTTCTCCCAAAACCCCTTTGGAAAGCCATAATACCGCTCATTTTGTCAACGCTCTGCGGGAATTTCGCGAGTTATTGCGTAAAGACGACGGCTTAAAAAGCTGCTCGATATCCGCTTTTTCGCCGATTTGTCTCCAAAAACCGTTTCGGAAAGCCAAACTTGCACGTTTTACAAGCAATTTTGCGATAAATACAACAATCTTGCACATTAAATCACAAAAGCGAACTAATAAACAAAAGGGTACCGAGCTTTGCTCGATACCCTGATTTTTTTGCCGATTTTGACTATGTAATCACTTTTTCTTGAGCTCGGGGAGCGCGAGGAATACTGTTGCACCAAGCGCGAGGAAGCTCAAAACCATCATAAATACGCCGAAGCCCGAGAAGGAAGCCGCGCTGCCGCCTCCTGCGACAAAGCCGATTGTGATGAACTGCGAGATAATCGAGAGAAGAAGCGCGCCTGCGGTTGCCCCATAAGAAGCGTAGGACGGGAGCGGGAGCTTAACCTGCGGAGCAACTTTGGGAAGAATTGTAAGAACAATTCCCGCAAGTGCGAGCAGAATTGCCAATATCATCAGTATGAGTATGGGAACAAACTGCGGGGCAACCTTGCTGCCCAATGCACCTGCCATACTGTTCACGCCCATAAAGCTGAAGCTCATCTTCATCAGACTGTTTCCAACAGTGATGTATGCAAGCAGAGGGCCAAACGCCGCCCAGAGCGAAATCGCACCGAGAGCAAGTCTGATTACCATCATAAGCATCGGATTTCCCGTAATCGTGTTCAGCGAGAAATCGCTCTTCGGTGCACCGGGCTGCTGAACAGGCTGTCCCATCGGCTGAACAGGCTGACCCATCGGCTGTGCGGGCTGAACAGGCTGAACGGGCTGACCATAATTCGGCTGAACTCCGCCAAATCTCGCACGGCAATTTGCGCACATCGTTTCTGTTCCGTCAGGAATCTGCGCGCCGCATTTTTCACAAAACATTATATTAACCACCTTTCAAATTTTGGAAATAAAAATACCAAATTTATTATAGCACACTTTTTTCGACTTGTCAACACATTTTGCCAAAATCAAAAAATCTTTACATTAAAACAAATCGGTTATTTCCAAAATTCTCGGGAACAAAGCTGTCTATTTTGTCAAGCGCTGCGGTTTATCACAAGCCGTTTGCGGGAATATTTGCGTCAAGCGCTGCCTTCGAGAGGATATTGCTGATGACAATCGCCGCGAGCGCCACGTTGAACAGGTTTGTTATACTGATATAGGTTGCCTTGTAGCGCTTTTGGTCGAGGTGTCCCGCCAAAAAGCCAACCCAAGCCGCCGATACCGCAACCGCGATAACCAGCGCCAAAATTCCCCCGAATACCGTCACGTCAACGTTAAACGCCTTCTTCAGCAGGTACTCAATCGTAACATCGGTAAGCGGCACGAGCAGCAGCGGGAGCGTTGCCAACGCCCACTGTTTGCGCTTTGTGTAGAGAAAAACTGCTATGAAAATCACGAACAATCCTGAAATTACGGCACACTCGATGCCCATAAGCTCACCTCTTCTTTCGCTTTACTTGAGAATTTCCGCCGCCTTTGTGTTGTCTGCGCAAATCGCGTAGCAAACGGTGCTTCCGTTCACATCGACAAAGCTGTCGTCAATTTTGTACATCTCATCGGGCTTGTAGTCCGAATAGGTCTTTTTCTGCGCCTCAATTCTCTTCTCAACCGCAGTCTTGATTTTAGCCGCAGTATCCGCGTCCTTTGCAACAAAAATGCCGAATTCATCGGGCATTGCCGCAGAGCCGCAAATGTACACGCTATACTCCTTAACCTCGTCCTCTGCGATACCGAAGTAGATGTCGAGCTTATCCGCAGTCACCTCAACCATTGACGGGAACTCAACCGCTCCGAGCAGCTTTTCAGCCTTCTCTTTTGCAGAAAGCGTTGTTTGGGAAACGCTGCTAGAGCTGCTTGACGAGCCGCTTGTTGATGAACCGCAGCCGCAAAGTCCGCAAACGAGCGCCGCTGTAATTACCGATAACAAAATCTTTTTCATAATCCTTCTCCTGTTCTTTTACATTATTCTTTGCAATTCCGACAGAAGAACCGCGTAGGTTCTCCCCTTAAAATGCATTCCGTCAACCTCGGCGTAATCGTCGAGGAAATAGCCGTCCTCGTCGCTTATGAGGCTGTACAGGTCGCAGTATTTGAGCCCAAGCTCCGAGCACATACTCTTGATGTACTTGTTAACCTCGCGCACCTCGCTGTTGCTGATATTCGGGTAATCGTTCTTGCGCGCGGTCGGCGTAATTGAGATGCAGCAGATATCCGCGTTCGGACAAGCCCCCATCAGCCTGCTCACCAGCTCGCGATAACTCTCCTGAAGGCTGCTGTGGTCGGTTCCCGCCATAGCGTTGCTGCCGAGCATAATGAAAATGCGCTTCGGCTGTTTTTGCTTCGCGTATTCGACAGCAGTCACGCCCTTGTCATCAAGCGCCGAGGTGTACGCCTTGTACGGCGTTAAGCCAACTCCCGCGGCAACCTGCGACATTTCAAGATAACCCGGATAGAGGTAAAGTCCCGTGAAAATGCTGTCGCCGATGAACAAATCGTCCGCGAAGAAATTCAAATCGAAGCTCTCCGACGGTGTTTCTCCCCAAATAATATCCAAGCTGCTCGAGCTGCTCTCGGTACTTGATTCCGTGGAACTCTCAGTACTTGTGAAAACAACGTCCGTGGAGCTGCTTGTTTCGGTTATTGAGCTGCTTGTTGAAACAGAGCTTTGTGTGGAGCTGCTTGAGGTATCAATCAACGGGTAACTGCTTGTTGACGAGGATTTTTTCGAGTCGTCGGTGACGTTTGAAAACAGAACGATGAAAACGCCCGTGCAAAGCCCCAAAAGCACGATTATCATCAGTATGTACATCACGACAATCGAGCGCGGAACCTTTGGCATCGGATTTTTCCTTCTGTTGTTTGGGTTTGCCATTTTCCTCTGATTTCCCCCTTTATTTAAGGCAACGCCGCACAATTTACGGCTGTCACCTTTTCCGTTGCCTTAATATTGATATTGTAACATATTCTTTCCGAAAAATCAAGCAATTTTACTAAAAAATTTATTACATTTTTATTACAAATACCCGAAATTATCGGAACTCCTCGCCGTTCCCCGCGAAAATTACTGTTCTTGTTATTTTCAACCGAGGAATTTTCTCACCCGAGTATTTTTCATACGCTTCAAAAAGCAGCGCGGGATTTAGGTTAAACTCGTTTCCCGCGGGCAAGCGAACCGTGATTATATCGCCGATTTCGAGCTTTTTGATGTTGGGCTTGAGGTCGATTTCGGAGACGCCCTTTTTCGTCTTTTTCTCAACGAGAATTTTCTCACTTTGTGCAAATTCCGCGAATTTCTCGCGCGAAAGCTCGGCTTCGATTTCGTACTCCGCTTCAACAATATCTGTGTTTTTCATCACGGGCACGGCGGTTTCGATTATCCGCAAATCAAGCGGGAGCGACGCATTCAGCCGCTCGGTCACTTCATCGGGCGAAATATCCTCGGTCAGGCGGAAATCCGCAGCCTCGCGCAAGCCCTCTTGTCCCAGCGACAGCGGCAGCATAAACTGAATGTACAAATGCGGGTTGAAGCCCTCGGTGTACCACACGGGGAGCTTCGATTTTATAATCGCGCGCTGAAAAACGCGGTACAAATCAAGGTGCGAGATATATTTTGCGCGGTCGGTTTTGCTGAAAAACACGCGCGTGTTTACGTTTGGCATTTCGCTTCACCTCAAATCTTCTTGCAGCAGTCGCCGCCGATATTCCTGATTACACCGCAGTTTGAGCACTTTTCACGGCAATTCGGCGTGGTCAGTTCCGCGTGAGCGCGCTTGTTCTCCTCAACAAAAAACTCGCGCGAAACCAGCATATTTATGTGGCTCCACGGCGCGATTTCCTCGTAGGAACGTGTTCTGTTCGCGTAAAACTCCATCGAAAGCCCGCACTCCGCAAACGCTTCTTTCCACTTGCCGAAATCGAAATACTCGTCCCAGCCGTCCAGCACGCAGCCTTTTTTCCACGCGAGATAAATCGCTTTTCCCACACGCCTGTCACCTCTTGCGAGAACCGCTTCCAGCAGCGAAACATCGTATTTCGACCACGAAATGTTGATTTTCTTGTCAACGCAGATTTCGGTTATCAGCTTTTGTTTGCGCTTGATTTCCGCTTCGCTTGCCTGCGGCTCGAATTCAAACGGCGTGAACGGCTTCGGAATGAACGTTGACAGCGAAATCGACACGCTCGGCGACTTGCCTTTTTTGCGGTTGGGGTTTTGGTAAAACTCGTCGATAACCGCCTTCGCGAGCGCGTAAATTCCGCGGATATCGTCATCGGTTTCGGTGGGAAGACCGAGCATAAAGTACAGCTTAATCGACGTGTAGCCGCCCTCGAAGGCGATTTTCGCGCTGCTTAAAACATCGCTTTCCTTGATGTTTTTGTTGATAACATCGCGCAGTCGCTGCGTTCCCGCTTCGGGCGCGAAGGTAAGACCGCTCTTGCGCACCGCCGAGATTTCCTCGAAGATTTTCTCGCTGAAACGGTCAACGCGCAGTGACGGGAGCGACAGGTTTATGCGGTTTTTCGAGGTGTACGAGGTGAGCGTGGAGAGCAGCCCCTCGATGTCCGAGAAATCGCTTGTGGAGAGCGACGAGAGCGAAACCTCATCGTAGCCCGTGTTCTCGCAGAGCGTTTTCGTCTGTTCGAGCACCGTGTCGGTTTTCTTCTCGCGAAACGGTCGGTAGATGAACCCCGCCTGACAGAAACGGCAGCCGCGAATACACCCGCGAAGCACCTCGACAACAGCACGGTTGTGGACGATATCGGTGAACGGAACGACAAAATTGTCGGGCGAATAAACGCTGTCAAAGTCCTTGATAACGCGCTTTTTCACCTGCTCGGGAGCGGGATTTTTCGCGGTAATTTTCTGCACCGTTCCGTCCTCGTTGTAGGAAACGTCGTACATTGACGGAACGTAAATCCCCTCGATTTGCGCGGCTTTTTCGAGAAACTCGGCTTTTGTCGCGCCGTTTTTCTTGCACTCCTCCATAAGCCGCATCAGCTCAAGGTTCATCTCCTCGCCCTCGCCGATTGCAAACAAATCGAAGAAATCGCAAAGCGGCTCGGCGTTGCACACGCACGGTCCGCCGCCTATTATAATAGGAGTAAGCGCGGTTCGTTCGCTTGCGAGAACGGAAACTCCCGCCAAATCCAGCATCTCGAGGATTGTCGTGTAGCACAACTCATACTGTATCGTAAAGCCGATAAAATCGAAATCCTTAATCGGGTCAAGGCTTTCGAGAGCGTAGAGCGGTATCCCGCGTTCGCGCATTTTCTGCTCCATATCGGGAAGCGGCATAAAAACGCGCTCGCACCAATAATTCGGCACGCGGTTTTTCAGCCCGTAGAGGATTTTCATTCCGAGGTGCGACATACCGATTTCATAGGTGTCGGGGAAGCAGAACGCAAACCTCACGTCCACGTTTTCCTTGTCCTTGTAAACGCTTCCGCTTTCGCCGCCGATATACCGCGACGGTTTTTGCACATCAAGCAGGAACTCGTCCAGCTTTTTCATCATTTCATCGTTTCTGTACATTTCAATTCCTTAATTTTCTCTCGTACCATTCCTGTTTGGTCATAAGCACGGCGCGCGGCTTGCTGCCCTCGTAAGGTCCAACAATACCCATTTTCTCCATCGTGTCGATTAAACGCGCGGCGCGCCCGTAACCCAGCTTCAGATGCCGCTGAAGAGCCGAGGTACTTGCCTGCCCTGCGGTCACGACAAATTCAATCGCGTCATTCAGCTTCTCGTCTGCGTCATCACCGTCGCTGTCGTCAACAGCCGCAGATTTATCGTTATTTGTAACAATCTCGGTCTGACGCTCGATTTCAGCCATAATGCTCTCATCGTACTCCGCGCTGAACGTCTGCTTGATGAACTCGACAACACGTTCCACTTCATCATCGGAAACGTAGCAGCCCTGAAGTCTAATCGGCTTCGGCGAACCCACAGGCATATACAGCATATCGCCGTTTCCGAGCAGCTTTTCGGCACCGGACGCGTCGAGGATTACGCGGCTGTCCACTTGAGAAGCAACCATCAGCGCAATTCTTGACGGAATGTTGCCCTTAATCAAGCCCGTGACAACCTGTACCGTGGGCTTTTGCGTTGCGATAACGAGGTGCATACCCGCGGCTCTTGCCTTTTGCGCGAGGCGAACAATGCTGTCCTCAACGTCCTTCGGCGACGCCATCATCAAATCGGCAAGCTCATCGATGAAAATGACGATTCTCGGCATAAGCTCGCTGTCTATAACGCCCTTTTCGACCAGCTCGTTGAAGCCGTCGATGTTTCTCACGTTGTTCTCGGAGAAGAGCGTGTAGCGGTTTTCCATCTCGGTTACCGCCCACGCGAGCGCGCCCGCAGCCTTTTTCGGGTCGGTGACAACGGGTATCAGCAGATGCGGGATACCGTTGTACATCATAAACTCAACCTGCTTCGGGTCAACCATTATCAGGCGCACGTCCGAGGGCGTGGATTTCATCAGAATGCTCATTATGATTGAGTTCACGCAGACGGATTTACCCGAGCCTGTCGTTCCCGCAATCAGCAAGTGCGGCATTTTCGACACGTTACAGCGCACCGTTTCGCCGCTGATGTCTTTGCCGAGAACGCTGTCGAGCTTGTTCGGGAAGGTCTTTTTGAAGTTCTCGTTATCGACAAGCTCGCGGAAGAACACGGTTTCCTTAACCTTGTTCGGGATTTCGATACCCACGGCAGCCTTGTCGGGCACGGGCGCAATTCTCACGCCGGAAACCGCGAGGTTAAGCGCAACATCATCGGCAAGCGCCGTGATTTTCGAGATTTTCACACCGGGCGCGAGCTGAAGCTCGTAGCGCGTTACCGAAGGACCTCTCGAAGCACCGAGAAACGTTGTCGTAACGCCGAAGCTCTTGAGCGTTTCGACCAGCTTTTGCGCGTTGGAATGAATTTCGTTCTCGATATCATCGGGCTTCGCGGGCTTTTTCACCTCGTTCAGAAGCGTCATCGGCGGCAAGGTGTACACGTCGGAAAGCGTGAGCTGCTTCTCACGAACAGGCTGCTGTACAATCGGCTTTACGGGCTCGGGCTGCTTTTCGGGCGCAGCTTCGTCAAGAATATCGTCCAAATCAAACGGCAGCTCGCCCTCGTCAACCTCGGAAATGCTGTCAACATCGAGGTTATTCTGCACGGAAACAGGCTTTTCAGCCCGCGTTACGTCAACACGCGGCTGCTTCAAATCATCGGAGTACACGATATTTTCACGCGGCGCGTCCACGATTTTCGACACGCGCGCAGGACCTTTTTCCGCGTTGAGCTTGTCCAGAGCCTCGACAATCGGCACCAAATCCGCGTCATTGTCCACAAAACGCTCGGGGTCGGGCGGCTCGGGCTCACGCATAATCGGGTGCTTTTTCTCCATATATTTCTTCAGCGCCTCGCGATAGTCGCGCGAATCCTGACGCTGTTCCTCGAGAATTTTGGAGTTGTCGCGCTCGGGCGGCAGCTTCACGGGAGGCGTTTTTTCGGGCTTTTGCGCAGCTTTCTCGGGCGAACCGGTTTTCCCGACGCTCCCCACAACGTCCTTCATATCCTCAAGCTGCGCGCGTTTTTTCGCGTCCTTTTGCAAATCGCGCTCGATTTTATTGGTAGTCTGAACGGCAGCGCGGCGGCGCTCCTTTTCTTCCTCGTGAATACGGCGGTACTCCTGATTAAGCGCGGCGGACTGCTCACGGCGGCGCTCGATACCCTGCGCGGTTTTCGCACCGGCTTTCTTCACGCCCTTGCCGATTTTCCCGAAAATCTCGTTCAGCGGCATATCTATCATCAGCAAAATGCACACGAGCATTATTATCACAATGATAATACCCGCGCCGAGCTGCCCGAGAAACAGCAGCGGCACACCCAAAAACAGCGCGAAAAATCCGCCGCCCGCGAAGTTCTTTCCGTTCTCAAACAGCTTTACGACAACATCGCCGAAGTTCTCGCCGTTAACCTTGCCGGTGATGAAAATCTCAAACGCGGCGCATAAGATAAGCTGCGCGAAGATGAATTTCGCGACAGTGAACGAAACGTTCGGTCGGTTGGACGAAATAAGCACGGCAAGCGTTATCGTGAGCGGTCCGACGGTGTACGCGGGAATGCCGAAAAGACCGTGCATTACGTCGTGGAGCGCGCGCCAGCCCTCGCTGCCGGGGATAATCGCGATAAGCGTCAGCACAACGCCGACCGCCAGCAAAATCACCGACGCGATTTTCCGATTTTTCTTGCTTTTTCGGAGCGCTTCCTCGCGCAGACGCTGTTCTTCGAGCGCCTTTTTGGAACGCGCTGTTGATGTTGATTTGGATTTGGTTTTCCCCGTAGTTCCCGTTGTGCGGGAACCCGATTTTTTCTCTGCCATTTTTTCACCCCAAAGTTATGTAAATCGTATCAAATTATTGTGCAAAAAGCGAAGCAAGCGTGTTGCCCGTGACGTTTTCCCAGATACCGCCCGCAAGGCAAGCCACACCGATTATCGCGGTGTAGATGCCGAAAATCTTGAAGCGGTCTTTTTCGAGCAGCCATTTCACCAGCTTTATCGCCAAAAACCCGACAACCGCCGCGATGAAAAATCCAACGCCCAGCGCAAGCCAGTCGAGCTGGATATCGCTCTTCACAGCCTCGCCGATTTCGAGCACGCTTCCGCCGAGGATTGCGGGAATACCGAGGATAAACGCGAAGGTCACCGCCGTGTTTTTCTCAAGCCCGCAGAAAAGTCCCGCGGCAGTGGTCGAGCCCGAGCGCGAAACGCCCGGAAACAGCGCCACGCATTGGAAAAGTCCCACGATAACGCCGTCCTTGACCGTCATCTGCTCGCCCGTTTTCACTCCGCCGCAGCGGTCGGACATAAACAAAAGCATTGCCGTGAACAGGAACGCCGCGCCCTCGAAAATGATATCGCCGTCTCCCTGACGCGCGGTGAAAAAGTCCTTGAAAAGATACGCGGGAATTAAAATCAGCGTCGCGATGATAACCATTATCATCATTCTGCGGTTTGCGTTCATCTTTTTCCACGAGAATTTTCCCGTGAAAATATCGCGAAACATCAGGAAAAATTCCTTAATCATACCCCAGATTGTCTTGCGAAACGCAATGCAAACCGCCGCGAGCGTTCCCAAATGGAGCACGATGGACAAAATCAGCGCTGCTTCGCCGTTCACGCCCGTGATGTGCTGGACAACCGAGAGATGTCCCGAGCTTGACACGGGGAGAAACTCCGTGAGTCCCTGCACAATCGCCTGTACTATAACCGTAATGTAATCCATAATATGTACCTTTCAATTCACGTCCGTTCCCGCGCGGGAACGGATTTATTTTGTCAATTTAATTTCCGATAAACCAAAGCCGCATTGTATCAGCCGCGATAATTCTTTTCACTTTTTCCTTTTCCTCGTCAACATCGGGCGCGGGTTCATCGGGAAGCGCCGCGAAAACCGTGTTCAGCTTGTCAAACGGTATCATCGCTGTTCACCCCGCAAATCCCGCATAACCGCGCTCCCGCCGTAAAACGCGCCGTTAAGCTCGGCGTTTCGCGACTTCACGGCAACGGTTTTCTGCTTTTTATCGTCCTTTGCCGAGGAATTTTTGGTTGATTTCGCGGACTTTGTTGACTTTGAGGATTTTGTTGATTTCGAGGACTTCTCGGATTTTGCGGGAGCTTTTCGGGGATTGTTCGACTTGTCCTTCTCAATCAGCTCGTACAGCCGTTTTACAGCGTCCGAGAGCGAACCCAAATTATCGATAAGCCCCTCTTGAACCGCGCTTTTCCCGTCCAAAACCGTGCCGATGTCGAGCACCAGCTCGTCGCGCTCCATCATCAGCTCCTTGAAACGTTCGGGTGAGATGTGGCTGTTTTTCGTCACGAAGCGCGTAATTCTGTCCTGCATTTTCTCGAAATAGTTCATCGTCTGCGGCACGCCGAGCATCATTCCGTTCATACGAACAGGGTGAATGGTCATCGTCGCGGACGGCACGATGAAGCTCTCCTTCGCCGAAACCGCAAGCGGCACACCTATCGAATGACCGCCGCCGACAACTATCGACACGGTTGGCTTTGAGATACCCGCGATAAGCTCGGCGATTGCCAGCCCCGCTTCAACGTCCCCGCCGACCGTGTTCAGCACGATAAGCAAGCCCTCAACCGAGCTGTCCTGTTCGATTGACACGAGCGCGGGGATAATATGCTCGTATTTTGTCGTTTTGTTCTGCGGCGGGAGGATATAGTGCCCCTCAATTTGCCCGATTATCGACAGGCAGTGAATGTTGTACGGCGCGTTTGGCGACGCGATTATTCCCATATCGATAATCTGCTGGTTTTGCTCCTCCGAAAACGGAGCCTTCTCCTCGGAAACCTCGTTTTTATGACTCATTTTTGCACCTCTTGTACGTTTTTACAATAGTATTCCGAAAGAGATGAAAAATATTCGCACAAGAATACATCATACATTATAACACAAACGGAAAATTTTTTCAAGAGCTTTTGCGAATACTGCGGGAAATTAAATCATACTTTGTACAAAACAAGCATACAGTATGTTGTAAGACTTTTTACCCCCGCGGAAAATATAAGGAGGAAACTTTTAATGGAAGAAACAAGCAAAACCGCCGTTTTCATCGACGAAATTATTTTTGACGGACAAACGGAACAGGGCGTGGAGCTGGACTATGTGCTGCCGGATTACTGCCCCGATATCTTCAAAATTCTGTCCTGCTCGCTCACGCCGAAAATCGTGTCGTACAGCGTGTCGAGCGACGGAAAACTCTCGCTGGACGGCGTTGTGTACATAAAGGCGCTCTATCTCGCCGAGAACAGCTCCGATGTCTTTTGCATCGACCAGCGCTACACCTACTCAAAGCTCATCGACATCACCCGCAAGGACGCCGTTTCACCGTGGCTGACGTTCGAGATGAAGCAGGATTACTGCACCTGCCGTGCCGTTTCTCCGAGAAGGATTGACGTTCGCGGCGCGGTTTCCTGTCGGATAAAAGCAGAGAGCTGCCGCGAGAACAAGCTCTGCGATATCCCCGATGGACTTCAGGTAAAATCGCGCGCCGTAACGTGCTGCGGGAGAACGCTCTACGCGAAAAAGCAGATTTTGAGCTCCGAGGAAATCGAAACAGGCTCGGCGGGCGTTGCCTTTATAATGCAGAGCAGCGCTTGCCCGAAGGTTACCGATGTGAGAATTGTCGCAGATAAGGCGGTTGTGAAGGGCTCTGTTATCGTGAGCGCGCTCTACGGCTTGCCGAACGCCGAGTCAAACGGCTGCTCCGAGGCTGAAAAAATGACCGCCGAAATCCCGATAAGCGCGATTTTGGACATTGCGGGAATTACCGACGAGCACGTCACCGTACCGACGCTCAATATTCTTGATTTCGAGCTTATCCCGAAAACCGACAGCGGCATTATCTCGTGCAGAATAAGCGCGGAGTGCTCCGCAAAGGCTTGGAAAGCGGAACGAGCGGCTTTCCCCGTTGACGTTTATTCGACAGAATACGAAACCGAGTTCCTCACAAACACGCTTCGCCTCAACACCTCTCCCCGACCGCTTTCGCAGACGCTCACCCTTAAAATGAACGTCACCGCAGAGAATTTCGAGATACGCTCCGTGTGGGACTGCCGCGCCGAGATTAAAAATCCCGTTCTGCGTGCGGGTGAAAACGGTGAACCCGAGTTTTCGGGAATGCTCTGCGGTTGTGTTTACGGGAAAAACGCCGAGGGCGCGCCGTTCTATCTCGAAAAACAGGAGGCGTTCCGACAGGTTATCCCCGTTTCCGACATCACCGAGAACACCGCCGCGCAGTTTGCCGCAAAAATCACCGGCACCGATTTCTCGATAAAATCGGACGGCGCGATTGAACTGTCCGCGCTCACAGAGCTAAAAGGCGTGCTCTGCGATGTTGTGACAGCGGACGCGGTAAGCGAGGTTACGGTTCGCGATGATAAGCCAAAGGCGAAAAACGACGAGTTCGCGCTGCGGATTTGCTACACCGATGAGCAGTCGGACTGCTGGAGCATTGCCAAAGCGTATAATACAACGGTCAAGGCGCTTATGGAAGAAAACGATATTTCCGATGAACAGGCGGCGCTTTCGGGTATGATTATTATTCCCACGGTCTGAACGATTAAAAGTTACGGAAAGGAGATTTAATTGATGAACAGCATTTACTCGGATATAGCAAAAAGAACAGGCGGGAATATTTACCTCGGAGTTGTGGGACCCGTGCGCTCGGGAAAATCCACCTTTATAAGCCGTTTTATGAACGACCTCGTTATCCCGAACATTCCCGATGAATACCGCCGCGAGCGCGCAAACGATGAGCTTCCGCAGTCCTCGGCGGGAAAAACGATTATGACAACCGAGCCGAAATTCGTGCCGGAAGAAGCGGTTTCCATTCAAGTTGACGACGTGAAAATGAACGTGCGGCTGATTGACTGCGTGGGGTACATTGTCCCGAGCGCAATCGGTTATATCGAAAACGAAGCGCCGCGAATGGTGATTACACCGTGGTTTGACGAGGAAATCCCGTTCAATATGGCAGCCGAAGTCGGCACGCGAAAGGTTATCACCGACCACTCGACAATCGGTATCGTCATCACCACGGACGGCTCGATAACCGACATTCCGCGCGAGGAATACGAGCAGGCGGAAGAGCGCATAATCTCCGAGCTGAACGAGATTAACAAGCCGTTTGTTGTCCTGCTGAACTGCGCAAATCCCGACAGTCCCGAGAGCAAAAAGCTTGCCGGCGAGTTGTCCAAGAAGTATCAGAGCCGCGTTATCCCGCTGAACTGCGTTGATATGGACGAGGACAAAATCAAGGAAATTCTCGGCGAGGTGCTGCTGAAATTCCCCGTCCGCGAGGTTAAAATCAAGATGCCGCGTTGGATTTCCGCGCTTGACAAGGAACACTGGCTCAAGAAGGACGTTTTCTCGTGTATTAAGGCAGCGGCTGCCGAAATTCACGGAATCAATGATATTAAGACCTGCGCGGAAAGCGTTTTGCAGTGCGATTACGTCAAGCGTGCGGAGGCAACCGACATTGATTTGGGAACAGGCTCGGGTGTTGTTGACATCACGCTTGAAAACGAGCTGTTCTACAAAATTCTCGGCGAGGCAACGGGGCTTGAACTCAACAGCGAGAACGACCTTATGCCGTGTATGATTGAGCTTGCGAACATCAAGCGCAGATACGAGCGTGTGAAAAACGCGCTTGACGAGGTTGAGGCAACGGGCTACGGGATTGTGCTACCGCAGATGGACGAACTCACGCTGGAAGAGCCGCAGATTATCAAGCAGGGCGGGAAATATGGCGTGCGGCTGAAAGCGTCCGCGCCGTCAATCCACATGATGAGCGCGAATATTACCACGGAAATAAACCCTATCGTCGGCAGCGAAAAGCAGTCCGAGGAGCTTATCAGCTACCTTCTCAATGACTTTGAGGAGAACCCGACGAAAATCTGGGAGAGCAATATTTTCGGGAAATCGCTCTCGGATTTGGTCAACGAGGGCTTGCACAACAAGCTCAACCGAATGCCGCAGGACGCCAGAATGAAGCTCCAGGAAACAATCGGCAGAATCATCAACGACGGCTGCGGCGGTCTGATTTGCATTATCCTCTGAAAATGTGTAATTTATGAGAGCCGGCGGGATTTTTGCCTGTCGGTTCTCTTTTTTTGAAAAAAGTACTTGACAAAACGTTTTCGTTGTGCTATAATAGTAACGTTAAATTGCTGGTGTAGCTCAGTCGGTAGAGCAGCGCATTCGTAATGCGCAGGTCGGGGGTTCGAGTCCGTTCACCAGCTCCAGTGAGGTCGGTCCAAAGGACCGACCTCCTTGCGTTTTTGGCAATTTCGCACTTCGCACGAAATTGCCAAAAGCCGCGGGTGGCTCTCCTGTATTTTTGTGGCTTTTCCGCCGCAGGGGCTGCGCTAATCTTGGTTTGCAATCGCCCACTTCACCCCGAAGCCGCGGTGTGCAAATCTTGCTTTGGTATATATTCCAAATCGCCCCGAGATTGAGCTTGGGGCGATTTTTTCACAAAAAAAGCCTCCCGAGTTTCCCCGAGAGGCTTTGTGTTTTATGACTTGAAGATGTCGCTTTTGACCTCTTTAATCTTCTTGATAACGAGGTAGTTCAGCACACTGAAATTTATTGTGGGGTTCTTGTACTTTTTGAGGATATTCCAAATTTCCTCTTCGATAAGGACGTGGAAGACCGTGTTGAAAAGCTGCGGCGTCATTTTCGGGCTCCACTCGCGGTCTTGCGTGAGTTTCGCGAACTCCTTTTCGATGAACGCGCTTGTTACGAAATCGAACAGAATTCTCTGCTCAACCGTATCCTCTTCCTTTGTGCCGTGCTTTTCGCGGAACTCCGCAGAAATAATTTTCGCCCATTTTCTCAAGCCTTCTTTGTTGCGGTAATCGTAGTTTTTGATAACAATACCCTCGCCGGTGTTGCCGCCTTCAAGGGTGAGAAAGCCGTTGTGCTCGAGGCACTCGACAAGCTGCTCATAATCGGGATTTTCCAGCGATTTTATCAGCGGCACATACTCGATACCAAATTCCTCAAGCCACTCCCTGTACTGCTCATACGGAACGTAATCCCCGTCTACGACAACGTCAAACACATAGAATTTCCTCCACGCGCTGTCCTGATAGTTCCTCAAAGTATGCGGAATAAGCCACTCGCCGTAAAGGATATGGTCGGGGTGCTTTTTGAAATAAGCGGCAAAGCGCTCGTCTTTTGTCACCTTGCCGTAAAAACCGCGGTTGTTGTCGGTTTCGGAAAGCTCGCGGTTTCTGCCGCCCGCCTTGACCGCGCCGTCGTCACCCAGCCACACGCAGCCGTTGCTTCCGTCAATCTTCGGGAACACCCAGCACGTTCCATTCTCAATACCCACAACCTCGGGCTGTCCGTATCTTTCAACGTGCTGATATTTCTTGTACTCCATAATGCTCTCCTTTTTACAATGATTTATTCTATGATTTTCAAACAGGATTAGAATGGAATTACCGTTTGTGGTTTAATTATACCATAAACATTTTCCGCTGTCAATAGCTTTTTTGCAAAAAAGTTTTGGAAAACCAAAAGCCGCTTGATTTCACTCAAACGGCTTTGTAATTATTCAGTCTAGTTCATAGAATTTCACACGCTCTGCGAGAATTTCCTCGGGATTGTTTCCGATAATATCGAGCATTTCTGCCTTAATCAGAACCGTTTTCTCGATACCGAAAAAGCTCTCGGCGAGCTCCTTCAGATAATCGAAGCTAAACCGCCCGTCATAAGGACCGCCGGCTGTCGTGACGTAATAGAGCGTTTTGGCTTTGCAAAGCCCTTTCGGGGTACCGTCGCCAGAGTATTTCGAGACAATTCCGGTGACGTAGATGCTCTCGATGTAGACCTTGAGGATTGACGGGAACGACAAATCCCAGTACGGTGCCGCGATAACAATCGTCTCGGCGGCGGCGAACTGCTTTGCGTACTTGAAAATATCGTCGGACAAATCACCCTTTTCAAGCAGCGCCGTGCGGTAATTCAGCCGCTCGTTGTCAAGCGGAACAAGCCCTTCCCTCTCGGGATTAACCTCTTCAAACTCGCCGAGCTTGTCGAGAAGCTTTCTTGCAAGCCGCTCTGTGCGTGAGCTGTCGCGCGGACAGCAGTTTACAAATAATACCATTTATTTTCCCCCTTTATTTTTGTTCAATTATACCACATTCGGCAAGATTTTTCAAGTGCTTTTGAAACAGCTGACCTAGCTGCCGAGCACCCGACCATGTTGCCCCAATCCAACGCCGGTTCAGCCGCCGAAGCTGCACAACAGCCGCGCGAGTTACCCAAAGCCAACGCGAGTTCAGCCGCCGAAGCTACACAAAAGC
>CAZKBF010000008.1:0-94762 GCA_964551225.1 uncultured Ruminococcus sp.
TTTCGACCTCGAAACAACGGGGCTTTCCTCAAAAACCGACAGGATAACCGAAATCGGTGCAATTAAAGTCAAGAACCGTGAGATTATCGAAGAGTTCGGGACTTTTGTAAATCCCGAAATGCCTATTCCCGAGCAGATTACCGAGATTACGGGAATTACTGATGAAATGGTTGAAAACGCGCCCTCGGAAAAGGACGCGCTCGAAGAATTTATAAAATTTGCGGGCAGCGGCGTGCTTGTCGCGCACAACGCGAATTTTGATACATCGTTTATCAGAGCCGCTTGCGCAAGGCAGAATATCGACTATAAATTCAATTTTGTCGATACCGTGGGAATTTGCCGAGCAGCTTTGCCGCGCCTCAAAAACCACAAGCTCGATACCGTTGCCAAAGAGTACAAGCTCGGTGATTTCAACCACCACCGCGCTGTTGATGATGCGAGAATGTTGGCGAAAATCTTTCAGTGCCTGCTGGGCGACGCGGAAAAACTCGGCAAGCTCGAAAAGCTCGGCGATTTGAACGACTTGTTCGGCGGCGTTGACGCGAAAAAGCTTCCGACTTATCATATGATTATTCTCGTGCAGAACAAGGTTGGTCTGAAGAACCTTTACAAGCTGATTTCGCTTTCAAACCTTGAATATTTCTACAAAAAGCCGCGTATTCCGCTCTCTGAACTGCAAAAGCACCGCGAGGGATTGCTTATCGGCTCGGCGTGCGAGGCGGGAGAGCTTTTTAGGGCAATACTTGACGAGAAATCACCCGAGGAAATCGATGAAATTGCTTCGATTTACGATTACTATGAAATCCAGCCGATTTGCAACAACGAGTTTCTTGTGCGTGAGGGAAGAGTGCCCGACAACGAGGCGCTGCGTATGCTCAATCGCAAAATTGTGAGACTTGCCGAAAAGCACGGAAAGCTCTGCGTGGCAACCTGCGACGTTCATTTCAAGGACAAAGAGGACGGTATTTTCCGCAAGATTTTGCAGGCGGGACAGGGCTACAAGGACGCTGACCATCAAGCGGATTTATACTTCAGAACAACCGATGAAATGCTCAAGGAATTCGAGTATCTCGGCGAGGAGAAGGCGTTTGAGGTTGTCGTAACCAACACGAATAAAATCGCCGATATGATTGACGGCGACATCAGACCAATTCCCAAAGGCACGTTCACTCCGTCCATTGACGGTGCGGAGCAGGAGCTTAAGGATTTGTGCTGGGGCAGAGCAGACGCGTGGTACAGGGAGGACGGCAAGGAGCTTCCCGAAATTGTTGAGAGTCGCCTGAAACGCGAGCTTGATTCTATCATCGAACACGGTTTTGCGGTGCTTTATATGATTGCGCAAAAGCTCGTGAAATACTCCGAGGAAAACGGCTATCTCGTTGGTTCAAGAGGCTCGGTAGGCTCGTCGTTTGTCGCGATAATGTCGGGCATTTCCGAGGTTAACCCGCTTGCACCGCATTATCGCTGCCCGAAGTGCCGACACAGCGAGTTTATAACAGACGGCTCGGTTGGCTCGGGATTTGATCTGCCTCCGAAAAACTGCCCGAACTGCGGGATTGATATGATACGCGACGGTCACGATATCCCGTTTGAAACGTTCCTTGGATTTCACGGCGATAAATCACCCGATATCGACTTGAATTTCTCGGGCGAGGTTCAGGGCAAGGTTCACCGCTACACAGAAGAATTGTTCGGTAAAGACCACGTCTTTAAAGCAGGAACTATCTCGGCTGTTAAAGAGAAAACAGCGTTTGGTTTTGTCAAAAAATACTGCGATGACCACGGACTTTCGCTTAACAACGCGGAAATTGAGCGCTTAACAATCGGCTGCACGGGCGTCAAGAGAACAACCTCGCAGCACCCCGGCGGAATGGTTGTTGTGCCGAACGATTACGAGGTGTACGATTTCACGCCTGTTCAGCACCCCGCCGATAAAACAGAGAGCGATATGATTACAACGCACTTCGACTTCCACGCGCTTCACGACACGATTTTGAAGCTCGATGAGCTGGGACACGATGTGCCGACGCTCTACAAGCACCTTGAGGATATGACGGGAATGAAAATCGCCGACGTGCCGACCTCGGACCCGCTTGTGTACAAGCTGTTCGTATCAACCGAGCCGCTCAATCTGCAAGAGGATATCGGCGTCAAAAGCGGCACTTTCGGAATACCCGAATTCGGCACGGGTTTTTCAATGCAAATGCTTCAGGACGCGCAGCCGAAGAATTTCTCGGATTTGCTGCAAATATCGGGACTTTCGCACGGCACGGACGTTTGGGTTGGCAACGCGCAGGATTTGATTAAAAACGGCACTTGTACAATTTCCAACGTTATCGGAACGCGCGACAGCATTATGGTTTACCTTATGCACAAGGGCGTTGAGCCGGGGCTTGCGTTCAAGATAATGGAAATCACGCGTAAGGGCAACGCGAAAAAGCTGTTTGATGACACGATTTATCAAGCATTCAAGGACAACGACGTTCCCGATTGGTACGTTGAGAGCTGTAAAAAAATCAAGTATATGTTCCCGAAAGCGCACGCGGCGGCTTATGTAACGGCGGCGGTTAAGCTTGCGTGGTTCAAGATACACAAGCCCTGCGAGTTCTACGCGGCAACTCTCACAAAGCACACGGAAAATATGGAGCTTGAGGTAATTTTAAGGGGCAAGGAAGCCGTTAAACAGCGCATTCAGGATATCCGCAACAACCCCAAGCCCACCGCTAAAGAAGAAGGTACTCTTGACGCGCTGCTGCTGGTTTACGAAATGATGGCGCGCGGAATTGACGTTCTGCCCGTTGACGCGAAAAAGTCTAATGCGGTCACTTATGTTGTCGAGGACGGGAAGCTGCGAATGCCGTTTATGGCGGTTTCGGGCTGCGGTGAAACGGCGGCGATTAAGCTCAAAGAGGTTATCGACAGCGGCGACGCTTTGAGTATCGATGAAATTCAATCGTTAAGCGGCGTGAACAGCACGGTTATCGAAAAGCTGAAGGAAATGGGCGTGTTCAACGGCTTCCAGCAGTCCGCTCAATTCACACTTTTTGATATGTAAAATTCAACATTGTTTAAAATTTTAGGCAAATTTGGCGAAAAATTCAGCTTTGCTTGACAAATTATATTTAATGTGCTATTATATTATAGTGATGTGATAATATAATAGCACGTTATCACGCTAAAGTAAAGGGAACGAGAGGAAAATATGAGAAGAAACGATTGGCTTACGCCCGAGGGTACTCGGGACTTGCTCTTTGAGGAGTGCGCGGCAAAACGGCTGCTCGAGGAGAGAATTACGGGAATTTTCGAGAGTTACGGCTACTCCGAGGTGATTACGCCCGGAATAGAATTTTACGATGTTTTCAACGGCAAAACGCGGCATTTTTCGCCCGAAACGATGTACAAGCTCGTTGACGGAAAAAATCGATTGATGGTGCTTCGCCCCGACAACACAATGCCGATTGCAAGACTTTGCGCGACAAGACTTCGCGGCGAAGAGCTGCCGCTGAAGCTGTTCTACAATCAAAGCATTTTTATGGTTAATCCAAAGGACAGCGGCCGCGATGACGAATTTGAGCAGAGCGGAATTGAGATAATCGGCGGCGACAACGAGGACTCGGATTACGAGGCGCTGTTTCTTGCCGCAAAAGCGCTCAAGGAGTGCGACGAGGATTATCGCCTTGAAATCGGTGACAGCGGCATTTTCAGCGAGCTGCTTTCACAATACGATTTCTCGGACGAGGAGCAGATTGATAATCTTCGTCAGATTATCGAGAACAAAAATCTGCCCGCGCTTGATTTTCTCCTCGAAAATGAGGACAAATCAGCCGAGGCTCTGAAAATGCTGCCGAGACTTTTCGGCGGTTTTGAGGTGTTTGAACAGGCTCGAAAGCACCTTCACGGCGAGGCACTTGAACAAAAGCTCGCGCGGCTTGAAAAGCTGTGCCGTGAGTTGTCGGAAATTGTTCCCGAGGAGAAAATCCGCGTTGATTTGGGACTTGTGAACAAGAAAAATTACTACACGGGCATAAATTTCAAGGGCTACGTCGAGGGCTACGGACAGCCGGTTTTGTCGGGCGGACGCTATGACTCGCTTATCGGGGAGTTCGGCGGAACAGCTGCGAAGGCGGTTGGTTTTGCGGTTAATATCGAGGCGGCGGCGAAGGTTTATCTCAAAAATAAGGGCAAATCACTCACGAAAACAGCAGATGTGCTTGTGTTCTCAAAGAACAAAATTGCTGCGCTCAAACACTGCGAGAAGCTGATTTCCGAGGGATTGACTGTTCGCAATTTCAACGGCGAGTGCCCGAGATGCGCGGAAAAATTCGCGAAAGCTCACGGTATACACAAGCTCGAAATAATTGACGAAAACGGCGAAATCGAAAGCAGGGAGGTGTGACCGTGGAGAACAAGAAAATCAGAATTGCGCTCACGAAGGGCAGGATTGAGAATAAAGCCGTTGACTTGCTGGAGAAAATCGGCTACGATGTCACAGACCTCCGCGAAAAGGGCAGACGGCTTATTCTTACAATTCCGAACGAGAATATTGAAGTGGTTCTTGCGAAGGCGGCAGATGTTATTACATACGTTGAGCACGGCGTCTGCGACCTCGGTGTTGTTGGAAAAGACACGATAATGGAGCACGGCGGGAAGTTCTACGAAATCGCGGATTTGGGTTTCGGGAAATGCAAATTTGCGCTTGCCGTTAAAAAGGGAACGGATTTTTACAGCGGTTACGGCGTGAAAACCGTTGCCACAAAATACCCCGAGGTTACGCGCAATTTCTTTGAAAACAAGGGAATTGACGTGGATATTGTGAAAATCGAGGGCTCGGTTGAGCTGGCACCGCTGGTTGGGCTTTCGGACGGAATTGTGGATATTGTCGAAACGGGTACAACTCTCAAGGAAAACGGTCTTGAGGTTGTCGAGGACGTTGCTCCGGTATCGGCAAGGCTTATCGCAAACACCGTCAGCATAAAGCTCAAACAGGAGCGGATTTTGGAGATTGTAAATCTGATTAAGGAGAATTTGTAATGATAAGAATTATCGAAGCAAACGGCGATGAAAAGGTTTTTCTCGCCGAAACCGAAAAACGCGCGGGTGAAGTCGGCGCGGAGGTTGAGAAAACCGTAAAGGCAATTCTCGAGGACGTAAAGCAAAACGGCGACAAGGCTGTAAAGGCTTATACAGCGAAGTTCGACTGCCCGAACGCAAAATATTACCGTGTTCCCGACGAGGCAATTCAGGACGCGCTCACCGAGGCAAACGAGAAATCGCCCGAATTTGTTGAGGCGATGCTGAATGCCGTTGAGAATATCACGGCTTTTCACGCTAAACAAAAGCGCGAAGGCTTTTGCGTAACCGAAGAAAACGGCGTTATTATGGGACAGCGCGTTCGCGGTTTGGACAAGGTTGGACTGTACGTTCCGGGCGGCACGGCGGCTTATCCGTCATCGGTTTTGATGAACGCAATTCCCGCGAAAATTGCCGGCGTTAAAGAGGTAATTATGGTAACGCCGCCGCTTAAAGACGGTTCGGTGAACAAGGATATTCTTGTTGCGGCGGCGCTTTGCGGCGTTGATAGAATTTACCTTACGGGCGGCGCGCAGGCGATTGCCGCGCTTGCTTACGGTACCGAGGAAATTCCGCGCGTGTCGAAAATAGTTGGCCCCGGCAACATTTTTGTGGCAACCGCGAAAAAGCTCGTTTACGGTAACGTTGATATCGATATGGTTGCGGGTCCGAGCGAAATTCTTGTTCTCGCGGACGAAACGGCAAACCCCGTTTACCTTGCCGCAGATTTGATGTCGCAGGCTGAACACGACAAGCTCGCAAGCGCGATTATGATTACCACAAGCCGTGAAATTGCCGAAAAGACAAAGGCTGAAATCGAGCGTCAAATTCAGTACCTTTCAAGAAAAGAAATCATCGAGGAGTCGCTGAAAAATTACGGCGCGATTATTGTCTGCGATGATATGGATTACGCGGTTGAGATTGCGAACAAAATTGCTCCCGAGCACCTTGAGGTTTGCTGCGAAAACCCGATGGAGTACATCGGCAAGCTCGACAACGTCGGCTCGCTGTTCCTCGGAAACCACTCTCCCGAGCCTCTCGGCGACTATTACGCAGGTCCGAACCACGTTCTTCCCACGGGCGGCACGGCGAGATTTTACTCACCGCTCGGTGTTGACAGCTTTGTAAAGCGTTCAAGCTACATTTGCTACACAAAGGACGCGCTTCTTGACGCAGCGGACGATATTATTCTGATTGCAAATCGCGAACAGCTCACCGCTCACGCAAACTCGATTGCAGTGAGAAAAGATGGAAATTGAGGAAAATTATGAGAAAAGCAGACATTACCAGAAAAACAAAGGAAACCGTTATTTCCGCGTCGCTAAATCTGGACGGCGGGGAAGTGAAAATCAAAACGGGTATAGGTTTTCTTGACCATATGCTGACCGCGCTTGGGGTTCACGGCGGGTTCGGGCTTACGCTCGCAGCCAAAGGCGACCTTGAGGTTGACGGTCATCACACCGCCGAGGACGTGGGAATTGTCCTCGGAAAAGCGTTTTTTGAGGCACTCGGCGACAAGGGCGGAATTGTGCGTTACGGAAGTGCTTTTATTCCGATGGACGAAGCGCTCGGCTTCTGCGCGGTTGATATCAGCGGCAGACCGTTTCTCGTGTTCAACGCGGAGTTCGTGAACGAGAAAATCGGCGAGCTTGACACCTGTCTTATTGAGGAGTTTATGAGAGCGTTCGCGTTTAATGCGGGGATAACTCTCCACCTGCGCTGCGAGTACGGCAAAAACGACCATCACAAGGCAGAAGCTCTTTTCAAGGCGCTTGCTTACGCGCTTAAAACGGCGACAAGACAAAATTCGGGCGGCGTGGTTTCGACAAAGGGTGTGCTTTAATGCAAGGGTATAACCTTATTGTCGTTTTCTCGGCTGACGGTGAGAAAATGCTTATGTGTAAGAGAAAAAAAGACCCGTACAAAGGGCTGAAAAACTTTGTCGGCGGGAAGATTGAGACGGGCGAAAGCGGCGAAGAAGCTGCTTATCGCGAGCTTTTTGAGGAAACGGGAATAACGCGGCAAGATATCGGACTTACTCACCTTATGGATTTCACTTATCCGCTCGACCCTTGCTATGTCGAAGTTTACGCGGGGCAGCTCAAGCGTGATGTACAAATAAAAGGCGAGGAAAATCCACTTTTTTGGAGCGGGCTTGACTGTAATTTTTTTGATATGCGCGAGTATGCGGGCGAGGGAAATATCGGTCACATAATGGAGCATATCAAGCTGAATTCTGAAAAAATTTTCCTGACGAAAGGTGAGTTGATATGACAGCAATAATCGATTACGGCGCGGGAAACCTTTTCAGTGTGAAAAACGCGCTGGACTATCTCGGAATTGAGAATAAGGTAACAAAAAAAGCCGAGGATTTGCGTGCTGCGGACAGGTTAATTCTGCCGGGAGTGGGCGCTTTTCCCGACGCTATGAGAATGCTGGGTGAAAGCGGACTTGTTGAGGTTATCAAGGAAGAAGTGCAGAAAAAGCCGCTTTTGGGGATTTGCCTCGGTATGCAGATGCTTTTTGAGAAAGGTTACGAGTTTGAGGAAACGGACGGACTTGGGTTGATAAAGGGCAGCGTTAAGCTGATGACGCCCGAAAATCTTCCTATCCCGCATATCGGCTGGAACGAACTTGAACTCAATAAGCCGTGCAAGCTGCTCGAAAAGGGCGGGGAATACGTCTATTTTGTGCACTCTTATGCGGCGGATTGCCCGAGCGAAAATGTCGCGGCTTACTGCGATTACGGAATGAAAGTGCCTGCGCTTGTCTTTAACGGCAACGTTTACGGCGCGCAGTTTCACCCCGAAAAGAGCGGCGAAGCTGGACTTGAAATGCTTAAAAAGTTCGCTAAATTGTAAGATTATTGCGCAAAAGAAAACTTTTACGCAATAACGGTTGATAAACAGAAACAATTTTGTAAAAGGGGACAATTTTATGGTAATTTTACCCGCAATCGATATAAAGGACGGGCAGTGTGTGCGGCTGTACAAGGGCGATTACGCGACTGTACAAAAAGTTGCCGACAGCTATATGGATACCGCGAGAGCGTTTGAAAAAGCCGGCGCGGAGTGGATACATATGGTTGACCTTGACGGCGCAAAGGACGCCACTCAACAGAATAAGGACATTTTCCTCGACGTGGCAAAAAACACCAAGCTGAAGGTTGAAGTCGGCGGGGGAATTCGCTCGATGGACACGGTTGAGATGTACCTGAAAGGCGGAATTTCGCGCGTGATAATCGGCTCTGCTGCCGTGAAAAATCCGCAGCTCGTCAAGGACGCGGTGAAGGAATACGGCGAGCGGATTGCCGTGGGAATTGACGCGAAAAACGGTTTTGTGGCAACAGAAGGCTGGCTCGAAACCTCAAATGTCCATTTCACGCAGCTTGCAAAGGCGATGAGCGAGGTTGGCGTTGAGTACATTATTTTCACGGATATCTCAAAGGACGGCACGCTTTCGGGGGTAAACGCAGAGCAGCTTGACGAAATAAACAAGTGCTGCAAAGCGAACATTATCGCGAGCGGCGGCGTTCACACGATTGAGGACATAAAAATCTGCAAAAAGCTCGGACTTTACGGAACAATCTGCGGAAAATCGATTTATTCGGGCAGTCTTGATTTGGCTGAAGCGGTCAGAACTGCGGGTAATTAAAGGAGAAAACTATGCTTGCAAAAAGAATTATACCCTGTCTTGACGTGAGAAACGGCAAGGTTGTAAAGGGCGTGAATTTTGAGGGCGTGAAAGACATCGGCGACCCCGTGGAGCTTGCTATCGAGTACAACAAGCAGGGCGCGGACGAGCTTGTTTTTTACGATATAACCGCCTCTTACGAGGGGCGCGGAGTTATGCTGGATGTTGTGAAACGCACCGCGGAGCAGGTTTTCGTGCCGCTTTGCGTGGGCGGAGGAATTTCGTCAATCGAGGATTTCCGCGACACCTTGAGAGCAGGTGCGGACAAGGTGTCGGTAAACTCGCAGGCTGTCAAAAATCCAAAGCTTATCAGCGACGCAGCGGAAATTTTTGGCTCGCAGTGCGTTGTTGTGGGAATTGACGCGAAGCGCAACGACAAGGGCGGCTATTCCGTGTTCATAAACGGCGGGCGCGTTGATATGAACCTTGATTTGGGCGATTGGGTGAAAGAAATCTCCGAGCGCGGCGCGGGTGAAATCTGCCTGAATTCAATCGATACCGACGGCGTGCGCGGCGGTTTTGATATCGATATGCTGAATTTCGTCTGCGAACGCGTGACAATCCCCGTTATCGCAAGCGGCGGCTGCGGCAAAATCGAGCATTTTTCCGAGGTTTTCGAGAAAACAAATTCCTCGGCAGCGCTCGCGGCTTCACTTTTCCACTTTAAAGAGCTAACCGTTGACGAGGTAAAAGCGCACCTCAAAACCCACAACATTCCTGTGAGGACTTGAAATGATTATCAGAAATGCCGAAGAGCGCGATTTGCCCGACCTTCTCGAGATTTACAACTACGAGGTTTTAAACGGCGTCGCTACGCTTGATTTACACGAAAAAACTCTCGATGACCGCAGAAAATGGTTTCGAGCACACACGGGCAGTCACAGAATAATTGTCGCGGAAATTGACGGGAAAGCTGTCGGTTACGCGTCCTTGTCGCCTTATCGGGAAAAAGAGGCGTATAAATCAACGGTCGAGCTGTCGATTTACGTTGATGTTAATTTCAGGCGGCGTGGAATTGCAAAGGCGCTTATGGGGGAAATTTTGGAGATTGCCCGAAACGACAAATCGCTTCACACCGTGGTTTCGGTCATCACCAGCGGCAACGAGGCAAGCGAAAAGCTCCACAAGGATTTTGGCTTCACATACTGCGGAACGCTGCGGGAGGTTGGTTTCAAGAGCGGCGCATACCGCGATATCGACAATTTTGAGTTGATTTTATAGCTGCATTTTGACAAAAAATGAAATTTTCGCAAAATAGCTTGAAAAAAATCTGAATTCGTGATAAAATAAGATGTTGAGTATAATTTTGTAGAATTTAAGGAGCATTATGAAAAAACGAATTTTATCTGCAATACTTGCAATTTCAATTCTGTCTTTGACAGCCTGCGGAACAACCACAGAATCAACTTCGAGCAGTTCAACAAATTCGGGAACAGGTTCTTCCACATCAAGCGGAAGTTCCTCGGAAACAAGCGGTTCGGGAAGTTCTAGTTCAACCGAGAGCAGCGAGATTATCGACGCGCCCGAGATTTCTTACGGTGAAATTGTGGGACCGGACGGATTTGTCCCCGATTATTCGCAAAATCGTTACACCGCCGACGGCTATTACATCGGAAACCACTTTGTTGAAAATGCAAACGAAATTTACAATAACAACGGAATTTACACCGATTACAACCGCGATTACATATTTGAGAACAACCTTGTAAAGCTCACGGACAAGCCCTCGGTTATGTGGTATGCGCCGCAAAAAACTCCCACGGAAACCTACGATATCGAAAGCTCGATTGCGTGGGCGCGGGCGAATTGGGACGTTGGAATTATGCTTTGCGCGCCTTTTATTGCAAAGTGTATGGAAGCGGGCGGGCTTTCCGCAAATTCCACAAGCTCAACGGGACTTTGCCTTCAGCTTTTAAGCTTGGGACTTGGTTTCGGTGAGTTTCTCCCGATAAACGAGGACCAGACGGTAACTCTCCCCGATTACGCGCGCCCCGGTGATGTTGTGCAGACGTTCTGCCCGTATGAAGGACTTATGCTGCACTCGCTGTTGTATGTTGGCGATGATGAGAATGGTCATATGCGTGTCATTTGCCGCAATATGCGAAACAACGGTCAATACGCTTTTATCACCGATGAGGAGTGCTACGACTGCTACACCGATTTGAAAGAGGTATTTCTGTTCCACTTCTATCAGGACGGCGACGACCCCTCGAAATTCCCCGAGGCAGTTCAGAATGACAGCAATGTTCTGCTTTGCAGAAGCAACAGTTGGAAATTAGACGAAAAATACGACCGTGCAAAAGCGGTTGAGTACGCAAAAAATCACGTTGAGGACGGAATCGGTTCATACGGTGCTCAACATCTTTCGGCTTGCTTAACCGCAGGAGGAATTTCGGTTTCGTTCCCGAACAACACCTCGCTGCTGTTTCAACTCCTTTCATCGGGACTTGGCGCAGCTCATTCCGTCAAGATAAACAGTGACAGAACCGTAACCTTGCCCAAGTACGCAAAAGAAGGCGACGTTGTGTTTATGTGGTGTCAGGACGAGGGCGGAATTTTGGGCTCGTTTATTGTCAAGGGTGCAGACGAGAACGGCAGAATGATTCTGTACGCGAAGGATATGGTGAACGACGAAACCAAGGCTTACCGTGTTGATAAAGAGTGCCTTGTTTGCACGGGAGAACCGAGCGAGATTATTTTGTATTGCTTTAATGATGGAGAGTAAGATGGATTTACAGAAATTTTTCAAAAAAGGCGAGCTTATTCCCGCGGTTGTACAGGACGCGGAAAACGGCGAGGTGCTGATGCTTGCGTATATGAACGAGGAGAGCCTCAAAAAGACGCTGGAAACGGGCTACACTTGGTTCTGGAGCCGCTCACGACAGGAGCTTTGGAATAAGGGCGCAACCTCGGGACATTTGCAAAAGGTTGTCGAGATATACGGCGACTGCGACGACGATACGCTTTTGGTTAAGGTAATTCAGACGGGCGCTGCCTGTCACACGGGAAACAGAACTTGCTTTTTCAACAGAATAAAGTGAGGTAATTTATGAATGTGTGGTTGATTGTCAGCATTGTATCTTTGGTCATTTGCACTGCCGTGTTCACTGTTCAGATAATACAAATTGTTAAATTTATGATAAACTGCAGCAGGGAAGGCGTCAGGGCGGTAAAATTCAGTTTTAATGTGCCTTCGGTTATAGTGATTGCGATAACCATAGGCTTTATTGTGGGCATCGGGTATTTTTTCGGCAAGGCGGACTATTACAGAAAGGGTGCGGAAGAAGCCGAAATGCTTGTAGGAACGGGTTTTGAGGAATATTTCGCCAAGCAGCAGGAAGAGAAAAGAGGCATAATAATCCTTGACCCCGAAAAATATTATCTTGATAATCTAAACAACCTCAAAGAATTGTCGCAGTCTAACACAATGATGGGGATTGGTATGGTTATCTGGAGCGTTGATAGTATTCTATCCATAATCAGTCTTTTCAACGTCATCACCGGCGTTGGCTTGCGCAACAGCCGAATTAAAGACACAATCCCGATTTTCGCGGAATACGACCGCCAAAACGGTAAAATTATTGTTAAAGCAAACGATTTGAACGGCAAAACGGAAAAGCTGCTGACGTTCAACGCAAATCCGAGAAATCTCGCTTCACTCGGTCAATTCATCGTGTGGGACGAGCCAACAACACAGGAGGTTATACAATGACAGACGCATTCAAGGAAATGTACGAGGTAATTCTGAACCGCAGAGAAAACCCGCAGGAGGGAAGCTACACCTGCTACCTTTTCGATAAGGGCTTGGACAAAATTCTCAAAAAGTGCGGCGAGGAATGTACGGAAATGGTTATCGCGGCGAAAAATGCCGATAACGACGAGCTTGCCAACGAAATTAACGATTTGTTCTATCACGTTGCCGTATTGATGGCGGAGCGCGGGCTTACTGTTGAAGAGGTTGACGACATTATGCGCGAAAGAGCAAAGAAAATCGGAAACCTGAAGCAGTTCCACACAAGCGACCATAATACTTAATCGCGCTTTTCGTAAAATATTGAAAATTTTTCCGAAAATTATTGCTTTTTTCGGACAAGTGTGTTATAATAACTTTGTGGATTAAATCCGAATTTATTTTAAAGGAGATTTTTTTATGTTGGTTTCAGCAAAAGAAATGCTTAACAAGGCTCGCGACGGCAAGTACGCGGTTGGTCAGTTCAACATCAACAACCTTGAGTGGACAAAGTCTATTCTTACGGTTGCGGAAGAGTTGAAGTCGCCGGTTATTCTCGGTGTATCCGAGGGCGCGGGCAAGTATATGACGGGTTTCAAGACCATCGTTGGTATGGTTAACGGTATGCTTGAGGAAATGAAGATTACCGTTCCTGTTGCTCTTCACCTTGACCACGGTACCTTCGAGGGCGCGCAGAAGTGCATCAGAGCAGGCTTTTCTTCGATAATGTTCGACGGTTCTCACTATCCGATTGATGAGAATATCGAAAAGACCAAAATCCTCGTAGACGCTTGCAATGTTCTGGGCGTTTCGATTGAGGCTGAAGTTGGTTCTATCGGCGGCGAAGAGGACGGCGTTGTTGGTCTCGGCGAGTGCGCTGACCCCAAGGAGTGCAAGGCTATCGCAGACCTCGGCGTAACAATGCTTGCCGCAGGTATCGGCAACATTCACGGTAAATATCCCGCAAACTGGCCCGGTCTTTCGTTTGAAACTCTCGAGGCTGTCAAGAAGGAAGTCGGCGATATGCCGCTCGTTCTGCACGGCGGTACGGGTATCCCCGCTGATATGATTAAGAAGGCAATTTCTCTCGGCGTTGCAAAGATTAACGTAAACACCGAGTGCCAGCTCTCCTTTGCCGAGGCAACAAGAAAGTATATCGAAGAGGGCAAGGACCAGCAGGGTAAGGGCTTTGACCCGAGAAAGCTGCTCGCTCCCGGTGCCGAGGCAATCAAGGCTACCGTTAAGGAGAAGATGGAGCTGTTCGGTTCTGTCGGCAAGGCTTAATCTCCGAAAAATCTATAAAAAGGGACATTTCGGTGTCCCTTTTATTTTTTTGGCAGTTATTAACAAAAAGCTCTTGCATTTTACATAAAAAAGTGATATAATAACAATATATTGTATATTAGGAGAAATGCAAATGAATATAGCGGTAGTAGGATTAGGTCTCATAGGCGGTTCAATCTGCAAGGCTCTCAAAGCCAACACTTTCCACCACATTATGGGCATAGACTCGGACAAGGAAACGATTAAAAAGGCACTTGCGGCGGGCGCAATCGACGAGGAAATCTCTGTTGAGAAGCTCGGTGAGGCGAATTTGACAATCGTTGCGCTTTACCCGATGGCTATTGTCGATTTTGTCAAGGAAAACGCCGACAGATTCAAAAAAGGCTCGATTGTAATGGATATCTGCGGTATCAAGAGCTATATCGTGAAAAACTGCACACCTGTTCTCGAAGAGAGAGGAGTAATTTTCATCGGAACTCACCCTATGGCAGGTACGGAGCACTCGGGCTTTGATTATTCGGACGGTGACTTATTCAGGAAGGCAAGCTTTATCATCACACCAACCGAAAACACCCCGCAGATTGCCATTGATTTGGTGTCAACGCTGGGCGCTTGTATGAATTTCGGAAAGGTTGTTCTCGCAACTCCCGAACAGCACGACAGAAATATCGCTTACACCTCGCAGCTTGCGCACGTTGTGTCAAACGCTTATGTAAAAAGCCCGTCGCTGTTTAACGCGGACGGTTTCTCGGCGGGCAGCTTCCTTGATTTGACAAGAGTCGCTTATCTTAACGAGGAAATGTGGTCGGGGCTGTTTTTGTGCAACAAAGAACCGCTGCTGTTTGAGATAAATAATATCATAAACTCGCTTTCGGAGTACCGCGACGCTATGGTTAACGATGATATCGTTAAGCTGAAAGAGCTGCTCAAGGACGGCCGCGAGCGCAAGGAAAAGAGTATGGAATTTTACGGTCAGGAGCGGAGAAAATAAGGGGCGTTTGGTATGTCGGGCAAGAAAAATCCGCATATCGGCTATATCGTTTCGCTTTGCGGGATAATGTGCGGGCTGGCGCTGGCGCTTATGTTTCTGCTGGGGTTTGTGCCGTTTTTTGAGTATTTCACGCCTGCGGTTGCGGGAATACTGATTTGGGTGATAAGAGAGCGCCTCGGCGTAAAATACGGCATCGTGAGCTATATCGCCGTGGGCATTTTGTGTATGCTTATTACGTCAAACTACGAAGCAGCGATGATGTTCCTGTTTTTGCTCGGCTATTACCCGATATTGCGCGAATTTCTTCAGAAAATCAAAATCAAACCGCTGCGGTGGCTGGTGAAGCTGGCAATTTACGCGGTTTCGGCGGTCAGCTGTTATATGCTGCTGATATATCTTTTCGGTATGACGCAGCTTTTTGAAGAAATGAACGAGTTCGGCAAATACACCTCGCTGTTTTTGCTGGGACTGGGTGCGGTGGCGTTCGTGATTTACGATATTTTCCTTGGGTTGTTCAAGCCGTTTTACGAAAAAATATTAGTACCCAAAATTCAAAAAAGAATGAAATAGGAGAAAAATTATGTCTGAAAGAGTACCCGAGCGTTCGGAAATTGCCTCGGAATACAAATGGTCGGTTGAGGATATCTACGCTAGCGACGATTTGTGGGAAGATGACTATAAAAAAGCGCAGTCTTATGCGGAAAAAATAAGCTCGTTCAAGGGAAAGCTCTCCGAGAGTGCCGAGAAGCTGCTTGAGTATTTTCGTTTGGACGATGAGTTGACTGTGCTTTTTGACAGCTTGATTTACTACGCTTTGTGCAAACGTGACGAGGACACGCGCGTTTCCAAGTATCAGGATATGTCAAATCGTCTGGAAATTCTGATGGTGGGGATAAGCGGCGCGTCTGCGTTTGTCACGCCGGAGCTGCTTTCAATCAGCGATGAAACGCTGGAGAAATTTTACGCGGACTGTCCCGATTTGGAGCTTTATCGCCGTGCGCTCGATAAAATTCGTGTTCAGCGCGAGCATATTCTTTCGGAAAACGAGGAGAAAATTATCGCGCTTACGGGTGAAATCGTGAATTCTCCCGACAACATTTTCTCGATGTTCAACGACGCGGATTTGAAATTCCCCGACGCCTGCGACAAAGACGGGAACCCGCATCAGATAACGCACGAGAGCTTTATCCCGCTTATGAGAAGCGAGGACAGAACGCTCCGCAAATCCGCTTTCGACGGTCTTTATCACACCTACGAGAGCTTCAAAAACACCTCTGCGGCAATGCTTTCGGGGCAGATTAAGGCGCTGATTTTCCACGCGCGTGCTAAAAAGTACAATTCCACGCTTGACGCCGCTTTGTCGAGAAACGAGGTTGATACCGCGGTTTATCATCGGCTTATTGAGGCGGTTCACGAGAATTTGGATTTAATGCACAGATATGTGAAAATCCGCAAAAAAGCGCTCGGGCTTTCCGAGCTGCACCCGTATGATTTGTATGTGCCGATTGTGAGCGGTGTTGACGATAAAATTGACTTTGAGCAGGCAAAAGCCGAGGTTTACGAGTCGCTGGCACCGATGGGCGAGAAGTACCGCGCGATATTCAAAAAGGGAATTGACGAGCGCTGGATTGACGTTTACGAAAATGAGGGCAAGCGCAGCGGCGGTTATTCGGCGGGCTGTCGTGTGCACCCGTTCATTCTGCTGAACCACAAGGACACGCTCAACTGCGAATTTACGCTCGCGCACGAAATGGGACACGCAATTCACTCCTATCTGTCCAACAAAAATCAGCCCGTGGCTTATTCGGATTATGTGATTTTTGTTGCCGAGGTTGCGTCAACCTGCAACGAAAGCCTGCTTATGCAGCACCTTTTGAAGAACTGCACGGACAAAAAGCGCCGCGCTTATCTCGTGAACTATTTCCTTGAGCAATTCCGCACAACTCTTTACCGTCAGACAATGTTCGCGGAATTTGAGCTGATGATAAACGAAAAAGCCGAGCGCGGTGAAAGTCTTACAGCCGATTATCTTTGCGAAATTTACCACAAGCTGAATGTCGATTATTACGGAGAAGATTTGGTTGTTGACAAAGAGCTTGATATGGAATGGGCGAGAATTCCGCATTTCTACAACGATTATTACGTTTATCAATACGCTACGGGCTTTTCTGCGGCAATCGCGCTCTCGCAGAGAATTCTCAACGAGGGTGAGCCTGCTGTTCGCGATTATATCAATTTCTTGAGCGGCGGCTGCTCGAAGGACCCGATTTCGCTGCTGAAGGGCGCTGGCGTTGATATGACGTCAAAATCGGCTGTAGAGAATGCGCTGGGACTTTTCTCAAAGCTGCTTGACGAAATGGAAGAATTACTCGAAGATTAAGGGCGGTGACTGCTTTGGATAGAAACGAGCTTGACAGAATTGTGGATTTTTGCAGCGGTTTTGCAAATCCCGTTATTCTGTTTGACAAGGATTGGAACGTCGTTTACTGCAACAAAAAGAACTTTGTTACCTCAAAAACAAACGTTCAAAATCTCACAATGAGCAATATCAAAAAGCTCAAAAGCGGCGAGAGCTTTCTTATGGTGGTGAACGGGAAACAGTATTGTTCAAGGGTTTCGGTTCACGGCGAATTGTACCTCTGCGAGCTTTTCAGCTCCGAGGATTTGATTGATATTGCGGACAAGTCCGATATCTACGAGAAAATTCTCCCGTTTATCAACAACTTTGAGCATAACATCGCGGTTATGTGGGGTTCTTTTTCAACGCTCAAGAAAAAGCTTGAAATCGAGGAGCGCTTCGACGATATCAAGCAGCTCGCCGATATCCAAAGAAGCACAATGTACCTCAACGCCGCCGGGAAGAACATTTTTGAGTACGCGAATATGTTCTACCCGAAGGTTACATACAAGAAAATCGATACTTACGCGCTGGTCGAGGGTGTTATCGAGCGCTGTAATGCCGCTTTGGAAGGCTGCGGCAGAAGGATTGAGTTTTTTGCCGACAAGAACGACTACTTTATCAAGGCAAACCAGCGTCACTGCGTAACCGCGCTGATAAATGCTTTGCAGAACGCGCTTTTGTATTCACCCGAGGACTGCTGCCCGACGGTAACACTCTCGCGGTCGGTATTCACCGATGTTCCTTACGCGGTTTTGCAGGTTACCAATAAATGCAATGCGCGCTCCGAGGAAGGGGAGAGCACACCGGATTTGAACTTCGCGTGTCAGAGAATAGGCTGCGGGATACCGATTATAAAGCGGTTTGCCGAGGAAACCGGCGGCTCGTTCAATATGGAGGAGAAAAACGGCACAATGACCGTTACCATAAAACTCCCGATAATTGTTAACGAGAATAACAGCGAGTTGTTGCTCGAACAGAGCGAGTACGCTTATTATGACACGGGAATTCCCGATATTGTTGATTTGAAGATGTTTGAAGTTGTTGACTTTTTTGGGGAAAATTAACGGCTCGGTTAACAAAACATTCAGCTTTTTTTCACGTCATTTTCATATTTATAAGTTATAATTGTATTGTCGGACAATTAAAATCTGTTGTTCGATGGCAATGTTCATAATTTCCTCATTGTGTTTGTTTAGCTTGGGGCGTTCTTGATAAAATTTGAGAACGCCCGTTTTTTACAGCATTATTAACAGGATTTGGAGGTTTTATATGTATAAAATTCTTGTTGTTGACGACGAAGAAAATATTCGCGAGGTAATTCGTGAATACGCGGAATTTGAAGGTCACGAGGTTGACGAGGCTTGCGACGGTATGGAGGCAGTCGAAAAGGCAAAGGAAAAGGATTACGATATCATCATAATGGACATAATGATGCCGCGACTTGACGGATATCTTGCCTGCAAGGAAATCCGCAAGTTTAAGCAGACTCCCGTACTTATGCTTTCGGCGCGCGGCGAAGAATACGACAAGCTGTTCGGCTTTGAGCTTGGAATTGACGATTATGTTGTCAAGCCGTTTTCACCGAAAGAGGTTATGGCAAGAGTAAATGCGATTGTAAAGAGAAATGCTGCGTCTGCTGCACCCGCTCCGGCTTCTTCCGATGTTGAAAAGTTTGAGGGACTGGAGATAAACTTTGTTTCACGCGATGTTTTCATCGACGGTGAAAAGGCAAATCTTACTCCGAAGGAATACGACCTGCTGTTTTATCTTGTGAGAAACAAGAACATTGCTCTTACAAGAAACAAGCTGCTTGAAGAGGTTTGGGGCTACGACTTTTTCGGCGATGACAGAACTATTGACACGCATATAAAAATGCTCCGAAACAATCTTGGTCCTTACCGCAAGTTTATTGTAACGCTTCGCGGTTTGGGGTATAAATTCGAGGCGTGAGATGAGCTTTTTCCGCAGTATTAAAGTACGCGTTTGGTTTCGCTTTGAGGTTGTCGTTATGGCAATGCTGGCGTTTACCTACGTTTTTCTGATAGCACTGTTCCCGAGCTTTTACAGCTGGATGAAAACCTATGAAATCGAGGAAACCTTTGTTAAAATTCGCGCGAACTGGGCAAATGATAATATTGTTGAAATTATCAACCAACAAGCTGCCGAAAAGAAGATGTACATTGAGATAAATTTTCCCAATTCCAACTATTCTTACACGGCAAACAAGCTCGGCGGAAGTCTTTCTTTGGCGGTTTTGGCGAAGAGCGGATTTATCAAGAGCATAGATGAGTCCAAGAACGGCAAGATTTACAAAAATTTCCGCGATGACCAAGAAAACAACTCCGTGTTGATGATGGGAAGTTATATCGGCGCTGACCGTTATAACCCCGAGGCTTACGTTTTTATATGCAACTACCTTGAGCCGATTGGCACAACCGTGAGCATTTTCGTTCGGCAATTTATAATTGTCGGGATAATTATGATGGTTCTCACGGTGTTTATGTCGGCGTTTTTCTCGGCGAAAATTTCCGAGCCGATTATTCGTATCAACAATTCCGCGAAGGATTTGCCGCAAGGTAAATTTGACGCGAAAATCGAGAAAAGTGATTTTGACGAGATTAAGCAGCTTTCGTCAACGCTTACCACAGCGTCAAAGGAAATTGCAAAATCAGATGATTTGCGCCGCGAGCTTATGGCGAACATTTCCCACGATTTGAGAACTCCGCTTACGATGATTAAGGCGTACGCGGAAATGATACGGGATTTGTCGGGTGATAATCCCGAAAAGCGTGAACGGCACCTCAAGGTTATAATCGACGAAACCGATAGGCTTTCTTCGCTGGTTACCGATATTTTGGATTTGTCGAAGCTGCAAGCCGGCGTGACCGAGCTGCACAGAGAAGCGTTTAATTTCTCGCAGCGGCTTTCCTCGGTGATTTCACGATTTGATATCATCAAGGAAAATCAGGGTATTTGCATAGATTTGGAAGCCGAAGATGATATCGTTCTTTTTGCCGATAAGACGAAAATTGAACAGGTTGTCTACAATCTTATCAACAACGCCGTGATTTATGCGGGTGATGACAACAAGGTTATCGTGCGGCTTTACAGGACTGGCGACAGGAAAATGCGCTTTGAGGTTGAGGACCACGGCGAGGGCATTTCTCCCGAAAATCTTCCGTATATTTGGGACAGGTACTACAAGGTCAGCGAGCGCGCCGCAACTCACAAGCGTGCTAAAATGGGCAGCGGTATCGGTTTGTCAATCGTAAAGAGTGTTCTCGAACAGCACGGCTTCGCGTTCGGTGCCGAGAGCAATCTTGGTCAAGGCAGCAAGTTCTGGTTCGAGGCTCCCGAATATATCGCCGAGGAAACCGTTCCCGAAGAACCTAAAGCTAAACATAAGCTGGAAATTAAGATAAATAAGAAATAATATTTTGCGTTTCCTGTTGACTTTCTCCTCTGAATTTGTTATAATAATCATAGGGGAGAAAGCAGACCGCAAGGTCTATCTGCTTTTCTCTTTGTCTTTTCCGTCAGCGTCTCACCGCTGGCGGTTTTTTTATGTGGTTACACATCTTAACTTTTTCAATTAGCTGTTCAAGTATTGACGTTTGGACGGATTTATGGTATAATTTGTTGTAGGGGACTATTTCGAGAAATATAAGTAATTGCGTAAAATAGAAATTTTACGCAATAAGGAGAGGCAGAAATGAGGGAAATATATGGTAAACACACAAATCTATGACAGCGCACCGCAGTCAATCCGCGATTTCATTTATTACGAACAGATTGTCAAAGGTCGCTCGGAGCTTACGGTAAAAAATTATTTCAATGATTTGCGTACTTTTTTCAGATTTTATAAAATTCGCAAAAAAGGCGCACCCGAAGATGATTTTTCAAAAATTGACATTTCCGATATCACCGACGAAGATATTAAATCCGTCGATTTAACGCTTGCGCAGGAATTTCTCGTTTATATGAAAACGCAGAAAGACAACGAGCAAAAAGCGCGTTATCGCAAGGCTGTTGCTTTGCGGCAATTCTACAAGTTTCTCACAAACAACAAGAATATGTTTGAGGTTAGTCCTTTGGCTAATCTGGAGCTGCCAAGCCCCAAGCCCGCGCTCCCTAAATTTCTCACACTTGAACAGTCGCTCGAGCTGCTTGTGAATATCGATACGCCTGATAAAAAGCGCGATTACTGCATTATCACGTTCTTTTTGAACTGCGGAATGCGTTTGTCGGAGCTTGTCGGGATAAATCTCAATGATATCCGTGAAACGCGCGATAAGGACGGAAATGTTGTGTATTCGCTCAAGGTTCTCGGCAAAGGCAGCAAGGAACGCATAGTTTATCTGAATGAAGCTTGTGTAAACGCTTACAAGGACTATGTAAATCCCGAGGTGACCGACAACGAGGAGCGTCTTGCCGCGGGTTTGCGCGATATGACGGCACCCACAAACGCGCTTTTCCTGAGCAAGCGCCGTACCCGAATATCAAACCGCCGCGTTCAGCAGATTGTCGAGGAATGTCTGAAAACAAGCGGTTTGGACAATATGGGAATTTCCGTTCACAAGCTGCGCCATACAGCAGCCACTCTTATGTATCAAAACGGCGTTGACGTGCGTGTTCTCAAGGACGTTCTCGGCCACGAAAACCTTAATACTACGCAGATTTACACCCACGTTTCCAACTCGCAAATGGAACAAGCTATAAAAAACAATCCTCTTTCAAAGGTTAAACCGAAAAAATAACAAAATCAGTTAAAATAGTCACTTAACGGTCGTCCGATACTAGAACCGATATCTATGTACACAATATCGCTATGACGTGAGGAACTGCTTGAGCTTGATGAGCTTTTGCTTGATGAAGCGCTGCTTGACGAAGATGGAACAGTTATCTTATTTGCGCTAATATAATCTACAGAAATAAATTCACCATTATCAAGTTTATAATAATCGGTATTTGTCTTTGCAACAACATTTACCTTGTCGTTTATATGATACAGACTTGCTTTTGTAAATCCAAGAATAGGTTTTTCACGAGAATAGCAATCCGTATTTACATACATAGTGGCACTATATGAACTCTCCGTCCATTCCGGTTCGCTCTCAACAGTTTGTTCTACAGAAGATGAAGTGGACCGAACGGGTTCGTTTATTGTAGTTGACGAGCTAGCTGAAGTTGCCGTTGTTGAAGACGATGTATTTGAACTGCTTTCAGAGGAACTTACGCTTTCCGCAGACGAAGTTGAACTAACAGAAGAAACCGAAGAAACAGCCGATGAAGTGACTGATGAACTGTAACTATTTTCTGTACTGCTGTCAACACTGCTGATATTGCTGCTTGTTCCCGTTGATGAGTCGCTGCTTGGTTTTTGAGAGCATCCGCATAATGCCAAAGCTCCGCAAAGAGCAAGCGCAGTCGCCTTAATTTCATTCTTTTTCAAAAGAAATTCTCCTTTCAAGTATTATTTTGTTCAATAATTGGTCTTATAAATATTATAAGAATTTCTTTTGAATTTGTCAATAGTTTTCGCGGCTTTGCCCTTTTCTTTGCAAAAACACTTGAAATTTTCCGTGGTATATGGTAAAATAATTATTGTGGATTGGAGGAATTGAAATGGAAAAAGTTACGGTAAAAGCAAGCTCAACCTACGATATATTGCTTGACAAAGGAATTCTCGATAACGCGGGAGAGTATATTTCCGCGGTAATGAAATCAAAAAAAGCGTGCGTTGTGACGGACGATAACGTTGACCGACTTTACGGCGAAAGAGTTATGAAATCGCTTGAAAACGCGGGAATTTCCGCGAAAAAGTTCGTTTTTCCGCACGGCGAAGCGTCTAAAAATCATACTACTTTGATAGGAATTTACGAGTTCCTCGCGGAGAACAATTTCACTCGTTCTGATTTCATCGTAGCACTCGGCGGCGGAGTTGTCGGAGATACCGCGGGCTATGCTGCGGCAACTTTTATGCGCGGGATTGATTTTGTGCAAATTCCCACGACCGTTGTCAGTCAATCAGACAGCTCTGTCGGCGGAAAAACCGCTGTTAATATCAACGCGGGCAAAAATCTTGTCGGCGCTTTTCACCAGCCAAAGTTGGTTATCTGCGACACCGATACCCTTAAAACGCTCACACCCGAGTTTTTCTCGGACGGAATGGCGGAGGTTATCAAGCACGGTATGATTAAATCGCCCGAGTTGTTTGAAATCCTCTCGACAAAGGATATCTCGGAAAATATGGTTGATATAATGAAACGAAATGTTTCGATTAAGGGAAAGGTTGTCGAAGCGGACGAGCGTGAAAAAGGCGAGCGAATGCTCCTGAATTTCGGGCACACTCTGGCTCACGCGCTCGAGAAATACTACAACTATACGGGAATTGCCCACGGTCACGCGGTTGCCGTCGGAATGAGCGTTTTCACGCATATTGCCGAGCGCAGATGTATGTGTAAGGCGGGCGTTGCCGATAAGCTGGACAAGCTGCTGGTAAAATGCGGCTTGCCGATAACCGACAAAGCGCCGCTTGACGAACTGTACACGCTCTCTCTTCGCGACAAAAAGCACCTCTCGAGCGGAATGAACATAGTAATTTGCTCGGATATCGGCAAAAGCGAGGTTGTGAAGATGTCGGTTGAGGAATACAAGGATTTTTTGGAGAGCTGATATGGATATAAAAGTTACGCCTACAAAATTGTCGGGAAAAGTTGTCGTGCCGCCGTCAAAAAGCGTCGCTCACCGTATGATAATCGCGGCGGCGCTCTCGGACGGGGTTTCCACGATTTCCAACCTCTTCCCTTCCGTTGATATCACGGCAACAACGGACTGTATGAAGGCGCTCGGAGCAAAAATCAGCTTCAGCAACAACACAGCGGTGATTGAAGGAATAAAAAAATCTCCCGATAAAGCCGTTTTGGATTGCTGCGAGTCGGGTTCAACGTTGAGATTTCTGATACCGGTTGCCTGCGCGCTCGGAGTTGACACGGAGTTTATCGGTCGCGGAAAGCTCCCGCAAAGACCGATTACGCCGTTTCTCGACGAGCTTCCAAAGCACGGAATTACCTTCAGATTGCCCGAAAATGGTGACAATCTGCCGTGCTTGGTTCACGGGAAATTGACCGGAGGAAGATTTGAGATTGACGGGGGAATTTCCTCGCAGTTTATCACGGGACTGCTTTTTGCGCTGCCGCTGTTGAACGAGGAAAGCGAAATCGTGCTCACCTCTCCCCTGCAATCCAAGCCTTATGTTGACATAACAATCGGCGTTCTGCGGGATTTCGGGTGCGAAATTAGCGAAACAGAAACAGGTTATTTTGTCAGGGGAAATCAGCGTCTTGTGCCTTTTTCGGGTGCGGTTGAGGGCGATTATTCGCAGGCGGCGTTCTTTTATGTGGCAAATTCGCTTGGTTCAACGATTGAAATTGCGGGGCTTAACGAAAACTCGCTGCAAGGCGACAAAGCTATCGTTGATATTTGCAAAAAAGCTGCCGGTCGGAAAGCGTTTGAGCTGGACTGCTCGGATATTCCCGATTTGGTGCCGATTTTATCGGTGCTCGGCTGCTTTTGCGACGGGAAAAGCCGTATAACAAACGTCGCGCGGTTAAGAATAAAAGAGTGCGACCGTTTGGCGGCAATGGAAGACTGCCTGAATAAAATCGGCGGCAAGGTGAAATCTACAGCCGATACGCTTGAAATTGAAGGTGTGGGAACGTTCAAGGGCGGCGAGGTCGGCTGTTTCAACGACCACAGAATTGCGATGTCAATGGCAATCGCCGCGACAAGATGCGAAAAGCCGCTGATAATTCGCGGCGCAGAGTGCGTTTCCAAATCTTTTCCAAATTTCTTCGAGGTTTACAGAGCGCTCGGCGGGATTTTCGAGGAGATTTGAGTAATTTGATAGGAGTTTGTTATGTCATCAAGTTTTAACGGCGGGATTAAGTTCTCGATTTTCGGCGAAAGTCACGGAAAAGGTATCGGGGTTGTTTTGGACAATCTGCCTGCTGGTGAACCGATTGACCTTGATAAAATCGGGGATTTTATGGCGCGGCGCGCTCCCAAAAAGGACGGCACGTCTACGATGCGCAGCGAAAAGGACATTCCCGAAATTCTCTCGGGGCTTTATGAGGGGAAAACTACGGGAACGCCGCTTGCTGCCGTGATTTACAACTCCGACCAGCACTCGGGCGATTACGGAAATCTTATCAGCACGGCGCGCCCCGCTCACGCTGATTACACGGGATTTTTGCGCTACAACGGTGCAAACGACCCTCGCGGCGGAGGACATTTTTCGGGCAGACTTACTGCGCCGCTTTGCTTTGCGGGAGCGATTTGCGCGCAAATTCTCGAGCATCGTGGGATAACTGTCGGCGCGCATATCATTAAAATCAAGAACGTTCTCGATGAACGATTTGACCCTGTTAACGTTACCGCTGAACAACTCAACTCGGTTAAAACACGCACTTTTCCCGTTACTTCCGATGAAGCCGAGGAAAAGATGCGCGAAGTGATAAACTCGGCAAGAATGGATTTGAACAGCGTTGGCGGTATCATCGAATGTGCAGCGGTTGGTTTTCCCGCGGGAGTTGGCTCGCCGATGCTTGACGGGCTCGAAAATATAATTTCGAGCTTGGTTTTTGCAATTCCGGCTGTTAAGGGAATCGAATTCGGCAACGGATTCGACTGCACGGATTTGTTTGGCAGCGAAAATAACGATGAGTTTTACGTTCAAGACGAGAAAATTCTCACCAAAACCAACAACCACGGCGGAATTCTCGGCGGAATAAGCTCGGGAATGCCGATTGTTTTCAGGGTTGCCTTCAAGCCGACTCCGTCTATTTCCCGTCCGCAGAAAACCGTGGATTTCAAGGAAAAACGCGACACGGAGCTTGTTATCAAGGGCAGACACGACCCTTGCGTTGTACCGAGAGCTGTTCCGTGCGTTGAGTCGGCGATGAATATCGCTTTGCTGTCCGCGCTGATTGAAAATCCGAATATTTGAAAGGAGAATTCCGTGGAAGTTCCAAGAATACGCGTGTCCGAAATCGACGACATCTGCGTTTTGATTTGCCATTTGATTTACTCGCTCGGCTGTCCGCTGTCGAAGAACGAGCTGATTGAAATAACCTCGCTTGAGGACGCGGTGAATTATTTCAACCTTATGTCCGCGCTTGAAAAGGCTTCGGGGCATCTGCTTGATGTAACCGATGTTGACGGCGAGATTGTGTACTCAAACACCGCGATGGGCATAAAAGCTGCCAAAGACCTCGGCGCATCAATCCAGCCTTCTGTTCGCGACAAAATGTTCAAGGAGGCTGTTCGCGTTTACACCCGCGACGCAATGAAGAAAAACAGCTCGTTTCTTGCTGTGCGTTACATTCAGAACTCGGACGGAAGCTGTACAATCGGCGTGAGAATTATGGACGAGGAATCAGCGAAGCAAAAATATTACCTTGAAATCGCTGCCGAAAATTCTGAAAATGCTGATTTAATTAAGAACAAAATTAAAGAAGACCCCAAAGCGTTCAAGGCTTATCTCGACAACTATTTCACATAAAAAACGGCAGTTTTCAGGCTGCCGTTTTTCTTTATTCTTTTTCGAGCATCGTTTCGGCAAGCTCCGCCGCGTATTTGCAAAGCAGCGGGCACGGACGTTTCTGATAATACTCGGGAGTTCTCGCGTCGGGTTGAGCCGTTTTTTCCGGCTTTTCAAGACCGAGAAGCTCCTTGCAGATTATGCTTCCGTTGTCCTTTTTGAACTGCTCGGCAGCCGCGCGGATTTTCTCGTAAAGCGCTTTTTTGCCCTCGGTATCTTTTGGGTCTGTGTAACCATAGGCTTGGCTCAAAACCATTACAATTCCCGAAAACGCGCCGCAGACCTCTCTCATTCTGCCCATTCCGCCGCCGAAACCGCCCGAAATCTTCGTGAGCTGTTCGGGTTCCATTCCAAAAAGGTCGGAATACGCGAGAGTTACCGCTTGAGAGCAGTTGTAGCCGCTCGTGAAAAACTCGTAGGCCTTATCTCCCCTGCTCATTTGCAAAATTCCTCCACTGCGTCGGCAATCGGGTCGGCTGCTTCACTTTCCATAAGCTCCAACATTCCGCTGTCAACCAGCTTTGCGATTTCAGGGTCAATCGGCAGCTTTGCAAGAACCTTGAGGTTGAATTTCTTCGCAGTTTCGTCGATGTGGCTTTCACCGAAAACGTTGATGTGTTTACCGCAGTCGGGGCAAACCACATAGCTCATATTCTCGACAAGACCGATAATCGGAACGTTCATCATCTCCGCCATTTTAAGCGCTTTTCCGACAATCATCGAAACCAACTCCTGCGGAGAAGTAACGACAATTATACCGTCAAGCGGGATTGACTGAAAAACGGTGAGCGGAACATCACCGGTTCCCGGAGGCATATCGACGAACATATAGTCAACGTCGTCCCAAATAACGTCCGTCCAGAACTGCTTTGCCGTACCCGCGATAATTGGGCCTCTCCATACAACGGGAGCGGTTTCATCAGGGAGCAGCAAGTTCACGCTCATAACCTTAATTCCCTTTTTGGATTTCACGGGGAAAATCGCGTTTTGGTCGCCGGTTGCCTTTTCCTTGATGCCAAACGCTTTCGGAACGGACGGACCCGTGATATCCGCGTCAAGAACTGCGGTATTGAAGCCGCGTCTGTTCATCAGAACAGCGCTCATACAAGTGACGAGGGATTTTCCGACGCCGCCCTTGCCGCTGACAATTCCAATCACCTTTTTGATGTTCGACAGCTCGTGCGGTTTCTCGAGAAAACTCTTCGGGTCACGCTCGGAACAGCTTTCCGAACAGCTTGAACAATCGTGTGTACATTCGCTCATTTTTATCTTCCTTTCGGTTTATGTGTATTTTTTAACATAAAAAGCTTACAATTTTCTGTAAAATACCAGAGAACGCTCGTCTTTTATGTAATTATCCTCTTCAAATGCCTTGAATTTTTCCAAATCGTAAATCTTTGCCGAGAACACAATTTTCGCGGCAATCATCTGCTCCGCCCACTGTCTTACCGCTTGAGCAAGCGCTGTTCCCGCACCGATTTTTCGGTAGTAATTGCTCAAACCCCAATCCACAATTTCAATATACCGCGGCTCGGTTAAACTTGTGATTTCCCTTGCGTAAACATAGCCCGCGATGTGCTGCGAATGAATTGCCACAAGAACCTTGTTTGTGCCGTCGCTGATGATTTCACGCAAAGCAGCTTCGGTGTCCTCAAGTGAAAGCGCGCTTCTGCCGTGAGTTTTGTTGTACTTGCAAATCGCCTCCGCGTCCTTGATTGTCGCAGGTCTAACGGTAAAATTGTACATAATCAACCCCGAATTTTATCGGCAAAGCTGCTGCCGTTTATTTCGCCTTTTACGTTCAGAAGCTCGAGCACAGTTGCCGCGATATCGCAAAATCCCGCTCTTGTGCCGAGATTTGCGGGCTTTATCCCCTCGCCGTAAATCAGCACGGGAATATACTCGCGCGTGTGGTCTGTACCACTATGGCAAGGGTCGCAGCCGTGGTCTGCGGTTATGATAAGAACGTCGTCGGGGCGCATTTTTGCCTTGAAATCCCCGAGCCACTCGTCAAACTCGTTCAGCGCGTTTGCGTAGCCCAAAGCGTCGCGGCGGTGACCGAACTGCATATCAAAATCCACAAGATTTGTAAAGCAAAGTCCGTGAAAAGACTTTTGCTGATAATCGGACGTGATTTCCATATCAACCGCGTTTCCTATTCTCCTGTCGCAGTCCGAAACGCTTTTTCCCGCGAAGATGTCGAAAATTTTGCCCACTCCGATTGTGTCGAGACCGTTTTCTTTCAAGACATCAAACAATGTGTTTTTCGGCGGAACAAGCGAAAAATCGTGCCGTCTCGATGTTCTCTTAAACGGGTGTTCGCCCTCGAAAGGACGCGCGATAACTCTCCCCACTGCAAAATCCCCCTGAAGAATTTCACGCGCGATTTCGCAGTATTTGTAAAGCTCCTCCACGGGAACAACGTCCTCGTGTGCAGCAATCTGAAAAACGCTGTCCGCGGACGTGTAGACAATCAACGCGCCCGTTTTTATGTGCTCCTCGCCGTAATCCGCGATAACCTTTGTTCCCGAATACGGCTTGTTGCAAAGCGTCTTTCTGCCGGTTCTGCGCTCGAATTCACCGATAACCTCGCTCGGAAAACCGTCCGGAAATGTCGGAAACGCTTTTTCGCTTACAAGTCCCGCAATTTCCCAGTGACCGGTGGTTGTGTCCTTACCTTTGGAAAGCTCCGAGAGCCGCAGAAAAGCGCCCTCGGGAGCGGTTTCTTTCTCACCGATTTCAACTCCGTCGATGTTGAAAAGCCCCATTTTTGCCATATTCGGTACATTCAGCTTTCCCGTGTTAAAGCAAGAACGCAGAGTGTTCGCGCCCTTGTCGCCGAAATCCGCAGCGTCGGGCATTTCACCCACGCCAAAGCTGTCCAAAACTATCAGAAAAACGCGCTTGGTCATTCAATCACCCTCTTATTTACCGCTTGTCAGCAGCTTTACAGCCGAGCTTGTGCCAATCCTGTCGCAGCCCTCGTTCAAGAACATTTCGAGCTGCTCCTTGGTCTTAATCCCGCCCGCAGCCTTGATTTTCACGTTCTTGCCTATGTGTTTTTTAAACAGACGAATATCCTCGATATCTGCACCCGTCGTGCCAAATCCGGTCGAAGTTTTGATATAATCCGCGCCCGCCTCGGTCACGCACTCGCAGAGCTTGATTTTCTCCTCCTCGGTGAGATAACACGTTTCGACGATAACCTTCAAAATCTTCTGTCCGCAGACGTATTTCAGTGCCTTTATCTCACTCTTTACCGCGTCAAAATTGCCGTTCTTGACATCTGTAAGGTTAACAACCATATCAATTTCGCTGGCACCGCTGTTAATTGCGCCGACAGCCTCGGAGCATTTTATCGCGGTTGTCGAGTAACCGAGCGGAAAGCCGACAACCGTGCAAATATTCAGCTCGGGAAAGCTGATTGCCGCGTACTCCACATAGCACGCCGGAATGCAAACCGACGCGGTTTTATAAATCATCGCTTCTTGGCAAAGCGCGTCAATTTCAGCCTTTGTTGCCGTTGGTTTAAGCAAAGTGTGGTCAATATGCGGAAAAATCTCGGAATTGTTCATAATTCTACCTCAAAACAGTCTGAATGATTTCAGCGACAAAATGCCGCCCGCCTTAATTTTCAGCTTGTGTTTACCCGAAATCGCGTTCATCTTTGCAGTAAATGCCGCGAAATTCGACAAGCTGCCCGTTGTCGGAACATCAATCTCCGCGAGAATTTCGTTTTTGTCCGCTTCCAAAATCAAAACCTTTGTTTTGGTTGACGGATTTGAAACGATAATCTCAACGTTTTTCTCGCCCTTCATCGCGCAGTTTTCAAATGTAATCGAGCTTTGCGCGTTTTCGAGCAGCGCGTATTCGTTGAGCTGTTTATCCGCGAGAAACTCAATTCCCACATATTCCCAAGAAGCTGCCGCGGGAACGGGCTGTCTGATATCAAGTCCCTGATAGTTCTCGCCGTGAACCTTGATTTCAACCGTTCTAAAGATTTCTTCGGAGGACGAACCGACTTGAATTTCATAAGTACCCGCAAAAACCGTCCGACAGTTTTTGTTCAAATTCCACAGTCCGAGGTCTGCGATGTCAAACGAAAGCGTCATCGGAACAGCTTTTTCCGACGGAACGAAAACTCGCCTGAACGCTTTCAGCTCCTTTATCGGAACCGCGCTCGAAAATTCGGGTGCCTTCACATAAAGCTGGACAACCTCGTCCGAGTCGAAGTTTCCGATATTTCTTATCTCAAAAGTAACCTCGCAGCGCTCGTTCGGTTCAAAGCATTTCTTGTTGAGCTTAAGCGCGCTGTAACGAAATGCGGTGTAGCTCAAGCCGTGCCCGAATGGGAAAATCGGCTCGCCGCGATAGTAGCGATAGGTGCTTTCGGTTCTGATTATGTTGTAGTCCTTTATGCTGCCAAGCTCGTTTTCGGACGAATACCAAGTCATCGGGCAGCGGCCTGCCGGTGAAATATCGCCGAACAGGACTTTTGCTACCGCAGCTCCCATTTCGGGGCCGTTGTGACCGGTGTGAAGAACCGAGTTAAAGCGCTTATCAACCGCGTAAGGATAACCCGATACATACAAAAGCACCGCGTTTTCATTAAGCGAAATAACCAAATCCGACAGCTTTTGCTGGCGCTCCGTCACGTTCAGCGTCTTTCTGTCGTAATTCTCTCTGGCACCGATAAGAGGGTTGTTACCGAGAACAAGCAAGACATTGTGCGCCTCGGTCACAGCCTTTCTCACGCGGTCAAAGCCTGATGAAAACAGCTCCACGCTGAACATCGAGTTGGCTTTGGGCTTGATTTTATCGGTAATCTCAACCTGTCCGTCCTCGTTGATGAAAAGATATCTTCCCTGCCAATTTTTCAAGCGGCACTCTTTATTGCACTTCTCAACGGTAAACTTTTCCTTCACAAACCAGCCGTAAGGCTCGTCGGAAACGCATTTCATAACGCCGTTATCCGAAGCGGCTCCGCTGTCGCAGAGGAATTTCCCGTTGAACTTTGACTTGAATGAAACATCGCCGTTGCCCCAATCAAAGACCTCCAGCAGACAGCTCTCGTTGATTGTCGCGGAATCGCAAACAAATGTACCGTCCTCGGCAACCGAGAAATAAAATCCCGTTTCGCCGTTTCTGATGGCTATAATGTCGTTGCCCATCTCATAAGTAACGTTTTCGCGTCCTGCCTTTGCGATAATCGCGTCCAGAATTGTCGGATTTTTATCGGAATATCCCGTATACCAATCGCGGAAATTCATATCGCTGTGCAGTCCGATAACCGCAATTTTTTCCCTCTCACGCAGAGGAAGCGTCATATGACGGTTTCGGAGAAGAATTATCGATTCCTCGGCAGCTTTTGCGGCAGTTTTGCGGAAATTGTCGCAGAGCAGCAGATTTTTGTCAACCTTATCATACGGGCAGTCATCGTCAAATTCACCCAACAGGAAACGCGCTTTTAACGCACCGAACAGAGATTTATCGATATCGCTTTCGGTAATCAGCTTTTGCGCAAGTGCGTTTCGCGCGGCAGTCTCAACAACGTCCTGATTATCGGTTATGATATCAACGCCGCCGTTTTTGATAATTCTCGCAATGGTTTCCGTGTGGGAAAGGTCTGTTTTGTGACGGGTAACATTTTCGACAAAATCGCAGCCGTCCGCTACCGCAAACAACATTCCCCACTCGTTTTTGCAAAGCGTAGTCACCTCGGGATTGCAAATCGCCTCAACACCGTTTACCATATTGTAAGCAGTCATAATGCTCCTTGCACCGCCGTTTTTCAAGGGCTGCTCAAACGCTTTCAGATAATAATCGTGCTTCAGTACGGTTGGAATTGACGAATTATCGGCGGTTCTGTCCTCCTCGTTGTTGTTGGCGTAAAAGTGCTTCAGAGTTGGGATTACGCGATAATATTTCTCGTCATTTCCGAGCATTCCCCTTGTAAGAGCAGCAGCCATTGTTCCCGTAAGAGTCGGGTCCTCGCCGTAGCCCTCCTCGTTTCTTCCCCAGCGTGGGTCGCGCTCAAGGTCAACGGTCGGTGCCCAAAGACAAAGCGTAGACTTGCCTTCCTTGTTGTAGATACGCGCCTCGGTTGCCGCGATTGTGCCGATTTCTTCCATAAGCCCCGCGTCAAAGGTTGCCGAAACACTGAAAGGCTCGGGGAAAACGGTTGTCGGAGACTCGGGGCAATTCGCGTCATTTTCGTCACGCCTTACCAGAAGCCCTCTCGCCGCTTCCGAACCAATCGGAAATGCTTTTATGCCAAGCCGCGGGATTTCCCTCTGATATGTGGTGATAAGCAGCAGCTTTTCATCAAGAGTAAGCTCTTCCAAAAGCGAATTTACGCGCTCGTCAACGGAAAGCGAGGTGTCTTGAAATTTATATTTCGGCATAATCTTCTCCTTTATCTAAATCTTTTTTCTGATAAGAGAACGCGCCGGCGCGCTGATATCCGTCAAAATCGTGATTTTTTCCATAGCGTGACGTGCCGTGTCAATTTCCTCACCGTTTTCACCAAACATTGTTTTCGGAGCAAACTTTATCGGCTCTTGATGAGGAATAACCAGCTCGAGCTCGTCGTTTAGCGTGAAGAAATTCCTCACAGTGAGGTGCATAACGCCGTTTTCGCAATAGTCAACAGCCGCGCAGAAATCGTATTTTCTCACATAGTTGCTATCCGCGAAATATTGCCCGCCGTTTGTGGTAACTTCGGGGTTTTGCGTGCCGCTTCCCGCTTGCGGTGAACCGTAGAAAAATCCCGTGCAGTAAGGACGGTGACTGATTTTGTCAACCTCTGCAATCGCCCAAGCAGGCGGCTTTTCGCCCTTTAAAACGCTGTCGAGAACCGCTCGGTAAGCGTTTGTGGTGAGCGCCGTGTAATATGCGGACTTTGCTCTGCCCTCGATTTTGAAGCTTGAAACCCCCGCTTTTATGAGGTCGTCAAGATGCTCAATCATACACATATCGCGCGCGTTCAGTATAAACGAACCGCGCTCGTCCTCGAACACCTTGTAAAACTCTCCGGGGCGCTTCTGCTCCATAAGATAATATTCCCAGCGGCACGACTGCGCGCATTGACCGCGGTTGGCGTTTCTCCCCGTCAGATACTCGGAGATAAGGCACCTGCCCGAAAATGACACGCACATTGCCCCGTGAACAAAGACCTCGATTTCCATATCATCGGGGATTTTCTCTCTGATGATTTTTATGTTCTCAAGGTCAACCTCACGCGCCAAAACCACGCGTTTTACGCCCATTTTATACAGCTCAAGAGCAGTTCTGTAATTCACAACACCTGTTTGAGTTGACGCGTGAATTTCCATACTCGGAGCGTACTCTTTTATCATCGAGATAACCCCGATATCAGCGGCAATAACCGCGTCAACTCCCGCTTTTTCCGCGCTTTTGATAAAGCTCGGAAAAGCGTCTGCCTCGTCGTTGTTTGGGACAATGTTGCAGGTAATGTAGACCTTTGCGCCTTTTTCGTGTGCGGTCTGCACAGCCCAAACAAGTCCTTCTTCATCAAAATTCTTTGCCGCAGCTCTCATACCGAAGGTTTTTCCGGCAAGATAAACCGCGTCCGCGCCGTAATCCAGCGCGCAAAGCAGGCTTTCCTCATCGCCCGCGGGAGCAAGAAGCTCGGGTTTTCTAATCACTGCGATTCTCCTCCGTTGGATTGCTCGGGCGGCTGAAGTCCCGCGTCGATAATGTTCTGTTCGTGCTGTTCGTTAGTCTGCGCGTAGTAGAAGTTACCCTCCTGACTTGCAAGGAAGTAGTAGTAGCTGGTTTCTGCGGGGTAAAGCACCGCATTAATCGTGTCAAGACCGGGGTTGCAGATAGCGCCCGCCGGAAGTCCCACGCAATTATAGGTGTCGTATGCTTCCTCGATTGCCTGCATTTTCGCCTGATTTGACGAGGTAGTCTTGGGTTTAATGCACCTGTCGATATAGGTGTCAGTAGCATCAGATTCCAACTTCGGGAAATTCTCGGGGTCATTCAGACGGTTGTGGAAAACAGAGGAGATTTTCGCCCAGTTGTCCTCGTCGTTACCTTCCCATTGAACAATCGATGCGAGTCTGACAACCTCGTCAAGCGTCATTCCAAGTTCCTTCATACGAGCCTTCATACTCTTGGTAATCTTGCTCTCGAAGTTCTCGTACATTGTTTCGGCAACCTGTTTTGCGTAATCGGTTGTATCAAAATTCGGATTTTTCTTCAGGTCATCGATAACATAGAACTCGTAGGTATCGGGGAACAAATATCCTTCCAGCATATTGAGACGATAAGGATTATCCTCGATTTGTTCCTCAAAATCAAACTTGTTGAGCTTGCTCTTGTAATATTTCTCAAAATCAACCGCGCGGCAGACATAATTCTCCTCGAGAATTTGTCCGATTTCAAGCGCAGTGATACCCTCGGGAATAAGCACGGTAACAGTTTCCGTGTAGGTCTTTTTGGTTTTGAGCGTGTCGATAATGTTGCTGTACGACATATTTGAATAGACCGTATAGGTGCCCTCAAGGAACGGTCGGTAATCCTCCGAGTCCTTTTTGTCGGTCATATTTATATACATTTTCATCAGCGACGGCACTTCGATAACCCCGCCCTTGTGCAGAGAATCAACGATTTCGTCAACGCTCATTTCGCCGGTTATCTCAATTTCCGCCTCTTTTATGGGCTTTGCCATACCCGTGATATCGCGCAGCGCCTTTATCACGTTAATCGACAAAACAACACCCAGCGCCATCGACGCAACCGAAATTACCACGCCAAGAAAAACCTGTCCCATTGTGCGAACGTGGTTGATTTGACGCTTGGGCTTCTTTTTGCGGCGCTTAACTTCGTTTTCCGCGGGAATATAATCCTCCTCGGGAACCGCAGGCGGGTTGTCCCCCCGCATCGAATCCATAAGCAGTGTTTTCGACATATCATCGGCGGAATTGAGCTCGGTGAACTCGTCGCGCGGCGTTATCGAACGCGAGTCGTTTTCAAGGAAAAGGCTGTCGATTTCTTGAGTTTTGCCGAGGTCCTCTTCCTCAAAATCTTGGTTCTTTTCGTTTTCGTTAAGATTGTTTTCGTCCATTATTTACCGTCTTTCTGTTAAAAAAAGTATAATCGGCTCTTACATCGTGCGGTTCTGCGGGAACATCGCGCTTGAAATCATCATAGCAGATAATCGCGGAAACTCCCGTGAAATTCCGCAGAAATCTGTCGTAATAACCCTTGCCATAGCCCAGCCTCAAGCCTTCCCCGTCGGCACAAAGCGCGGGAACAATGCAAAGCGTGTTTTTATCGGGCTTTGCAGGGTGATTTTGGGGCGGCTCGTCGATATTGTATCTTCCCTTTTGCAGCTCGTCCGTGCTGTTGATGAAGAAGAACTCGAGCTCCTCATCTCCGCTCACGGGCAGCGCAACGGGGATTTTCCTCGCGAGGCAGTAATCAATCAGCCTTCTTGTATCGACCTCAATTTCGGTTGACGCGTATGTGAAAACCGCTTCCGCTTTATCAACAAGCGGCTTGAGCTGCTCGAAAATATCCGCGTCCGCAAGCGCCTTCTCGCTTAAATCCATTGCTTTGCGGCGGTTTATCAGCTCTTTTCGCAGAGCCTTTTTCAGTTCTCGCATTGTATTGTATCGTGAATTGTCTTGGCAACTTCCTCGCCCTTGAGCACGCGGACAAGCTCCAAACCGAATTCAACTGAAACTCCCGCACCCGCTGCCGTCGTGAAAATACCGTCTGTGACAACGTTTTTCTCGGCAATTTCAGCGCCTTCAAGATACTTTCGATAATCGGGGAACGCGGTTGCCTTTTTGCCCTTGAGCAGACCTTTTTTGCCCAAAATCGACGGCGCAGCGCAGATTGCCCCGATAGGAATGTTGTTTTTCACACAGTAGTCGATGCTTGCCTGAACAACAGGATTTTTTTCAAGGTTCATCGTGCCGTAGGTTCCCCCAGGCAGAACAATCATCTCAAGCCGCTCGTCAAGCTCCACCTGAAAATCGGTCATATCGCACAAAACCAAAATTCCGTGAGAGCTTTTCGCGCTGTCGTTTGTCAAGCCAACCGTTACCACGTCGCATTTCGCGCGGCGCAGCATATCAATGGGCGCGATTGCCTCGGTTTCCTCAAATCCCTCTGCCAAAAATACATAAATCATTAGAATTACCTCCGTGTAACACAAAATTTTTCTTCCATAAATGCCGGATAATACGACAGCTTCGCTTTGCGCAAATTTTCCGAGCCGGCGTCGTCCTCGCGGTTGATATAGGGGAACTTACCGCCGAGCGAATTTACAAGCTCGCGGTTAATCGCGGCGTAAGCGCCCTGATACTTACGGCTTGCCTTTTCAACGTGAACAACAAAGCAGTTTTCCGCCGAGCGTTCCCCGAAAGCAAACGCTTCAACAACACCGTCCACGCGAATTAAACCTCCGTAATACCCGAGCTCTTCGTAATGCTCAAAGCTCTGATGAACAACAATCTGCTCCTCCAGCTTGCCTTTATCGTCAACATCAAGATTTTCCTCACACCAGCGCTCGTTTAACTCGACACACTCGGCGAGATTATCGGCGGTTATCGGCTCAAAGCTCCAGCTGTTCTCGCAGAAACGGTTGAGGTGATTGCGCTTTGCGTGGTACTTTTTGCCCTTTAAATTTGCAAGGTCGTCCGCGAGATACACATAATCGTAAAAATCCCGCATCGGCTCGGCGATGTAATCGGGAAAAAGCGCCGTTATTTCAGCAGCCTTCTCCTTGTTGGCAAAAATCCTCGGTTTCAAGCCGTTTTCCCGACAATACTCCGCTATAAGCCCAACCGCTCGCTCAACGCTTCCCGTGCCCGATGGATACAAGAAACGTGTGTCGTCGCCGTCAAGCTGTTTCACGAAATAAAATTCCTCGAAAAAACAAACCTCAACCTTATAAACATCACGCCAAACAAAATTGTTGCCAAAGGTATATTCGCAGCCGCGGAAGCCTGATTTCTCCAAAAGCTCACGGGCGCGGTTTTTGTCGGATAACTCAATTCTCCGAAACTTTAGTTCACACATTCAAAATCGTCCTTAAATGCTCGCAGATTTTTAAATATATATCTTCAATCGGCAGCGGCAAACCGTTTTCCGAGCAGTTTACAACAATCCACGAGTAAATATTCGCGCAATATAATGCACATTCGCGGCATTTGTTCAGAAATTCGATGTTGCTCTCGTGAATGTCCTTTTTGCTCTCGTCACCGTTATAGCGCGCGTTTAGCAGCTTTTGCGAAACCTCCGTCGGCATATCCAAGAAAATCACTGCGTCGGGTTCGGGCAAACCAAGCTTGTTGTACTCGAAATCGAACAGCCAATTTAAGTAATCGCCGTATTCTCTCGGGGGCATTTTGGAAAGCTGATAAATCGCGTTTGAGGTTGTGTAGCGCCCCGCGATAATTGTGCCGCCGTTCTCGTAGAATTCCTTCCAATCGGTGACATAGCTCACATATCGGTCAACCGCGTACAGCGTAGACGCGGAATAGCCGCCGTTTCTGCCCTCACACGGGATAGTTCCGTTAAGGTAGCACTCAACCAGCTGCCCACTTATAGTCTCGTAATTCGGGAAACTAATAGCGCGGCATTTCACGCCGGCTTCCGCAAGAAAACTCGCCGCGAGGTCAAGCTGGGTTGATTTTACGCAGCCGTCCAGCCCGTCAAGCACAATCAATTTTCCCTTTTTCATAACGCACCGCCTTATTTTTAAATACACACATATATTGTACCACATATTTATAATTTAGTCAATATCTATACATCAATTTTCATAAAATAAACAAAAAATCCCCGACACAAATCAGGGATTATCTTCTTAAACAACATTTTTTGCCCTCGGGAACAAACCCAATTTTCTCGTAAAATCCGAGCAGCTTATCCTCGCAGAGCACAAAAACCTCGCTATCTTGCAGTTCAGCGCAAACCGCCGAAATAAGCCGCCTTGCACAGCCTTTGCCGCGTTTTTCGGGAAGCGTTGCCACTTGTGAGATAAGCGCCTCGCCGTTTTGGTTGTACTGAACAGCAAGCGCCGCACCGTCCAGCCCGTAAAGCCGCGACACTCCGTGCCTTACTCGGTGTGACATATCAAGATACCACGGCTCGAATTCAAAATCGAAGCCCGTCTTGATAATTTGATAAGCGTCGGCGGGCGCGAGAATTTGAAGCTCGTTTTTCTCGGGAACACCCGCAAACCGCATCAAATTCACGTTTTCCCGCTCAACATCAAGGTGCTTCTCTAAAAGCTGCCCGAGATAATCGGAGCAGAAAATCTCCGAAAAACTGCTGAAATTGAGGAACTCCGCAAGTTCCCCAAAATCCGTTTCGCCGAAATCGCTAATTACAAAATCCCCGTTTAGCTGCGCCAAAACAATGTTTTCTCCCACAAAAAAGCGGCAGAAATCGTATTTTGTCCCGTAAGCCAGCAAAAGCGAACGGATTTTCTGCGCCTCAACTCCCGTTTCGGGCAGATTTTTCAGTTCCTCGGGATAATTCGCGCGTTTAATCATAATTCAGCCGCAGCGGAAAGCATTTTCTCCGCGAGCGCCTTCACTGCCGCAAAATCGCTTTCATTGATAACGCATGACGGCGAGTGCAAGTAACGGCACGGCACAGAAATCGCGCAAGTGCGTATGCCGCCGCGCGAAATGTGGATTGAACGGCTGTCGTTGCCGCCGGCAATCAGGGTTTTCGTCTGCGCGGGAATGTTGTTTTCGGAAGCCGTTTGCATTGCCAGATTGTACAGCTCGCGGTCGTAAATCGCGCCGTTGTCCATATACGAAACAACCGCGCCCTTACCCAGCTTGCACACCTTTTTTGCACCCGAAACTCCCGCGATATCGCACGCTGTCGTTGATTCAAGCACAAAAGCGATGTCGGGAGCAACCGAAAATGCCGCCGCACCCGCGCCGCGCGTCCCGATTTCCTCCTGAACGGTAAAAACGTACCAAGCGTCGTACTCTGGTTCACCGCAAATCATATCCATCATAATCAGGCAGCCTGCGCGGTCGTCGATTGCCTTTCCCTTTACAAATCCGTCGCCAAAGCTGAAAAAGTCATCGTCAAAATAAGCATAGCTGCCCAGCGGCGCGAGCTTTTCCGCTTCACCGCGTGAGCTTGCACCGATATCGATATAAAGAGACTTAATTTCGGGGAGATTTTTTCGCTCCTCCACAGACTGCTGGTGAATAGCCTTTGTTCCGATAACCCCCGAAATGCCGCTCTCCAAGCGCACTCCCCGCCCGACGACAACCGACGGATTTATCCCGCCGACCTCGCCGAAGCTCAAGAAACCGTCCTCGTCGATGTGGGTTATCATAAACCCAACCTCGTCCATGTGTGCCGAGAACATAATTTTGTTTTTGGGGCGTTTTTTGCCTCTTTTGAATACAATCAAGTTCCCGAGATTGTCCGTATACAGCTCGTCGGGAGTTACCTTTGATTTAATATAATCGCGAATATACGCGCGAACTCTGCTTTCATCGCCCGAAGCGCCGTTGATAAGGCACAAATTCTTCAAATCGTTCATTCGCAGCCCCCCGCATATTCGCAAATCAGCCGTGCCGTGGCTTCGATATCGCTTAAGTCAACCGTTTCCACGGGAGTGTGCATATATCTAATAGGAAAGGACAACGTGCAGCACTTCACACCTTTTCCACTTATGCCGATTGAGTCCGCGTTTGTTCCTGTGGACTCGGGCATTATCTCGCGCGTGAAAGGGATTTCCGATTTGCTTGCAATTTCGCAGAGCTTGTTTGACATCTCCTTATCGAGCGCTGCCGAAAATCCTATCATAACGCCGCTTCCGAGAACCGCGGTTTCTTTCGCGGAGCTGTCGGGTGTTCTTCCGAAGGACACATCAACGGCTATCGCTTCGTCGGGCTGAACGGAAAAAGCGGTCATTTTCGCGCCGCGTTCACCGACCTCTTCACTCGAAGAAAAGCTCACGGCGAGATTGTACGCGAGCTTTTTCCCTTTGAGCATATCGAGCGCCGCTAAAATTGCGCAGACTCCGCTTCTGTCGTCAACAGCGGGAGCGGAAATTTTGTTGCCCAAAAGCTCCCGAAACGCCGAATTTACCGTGATTTTATCGCCGAGTGAGATAACCGCCTCGGCTTGTTCCTTTGAAAGCCCCACGTCAATCCACACATCGCCGATTTCGGGCACGCCTTTTTCCTTTGAAACGTGCGGCGGGAGCGTTGAAACTACGCCGAGAACGTCCTTTTTCCCGTGCACCGTAACAGACTGCGCGAGAAGTGCCTTCATATCGGGCGAGCCGCATTTTCCCACGCCAATAAAGCCGCTTTCATCGATAAAAGTAACGATAAAACCGACTCTGTCGATATGAGCGTCCAGCATAAGCGTTTTCGCAGCGGGATTGTCCGATTTAACAAATCCCGTGACATTGCCGAAAGCGTCGATTTTCACGTCTTCGGCATACTCCGCGAGAAACTCCGCTGCCCGTTTGGACGCGAGAAATTCTTCCCCCGAAACACCCGTTTCGGAGGTAAGTGCTTTTAATGTTGACTTGATATCCAAAATTTCACCCCGATTACTTCAGAAAATCATTTTTAACGTCACTCAACTTGAAATGATACCCTTTGAAATTCATCGCTTCCAGCTTGTACTGTATTAGTTCGGACGGAAGCCCGAGCTGCGCAGACAGCCGTTTTATGCTGTCGCATTCGGACAGCGCAGACAAAATATCATCATCGGGTATAAGTATCTCGGACGCAAAAAGATTTGCCTCGCGCTCGGTTTTATTGTTGGCAAGAAACAGCGTGTTTTCGCGAATTCCCCCGACGGACAGCTTGCGGTGAAGCGCATCGTGACCCAGCTCGTGAGCGCAGACTACGCCTTTCGTAACATCATCGAGTTCCTCGTTTATCACAATGTATCTGCAATTATTCTCAAATATGTAAAAGCCCTTCAAGCTCCCCAAGGTGCGAAACCATACGTTTATCCCCGCATTTTCCGCGGTTTCAAAGACATCTCGCCCGCCAAATTCCTCGAGAACGCTTTTCGCTTTTTCAAGAATATATTGCATTATTTTTCATTCTGGCTGTTTTTGCGTGCGTCAAGATAAATCTCGTTGAGACAAGCAAGCAGGTTCTCCTTATCCTTGTCCGAAAGAGCGTTGCCCGCGAACAGACCTCTCGACTGCGCAAGGAATTTTACAGCGTCGGTTGTGCTGCCGCCGTTGCTTGCGATGCCGCTGATGAATTTCTCCTCAATAGTAAGCTCCATATCAATGCTGTCGTCGAGCAAAAACTCCGGTGTAACCTCGAGCTTTGCCGCCATTTTCTCAAGCACGCTCTTGCGCGGCTTGCGGCTTCCCGTCATATAATAAGCAAAAGCGCGGTAGGTTATACCGATGCTCTCGGCAAACTCCACTCTCTTCAAATGACGACGGCTCAGCATTATATCAAGTTTTTCGTTCATCTTCATAATAATTATCCTCCTAAAATATTTTTTGATATTTCTATTATAACAGCAAATTTTCGTTTTGTCAATTACAAAAATAATATTTATTTTTCTGCATATTATTCACCGATTTTTGAAAAAATCTCGAAAAAATGTAAAAAATATTGAATATTTGCTGTTTTTATTCAAAATCTTGAATATTTCCACTTGACAAATTGTAAAAAAAGTGTATAATAAAATTGAAATATTTTTAAAAAGGAGTTTTTACTATGGCAAAAGAAATCAAAAAAGTTGTTCTGGCATATTCCGGAGGACTTGATACCTCTATTATTATCCCGTGGTTGAAGGAAACCTATCCCGGCTGCGAGGTTATCTGCGTTGCGGGTAACGTTGGACAGGACGCGGAGATTGAAGGTCTTGAGGAAAGAGCCAAGAAAACCGGCGCTTCCAAGCTGTACATCGAGGATATTCAGGACGAGTTCGTAAACGACTTCGTGTTCCCCACCCTCAAGGCGGGCGCAAAGTACGAGGGCTATCTGCTCGGCACGTCCTTTGCTCGTCCTCCCATCGCGAAGAGAATTGTTGAAATCGCAAAGAAAGAGGGCGCGGACGCAATCTGCCACGGCTGCACCGGCAAGGGCAACGACCAGGTTCGCTTCGAGCTTACAATCAAGGCTCTTGCTCCGAATATGACGATTATTGCTCCGTGGAGAATTTGGAACATCAAGTCCCGTGACCAGGAAATCGACTATGCCGAGGCACATAATGTACCGATAAAGATTACCCGCGAGACCAACTACTCCAAGGATATGAACCTCTGGCACCTCTCTCACGAGGGACTTGACCTCGAGGACCCTGCGAACGAGCCTCAATATAATAAGGAAGGCTTCCTTGAGCTGGGCGTTTCTCCCGAGCAGGCTCCCGACAAGCCCACTTATGTTACCATTCACTTTGAAAAAGGTATCCCCACCGCTCTCAACGGTGAGAAAATGGACGGCGTTAAGCTCATCAAGACCTTGAACAAAATCGGCGGTGAAAACGGTATCGGTTTGTTCGACGTTGTTGAAAACCGTCTTGTTGGTATGAAGTCGCGCGGCGTTTACGAGACTCCCGGCGGTACTATTCTGTATCACGCTCACGAGGTTCTCGAAACAATCTGCCTCGACAAGGAAACCCAGCACTACAAGTACGGTCTTGCTCAAAAGTACGCTGATTTGGTTTACAACGGACAGTGGTACACTCCCCTCCGCGAGGCTATGGACGCTTTTGTTGACAAGACGCAGGAAACCGTTACCGGAGACGTTAAGCTCAAGCTCTACAAGGGTAACATCATCAACGCCGGCGTAACCTCTCCCTACACCCTTTACAGCGAGGACTTTGCTTCGTTCGGTGAGGACGACGTTTACGACCAGAAGGACAGCGCAGGCTTTATCAACCTGTTCGGTCTGCCGATTAAGGTCAAGGCGCTTCTTGATGAGAACAGAAAGTAATTATCGATACTTTTGTACTGATTAACAAAAAATTACCGCAAGGCGGGATAACTTCCCGCTTTGTGTGTTTTAGACAGGAGAAAATGCTATGGCAATGTGGGCAGGAAGATTTTCCAAAGAGGTTGACGAGGGCGTAAATGCGTTCAATTCGTCAATTTCATTCGACGCGAGAATGTATAAGCAGGATATCGCGGGCAGCATCGCTCACGCGACAATGCTCGGTGAACAGGGCATCATAAGTATGAGCGACAGCCTTGAAATTATCGGCGGTTTAAAGGAAATTCTCGCGGATATCGACAGCGGAAAGCTCGAATTCGACCCGAATGCGGAAGATATTCATATGTTTATAGAAGCGGAGCTTACAAAGCGTATAGGTGACGCAGGAAAGCGGCTTCACACCTCGCGTTCGCGAAACGACCAAGTCGCTCTCGATATCAGGCTTTATCTGCGCGATGAAATCAAGGAAATCCGTGCGCTGATTGTAAAGCTCGCTGAAACCCTCTGCGATATTGCCGAGAAAAACTATGACGTAATTATGCCGGGCTACACTCATTTACAGCGCGCCCAGCCCATTACCTTCGGTCACCACATTATGGCTTATGCGCAGATGCTGCTGCGCGATATCGGGCGGCTTGACGACACATTCAAGCGAATGAACGTAAATCCGCTCGGAAGCTGCGCGCTTGCGGGTACAACCTACAATATCGACCGCGAACGCACCTCTTCCCTTCTCGGTATGACCGAACCTATGGCAAACTCGCTTGACGGTGTTTCCGACCGTGATTTCTGCTTGGAGCTTGCCTCGGCGCTTTCAATCTGTATGGTTCACCTGTCGCGTTTCTCCGAGGAGATAATTTTGTGGTGCTCGTGGGAATTTAAGTTCATCGAACTTGATGACGCATTTTCAACCGGTTCGAGCATTATGCCGCAGAAGAAAAATCCCGATGTCACCGAGCTTATCCGCGGAAAAACAGGGCGTGTTATCGGCGACAATATGACGCTTCTCACAATGATGAAGGGACTTCCTCTCGCCTACAACAAGGATATGCAAGAGGATAAAGAAGCGATTTTCGACGCGGTTGATAACATCAAGCTCTGCCTTTCAACTTTTATTCCGATGCTTGCCACAATGACAGTTATCAAGGAAAATATGCGAAAAGCCGCCGCAAAGGGCTTTATAAACGCAACAGACTGCGCGGATTACCTTGTAAAAAAGGGTATGCCTTTCAGAACGGCTTATAAGATTACGGGCGGGCTTGTTGCGCTATGTATTCAGAAAAATACAACTCTCGAAGAACTTCCTCTCGATGATTACAAACAGCAAAGCGAGCTTTTTGACGAGGAAGTTTATAAGGCAATAAATCTTGATACCTGCGTTAAGGAACGCAAATCCTACGGCGGTCCCTCGCCCGAGAGTGTTCTTTTGCAGGTTAAAACGGTAAGGAAAAAATTAGAGGAGCTTTGCAATGGTTAAGGTTTATATTGACGGACAGGAAGGCACAACGGGACTTAAAATTCTCGAGCGTTTCAAAGACAGAAACGATATCGAGCTGCTCAAAATTGACGAGGACAAGCGCAAGGACGCCGACGAGCGCAAAAAACTGATAAATTCCGCAGATTTCACGTTTCTTTGCCTGCCAGACGCGGCGGCTAAAGAGGCTGTGGCAATGGCGGGAGATAAGGTGAGAATTATCGACGCTTCGACCGCTCACCGCACAAATCCCGACTGGGCTTACGGTTTCCCCGAGCTTGGCAAGGATTTCCGCAGCAAAATTGAGCAAAGCAACCGCACGGCTGTTCCCGGGTGCTACGCGAGCGGGTTTATCTCGATGGTTTACCCGCTGGTTAAGATGGGAATTATGCCCGCAGATTATCCCGTAACCTGTCACGCGGTTTCGGGTTACAGCGGTGCCGGAAAGAAAGCAATCGCTGTTTACGAGGGTGAAAACCGTCCCGCTGACTTCGACACACCGCGGCAGTACGCTCTCACTCAACAGCACAAGCACCTCCCCGAAATGCAGAAAATCTGCGGTCTTTCGTACGCTCCGGCGTTTAACCCGCTTGTCTGCGATTATTTCAGCGGAATGGTTGTCTCAATTCCGATTTTCACAAGGCTTCTCATCAAAAAGTACACTCCCGACGATATCCGAAAGGCACTCGCGGAGTTTTACGAGGACGCTTATTTTGTTAAGGTAATGCCCGAGGGTGAACCCGCCGACGGTTTTATCGGCGCAAACAACATAAGCGGTACAAACAATATGCAGATTTTCGTCAACGGCAACGAAGAGCGGCTTATCCTCTGCTCGCGTCTTGACAATCTCGGTAAAGGCGCTTCGGGCGCAGCCGTACAGTGCCTCAACATTATGATGGGAATTGATGAAAAAACGGGGTTAATCTGATGTATTACAAGGATTTGGGCGTTTGGGTTCCCGATGAGGAAATTCTCGGGATAAAGTTTCTCAAGCACGAGAAATTTTATGTTTATCAATTCAAGGGACTGCCGTATATAATTGCAGCCGAGGTTTCCGTAACAAAGGAGCTTGTCGGCTTCGGCGCTGACGGGAAAATATATGTCCTTGAACCCGAGAACAATATTGTCCGATATGCGGCAAGCGCTCTTGCGGTGTTTGCGCGGGAGCTTAAAAAGTACCGAGATTTGCCCGAGGAAAACGCTTCGGAGGACGGTGAAGAACCGCACGAAATTATCGAGAACTTTGTTGAAGAAATAAAAAAGCTTGATGAGGACGGGTTTTCAAGCGAGGACAATTTTTGGGCTTTGATTGTGGAACAAATGAACGATGGTTTATTATAAAGAGGGATAATTATGGTTAAATTTGAAGGATACGAGTTTACAGACGGCGGCGTGTGCGCGGCGCAAGGCTTTAAGGCGTCGGGCGTTATCGCGGGAATTAAAGCGGGAAATACAACAAAGCGTGATTTGGCGCTGATTTCGTGTGATGTACGCTGCAAGGCTGCCGCGCTTTTCACAACAAACAAGGTTAAAGGCGCACCCATTATCGTTTCTCGCGAGCATTTGAAAGATGGTTTTGCACAAGCTGTTATCGTAAACAGCGGAAACGCAAATACCTGTAATGCAAACGGCATCGAAATTGCCGAGCAGATGTGCGCTCTGGCAGCGGAAGGACTTGGGATTTCTCCCGAGGACATTCTTGTCGGTTCAACGGGTGTTATCGGGCAGAAGTTGAGCATTGAGCCGATTAAGGTGGCTGTTCCCGCGCTCTTGAGCGGGCTTTCCGAAAAGAACAGCTCACTTGCCTGCGAAGCGATTATGACAACCGATACTCGCAAGAAAGAGCTTGCCGTTGAGTTTGAGATTGATGGCAAGAAATGTCACCTCGGCGGTATTTCAAAGGGCAGCGGTATGATTAACCCGAATATGGCGACAATGCTTGCGTTTATCACAACCGATGTTGCCATTAACGGAGAACTGCTTGCAAAGGCGCTTAAAAAAGTCAATTCGCTCACCTACAATATGGTCAGCGTTGACGGCGACACATCTACAAACGACACGCTTTTCCTGATGTCATCGGGGCTTGCGGGAAATGCCGAAATCATCTGCGAGGACAAGAACTACGAGATTTTCGAGAACGCGCTTTATGCGGTTATGATGAATCTTGCGCGTGAAACAGCGCGCGACGGCGAGGGTGCAACAAAGCTCATCGAGTGTGTTGTTGAAGGCGCAAAAACCGAGGCTATTGCCAAAACCGTGGCAAAGTCGGTTATCTCATCGAGCTTGGTTAAAGCGGCACTTTTCGCAGCAGACGCGAACTGGGGAAGAATTTTGTGTGCAATCGGCTACGCGGACGCGGATTTTGATATCGACAAGGTTTCGGTTGATTTGGCGAGTGCAAAGGGCACGCTTCCCGTTTGCAAGAACGGCGCGGGAGTTGATTTCTCCGAGGAAACCGCAAAGGAAATTCTCTCCGAGGACGAAATTAAAATTCTCGTTGACTTGCACGACGGCAGCGAGAGCGCGATTGCTTGGGGCTGCGATTTGACGTTTGAGTACGTTAAAATCAACGCTGAATACAGAACGTGATGAAGCCGAAGCATCTTGAGAAAATTTATCACCCAACCGACGCCGAGTGCCTTGAAGGAAATATCATCTGCGAGTGCGGGTGCAAAACATTTGAAATAAGGTTTTTCGGCGAGGTACTTGGCGAACAAATTGGTATTGAAAAATATCAAGAAAAATACGCCCAAACGGTTAAGGCAAAATGCTCCCGCTGCGGTAAGGAGTATCTGTTATATGATTTCGCGCGACACGGTTATGACGGGCTGATTTGCGAGGACGGTGTGGTTGTTCCCGATGAAATGCTCAAACCGCTTGCTATTGGCGAGGACGATTTATTTGAAATTCAAATGCAAATCGAAGTTGACGATGAGGAACAATTTCTTGAGGAAGTTGTGAATTATCCTCCGTTAAATAACAGATTTTCCCTTGACGACAGAATGAGTATCTGGAGTTGGGTTGTCATCAACTTAACGGGTGCAAAATCGGGCAGAAAATACAGCGGCTGGGTTGATGAAGAATTAGCATAAGGAGTGGTTGAAATGGAAATTGATTACGATATTCGGGCAAATATTATGATAGAGGCTCTGCCCTATCTTCAGAAATACAACGGCAAGGTTGTCGTTATCAAGTACGGCGGAAACGCTATGACAAACGAGCGTCTGAAGCAGGCAGTTATGCGGGACGTGGTTATGCTGTCGATTGTGGGAATTAAGGTTGTTCTCGTTCACGGCGGCGGCCCCGAAATCAACACGATGCTCGGCAAAATAGGCAAGGAAAGCAAGTTCGTAAACGGTCTGCGCTACACAGACGAAGAAACTATCGATATCGTTCAAATGGTTCTCGCGGGCAAGGTTAACAAAGACCTCGTTTCAATGCTCGAAAGCCACGACGGAAAGGCAATCGGACTTTGCGGTCTTGACGGGAATATGATTGAAGCAAAGTGCCTGAACCCCGATTTGGGCTATGTCGGCGAGATTACCGCGGTCAATCCCGAGATTATTCAAACAGCGCTGGATAACGGTTACATTCCCGTTATCTCGACAATCGGCCGCGGCGAGGACGGAACTGTTTACAACATAAACGCCGATACCGCAGCTGCCAGAATTGCCGCGGAAATGAAAGCGCCGAGCCTTATCCTCTTGACCGATATCAAGGGACTGCTCGAGGACAAGGACGACGAAAACACGCTCATCAGAACGGTTGGAGTAAGCGAGGTGCCGTATCTCAAAAAGCAAGGCATTATTTCGGGCGGTATGATACCGAAAATCGACTGCTGCGTTGAGGCAGTAAGGCGCGGCGTTAAACAGGCAAACATCATCGACGGACGTATTCCGCATTCGATTTTGATTGAGCTGCTGACCGACCTCGGCGCGGGTACTATGATAATTGCATAAGAAGGTGATTTTTTGGGAACTATTGAGCAATTCAACAAATACATAATGCACTCCTACGGGCGCTATGATTTGGTTATGGAAAGCGGTGAGCAGGAGGTTTCCGTTGACGAAAACGGCAAGAAATATATCGATTTCGGTTCGGGAATCGGCGTAAATTCTCTCGGCTACTGCAACGACGAGTGGGTTGAAGCTGTCTGCAATCAGGCGAAAAAAATTCAGCACACGTCAAATTATTACTACACAAAAATTCAGGCGGATTTCGCAAAATCGCTCTGCGAGACCACGGGCTATACCGATATGTTTTTCGGAAACTCGGGTGCGGAAGCGAACGAATGTGCGATAAAAATTGCCAGAAAGTACAGCTTTGACAAGTACGGCAAAGGTCGCCACAACATTATTACTCTCACAAATTCCTTCCACGGAAGAACTCTCTGCACGCTTTCCGCGACAGGTCAGGACGTTTTTCACAACTACTTTTTCCCGTTTGTCGAGGGATTTGTAAACGTTGAAGCGAACAACATCGCGGATTTGCACGAAAAGCTTGATGATACCGTTTGCGCGGTTATGTTCGAGTATATTCAGGGTGAAGGCGGCGTTTGTGCGCTTGACAAGGCGTTTGTTGACGAGATTTTCAAGCTCTGCGCCGAGAAGGACGTTTTGACAATCGCCGACGAGGTTCAAACGGGCGTTGGCAGAACGGGAAAATTCCTCTGCGGTGAATATTTCGGTCATAAAACCGATTTGACAACGCTTGCCAAAGGTCTTGCAGGCGGCGTTCCGATTGGAGTTTGCCTGTCGGGTGAAAAGTGCGCGAATGTACTCACTCCCGGCACTCACGGTTCAACCTTCGGTGGAAATCCCCTTGCCTGCGCAGGCGGACTTGCCGTTCTTAACAAGGTTAATTCAGCGGGATTTTTGGACGAGGTTGCCAAAAAGGGCGAGTATATCCGCGAAAAGCTCTCAAAATGCAGCGAAGTGCAGTCGGTTTCGGGAATAGGACTTATGATAGGCATTGAGCTTAAAACGAAAAAGGCTGCCGATATCGCAAAGGCTGCGCTTGAAAACGGTTTGCTGGTGCTTACGGCGAAAACCAAAGTCAGACTGCTGCCGCCGCTTACGATAACCTACGATGAGCTTAACGAGGGACTTGATATTCTCATCAAGCTGCTCGAAAGCTGAAAGGAGCAAAAATGAAACGAATTACGCAAATTATCTCCGTAACGAGCCTGCTTATCGCGGTTTTGACGATAATTCTTAATTTTCAGGTTCTGTTCGGGCACAATTATTTCATCAGATTTGCGGTTTTCTCAACCTTCCGAAGCGGCGATTTAATGGGCTTTATCGGCAACCTCATCGGTCTTATCGTAACCGCGCTTGCGTTTGCGTCAATGGGCTGGTTTGGCGTTGCACTCACGATTTTCAACAAGGAAAAGGCGCGCAAGCCCGCGTTTATTTCGGGCGTTTGCGTAACGCTTCTGGCGCTGGTTTCGCTGTTCTTCAGCTTTGGCCACGGCTTCAACATCGGCGATATTTTGGTTCTGCTCTTCCCCGCTGTTTACACGTTTTTTGTTTTGCAATCAACCAAAGCGTGATTTAGATGATTTACAGGAAAATCGTTATCGAGGATTACGACGCGCTTTTCACGCTTTGGAAAAGCATCGCGGGAATGGGGCTTCGAAGTCTTGACGATTCTCGCGAGGGAATTGAAAAATTCATCAGAAGAAATCCTGAAACCTCGTTTTGCGCGGTTGACGGAGAAAAGCTTGTCGGGTGTATTCTTTGTGGAAACGACGGTCGGCGCGGGTATATTTATCACGCGTGCGTTAACCCCGATTACCGAAAAAACGGCGTCGGAAAACAGCTTGTCGAGCTTGCTCTTGCCGCACTGAAAAAAGAAGGCATAAACAAATGCGCGCTGGTTTGCTTTTCCTCAAACGAGCTTGGGAACGGCTTTTGGCGCTCGCTTGGCTGGGAAATGAGAACCGATTTGAATTATTTCAATATGATAATTGAAGAAAACAATATCTGAAAGGAAAAATTGCTATGAAACATTTACTGAAGCTGCTTGATTTGAGCACCGAGGAGATTATCGACATTCTTAACCTCGCAGACCAGCTCAAATACGAGCAAAAACACGGTATCCCCCACAACATTTTGAAGGGTATGACGCTCGGAATGATTTTCCAGAAAGCGTCCACGCGTACTCGCGTTTCCTTTGAAACCGGTATGTACCAGCTCGGCGGAAACGCGCTCTTCCTGTCGTCAAAGGAGCTGCAGATTGGTCGCGGCGAGCCCGTTCAGGATACCGCACGCGTGCTCTCGCGCTATCTTAACGGTATTATGATTCGTACCTTTGAGCAAGCCGAGGTTGAAAATCTCGCGGAATACGGCACAATCCCGATTATCAACGGACTCACCGATTTCTGTCACCCGTGTCAGGTTCTCGCTGATTTGCAGACAATCCGTGAGTACAAAAACAAGTTCGAGGGACTCAATTTCTGCTACATCGGCGACGGAAACAATATGGCGAACTCGCTCACCGTCGGCTGCCTGAAGGTTGGAATGAACGTAACTCTCGCCTGCCCCGAGGGTTATTACCCCGACAAGCAGATTCTCGATTTCACCAAGGATTACGCAAACTTCAAGCTCATCAACAATCCCGTTGAAGCTGCCGCAGACGCGGACGTTCTTTACACGGACGTTTGGGCTTCGATGGGTCAGGAAGGCGAGGCTGAACAGCGCAAGGTTGCGTTCAAGGGCTATCAGATTAACGATGAGGTTATGAGCGCGGCAAAATCCGACGCTATCGTTATGCACTGCCTCCCCGCTCACCGCGAGGAAGAAATCACCGCAAAGGTGTTTGAACAGCACGCAAAAGAGATTTTTGACGAGGCTGAAAACCGTCTGCACGCGCAGAAAGCTGTTATGGTTCGCCTGATGGCTCCCGAAAAGTAATTTGATAAAATTAGCGCTCCGAGGTTTTTGGAGCGCTTTTTTTGTATTTTTGTGTGAAATTATTGAAAAATAGGCAGATTTTTCGCAAAAAAGTTAAAAAAATGGTTGAAAAAATTTTAAAAGTATGTTATTATTATTTTAACAACTTAACTTTCGTGCAACACGGAAGAAATTAAGAAAGGATTTTTGTTATGACTAAAGGAACTGCAAAAGCTACCGAAAAGAAAACAGCAGCAAAAAAGCCTGCTGCAGAAAAGACTGTAAAAGCAACACCCGTTGCTGAAAAAACAGCTGCGCCCGTTGTCGAAAAACCGGCTCCCGCTGTTGAGAAAAAGGCAGCTGCAAAGCCCGCTGCAAAAAAGCCTGCTGCTAAAGCTGCTGCTGCGAAGAAAACCGATACCGCAAAGAAGGCTCCCGCAAAGGCTGCTAAAACTACAAAAGCAGCAAAGCCTGCTGTAAAGAAGGCAAAGGTTGTCGGCATCGACGAGATGTGCAAAAAGCTCGAAAAGATTGTTGACAAGAAAAAGGCTGCCGCTGTCAAGACAAACGTTGCTGTTGACGTAAAGGTTTGGGGCTGGGAAGATGAAACCGACCGTCATTTCTATATCGAAATCAAGGACGGCGCTCTCACCATTTCGCCTTTTGAGTACAACGCAGCTTCCTTTGAAGCGTATATCAGCTACGAGAATATGCTTCAGTTCCTGAACGGAAAGCTCACTCTTGCAAACGCAATCGCTTCGGGCGCTCTTAACGCAAACGGAAATATTCCCGCGGCGCTTGCTTTGGGCAGCATTTTCTGATTTAACCGAATTAAACAACAAAAGCTCCGAGCAAAATCGGAGCTTTTATTTTATGCGGTTTTTTTGATTTTTCCGATAACGAAAAATATCAGGAAAGTCAAAGTGTTCACGCAGACAATGCTCGCGCCGCAAGGTGTTTCGGCAACATATGAAATTATCATTCCCGCGAGAAATGTCACAATCGAGATAATCCCCGAGCAAATTGTCACGGATTTGAAGCTTTTGAAAACGCGCATTGAGCAAAGCGCGGGGAAAATTATCAGGCTCGAAATCAGCATACTTCCCATCAGCCTCATTCCGATTACAATCGTCATCGCCGTGAGCAGCGCAATCAGCATATTGTAAACATTCGCGGCGGTTCCCGTGGCTTTGGCAAAGCTCTCGTCAAAGGTTATCGCGAAGATTTTTGTGTAAAAGAACACGAACATAAACAGCACAATCACCGCGAGAATTACGCTTATCACAACGTCCTCCGAGCTTACCGACATAATGCTGCCGAAAAGGTAGCTGTTGAGGTCAATGTTCGTTCCCTTTGACATCGAAACCGCCATAACGCCAATTCCGAGCGCGCCTGTTGATATCATCGCAATCGCTGCGTCACCTTTGATTTTGCCGTTTGCCGAGAGCCGCAGCAGCAAAAATGCCGCTATCAGCACCACGGGAATTGCCACAGCCATCGGCGCTAGGTTCATCACAGCGGCAATCGCAAGCGCACCAAATCCAACGTGCGAGAGTCCGTCGCCTATCATCGAAAACCGTTTCAGCACAAGGCTTACTCCCAAAAGCGCCGCACAAAGCGAAACCAGAACTCCCACAATCAGCGCTCTTACCAGTATCGGCGATGAGAAAATTTCCGAGAAAACCTCAATCACCCGCTTCACTTCCCCTCATAAAGTCCGCGAATTTGCTCTTCAGAAACTCTTCCCTGCTGCCGAAAAACCACTCGGTTTCGGTCATACAAAGAATGTGGCACGAGCATTTTATCGCGGCAGACAAGTCGTGAGTTACCATAATAACCGTCACGCCGCTTTTGTTTATTTTTTCGATTAAATCGTACAATTCCGCCGTAACAATCGGGTCAAGCCCCGCCACGGGTTCGTCCAGCAAAATCAGCTTTTTTGTTGCACAAAGCGCGCGGCTTAACAACACTCTCTGCTGCTGTCCGCCCGATAAGTCGCGGTAGCTGCGGTTTTTCAAATCGGTTATCCCGAGCAGCTCCATAGTGTCAAGCACTTTTTTGCGTTCTTTTGCCGAGTAAAACGGGCGAATACCGCGCGAGTTCAAACAGCCCGAAAGCACAACCTCGTAAACGCTTGCGGGAAAATCCTTTTGCGCCATCGTCTGCTGCGGAAGGTAGCCGATTTCGTTCTTTTTCAAACCCTCGCCAAACTCAATCGCGCCCTTTTCCGGCTTTTTCAGCGACAAAAGTGCTTTAACAAGCGTGCTTTTTCCCGAGCCGTTTTCGCCGACAATGCAAAGATAATCGCCGTCGGCAACCTCAAAGCTCATATTCTCGATAACCGTCATATTTTCGTATGACAACGTGAGATTTTCTATTTTAATAAGTGCCGTAAAAAACACCTCCGATTATTTCCCGAGCGCAGTTTTCAGCGTTTGATTATTCCGCTCCATCAGCGAAATATAGCTTTCCCCCGCTTCAAAATCGTTTGAAGTTATGTTGTGACAGGAGTGGAATTCGGCTGTCGGGAGGTTGCTTTCAGCGGCGAGATTATCGGCGAGCTTGTGATTTGACAGCTCGATGTAAAACACCGTTTTTATCGTGTCGCTATCGGTCAACTTTTTCGACAAAAACGAAATTGTCTGCGCGGAAGGCTCGGTTTCGGACGCGCAGCCGGGAAATGCCGCGTAATAATTCAGTCCATACTCCTTGAAGAAATACAGCAGCGGAAATCTGTCCCCGAACACAAAATAGCGCTTCTCGCCCGCCAAAAGCTCGGCAAAACGCTCGTCAAGCTCGTTTATTTTCGCAATATAGCTTTCTGCGTTTTTGTCAAAAGCCGCAGCGTTTTCGGGAGAAATCTCCTTCGCTTTGTCGCGAATACTTGCGCAAATCAGCGCGGCGTTTTTCGGTGAAGTCCAGACGTGCTCGTCGTATTCATCGTCATCGTCATCGTGTTCTTCGTGCTCCTCGGCGGTCATACCGTCGGTGTGCTCCTCGCTGAGCACCTCAACCGCGTCAACCATTTTCAGCGCTTTCACATTCTCGGTTGATTTGAGGATATTTTCAACCCAAGCGTCCGACTCGCCGCCGTTATAGATAAACAAATCACACTCGTCGATTTTCACAACGTCCTTTGCCGACGGGTCGTAAGAATGGCTCTCTGTTCCGGGTTTCAGCAGCATCGTAACCTCGGCTGTTTCCCCGAAAATATTTTTCGCGAAATCATAAGCGGGAAAAATCGTTGTGACAATCTTCAGCTTTCCGCCGGAATTTTCGGGCTTATTTTGATTTTGGCAGCCGCAGAACATTGCCGTGCAAAAAACCAGCAACGCCGCGCAAATTTTCTTCAGCATTTTATTCTCCTTTTGTACTTGAACAATCCCCGCACAAGCCGTAAAAAACGGTCTTGCCGAGGTCAACGTAAAAATCGTGACTTGCTTCAATATGCTGCTTGATTTCAGCCATAAATCCGCAGTCAACGTGAATTAACTTACCGCATTTCTCGCATTTCAAATGAAAATGCTTGTCGCAGTCCGAACTTTCGGCAAGCTGATAGCAAGCTCCCGATGCACCGTCGGTAAACCGCTTCAGAACGCCGTTTTCGGCGAGTTTCGAAAGCGTTCTGTAAACTGTCGCTTCACCCGACTTGATTTCACCGCTCCTGATTATATCTTTCGCTGAAAAGCATTTCCCGCGATGCCGCGAGAAAAACTCAACGATTTCATCACGCTGCTTTGTGTTGTAGTTGTTTCTATCCATTTTTCCTCCGCAATTATACCTTGCAGCTCATCTGAAGGTCGCACGGCTCATCTTCTTCAATTTCCTTGATTGTGTCCTTCGTAACAACCGCGCCCATTGCCTTATAAAACGCGATTGTTTCTTCAGAGGAGCAAGCCGATATGTAAAGTGCCTTTGCGCCCGCTTTTCTTGCCGCGTCCTTGCCGAGTTCAAAGAGCTTTCTGCCGAGACCTTTTCCACGGTATTCAGCCGATGTGTGCATCATATCCAAAATCATATAATCGCCGACAAGCTGCTTTTTTAAGCCGATAAAGCCAACAACCTTGTCATCATCAAAAGCAATGTACGAAATGTACTCCTTGCTGCAAATATCTTTCGCAACACTACGCTTTTTCTCAAGCGTCCAATCTTCAACATACGGCATTTCCACCAATACATACTCCTCGCCCTGCTTGCGGTAAACTTTTTTCACTTCCTGCGTTCTCACATAGTTATCAAGCGAGTTCTCGTTAAAATTATTCTCCGACAACAGTTCAATCTTTATCATTATTTTCTCCCTAATTTGAAAATGATTTTCAATCTCAATTTCAAATTATAACATATTTTTTATAAAATTGCAATAGGTTACTTGATTTTTTTTAGAAAAAGTTGTATAATATTGTTGTAAAATATTTTTTGGAGGTATTTCTAAATGGAAATTCTTATCGAAACATCGGCAAGACACATTCACGTTACGCAGGAAACGCTCGAAATCCTTTTCGGCAAGGGCGCGCAGCTCACCAAGAAAAAGGATTTGTCCCAGCCCGGACAGTTCGCAAGCGAGCAGAGAGTTACCGTTGTAGGTCCCAAGAAGGAGCTTGCAAACGTTTCTATTCTCGGCCCGTGCCGTCCCGCTGACCAGGTTGAGCTTTCGGCAACCGACGCGCGTTCTATCGGCGTTGACATCGTTATCCGTGAGAGCGGCGACACCGCAGGCACTCCCGGCTGCACCCTCCGTGGTCCCGCAGGTGAGGTTACCATCAAGGAAGGCGTTATTGTTGCAAAGCGCCACATTCACCTCGTTCCCGAAACCGCTGAAAAGCTTGGTGTTAAGAACAAGGACGTTGTTTGGGTTAAGTGCAAGACAAACGGCAGAGAGGCTATTCTCGGCGATGTTGTTGTAAGAGTTAGCGACAAGTTCGCGGACGCTATGCACATCGATACCGATGAAGCAAACGCTATCAGCGCAACTCCCAACCTTATGGGCGAAATCATCAAGGAGCTTTGATTTAGCCGCAAAAACTACATAAAAATAACGCCGACTGTTTTTCGCAGCCGGCGTTGTTGTTTATGAAATTAGTCCTCGAAAACCGCACCCGTGTTGGAAGAGGTAACAAGCTTCGCATAACGCTTGAGGTAACCGTCAAGCTGCTTCGGAGGAAGAATTCCCTTCTTCTTGCGCTCCTCAATTACCGCGTCGTCAACAAGCAGAGTGAGCGAGCGGTTCGGGATATCGATGTGAATTTTATCGCCGTCCTCAACAAATGCGATAAGACCGCCTTCAGCCGCCTCGGGTGAAACGTGACCGATTGCCGCACCACGAGAAGCGCCGCTGAAGCGTCCGTCCGTGATAAGAGCAACGTTTCCGTCAAGTCCCTTACCAACGATAGCCGCAGTCGGAGCAAGCATTTCGGGCATTCCGGGGCCGCCCTTCGGTCCTTCGTAGCGGATAACCACAACGTCACCCGCCTTGATTTCACCGCCAAGAATTGCGTCACACGCGGGCTGTTCACCGTCGAAAACTCTTGCCGTGCCGGTGAAGTCCATCATCTCGGGCTTAACCGCGCCCTGCTTGACAACAGAGCCGTTCTCCGCGAGATTGCCCGAGAGGATTGCGATACCGCCGTCCTGTCTGAACGGGTTGTCCAGCTTATGTATAACCACGCCGTCTGCCTCGCGAGCAGCCTTAATTCTGTCGCCCTGCGTTCCGCTTACCGTCAAAACGTCCTCGTGGATATGACCGCCCTTTGCAAGCTCCTTGATAACCGTCTGAATACCGCCGACAGCGTTCAAATCGGTGATGAAAACGCTTGACGCGGGGTTCAGCTTCGCAAGCTGCGGAGTTTTTCTGCTCATCTGGTCGATATCGTCAAGGCTAATGTCAACCTTTGCTTCGTGAGCGATTGCGAGCAAGTGCAAAACCGTGTTGGAAGAAGCACCGATTGCCATTTCCACAGCAAGCGCGTTTTCCATATTTTTCTTGGTGAGTATATCGAGCGGGCGAATGTTCTGCTTAACAAGCTCTACAACGCGCTCACCGCTCTCCTTTGCAATACGTCTGCGCGCGGAAGTAACAGCGGGTTCGGTACCGCCGAAAGGCAGCGACATACCAATGCTCTCGTTGAGGCAGTTCATCGAGTTTGCCGTGTACATACCCGAGCAGGAGCCGCAGGTCGGGCAAGCGTTGTCCTCGTAATCCTTGATAACCTCATCGCCGATTTCACCGTTTGAATACTGACCGATTGCCTCGTAAATCTCGGAATAGCCGACTCTCTTGTTCTGAACGCAGCCCGGGAGCATAGGGCCGCCGCTTACGAAAATCGCGGGCAGATTCATACGAGCAGCCGCCATTACCATTCCGGGAACGATTTTATCGCAGTTCGGAATGAAAACAACGCCGTCGAGCGGGTGCGCCGTGAGCATAACCTCGATGCTGTCCGCGATAAGCTCACGCGACGCAAGCGAGTATCTCATTCCCTTGTGGTTCATCGCAAGACCGTCGCAAACGCCGATTGTGAAAAACTCAAACGGCACGCCGCCCGCGTTTCTTATTCCGTCCTTGACGTAGCGCGAAATCTCGTGCAGATGCTGATGACCGGGAACATAATCGCTCGCCGCGCAAACAACCGCGATAAACGGCTTGTTCATCTCGCTGTCGATAACTCCGAGCGACTTCAGAACCGCTCTGTGAGGTGTTTTCTCAACACCCTTTTTAATCAAATCACTTCTCATTGTATTTTGTCCTTTCTATTTTACGGGTAACCCGTTTTTTACGCTTTATGCAGCATTGCCGCGCCGATAATTCCCGCGTCGTTGCCCAAAGTGCAGATAGCAAGCCGCGTGGTTTTTTTGCTGTCGCGGGAGTAGATTTCCCTGTAAACCGCCTCTTTAAGCGGGTTCAGGAGCAGACTACCCTCGTTGCACACACCGCCGCCGATACAAAGAATATCGGGCTGGAACGTGTTGATAACGTTAGCAATTCCCACGGCAAGATATTTCACATACTCCTCGGTTACCTTTTGCCCGACCTCATCGCCGAGTTTAGCCGCTTTGTAAGCAGTTCTGGCGCTTGCCTTGCCGTCCTCTTTTATCAGCTTGTTTATCAGGCTTTCGGGGTGTTTCTCGGCAGCTTTCTTGGTCATATTCACAAGACCTGTTGCCGAGGAATACGCTTCAAAGCAGCCCTTTCTGCCGCAAGAGCAAGGCAGCCCGTCTGCCACAATAACCGTGTGTCCGATTTCACCCGCAGCAAAATTCGTTCCGCGATAAATCTTGCCGTTGATGATAATTCCCGAGCCTACACCCGTGCCGAGCGTTATGACAACTGCGTTTCGTGCACCCATCGCCGCGCCCGCGATATACTCGCCGAAAGCGGCAGCATTTGCGTCGTTGTCGAGATAAACAGGAATTTTAAACTCGTCCTCAACATCGGTTTTAAGCGGGACATTTCGGAAACCGAGATTGTTTGTGTACTCAACAATTCCCATATCGCTGTTGCAGATACCCGGGCAGCCTATTCCTATCGAAGCAACGTCCGAGGGCTTTATTCCCGCAGCCTCGCAAGCAAGATTAACCGTTCTGATAATAACGTCAAGCACCTCGGTGTAGTCGATTGAACCGGTTTTGCCGTGAGTTTTCGCTTTGGAACGCGAAATAATCTCGCAATTCTCGTCCACAACCGCACACGCAATATTCGAGCCGCCAACGTCAACTCCTATGTAATACGCCATAAATACCTCCTTTAAGTGAGTTTTATGTAATCAGTAGCCAAGATTTTCGTTTACAATAATAACCTTAATTCTGTCGGGAACGCGCTGTTGACCAAGTGTTACATAAGAACAGCAAATTCTCGCGTCGCTTTTGCAGGGTGAGCCGCTGCGCAGACGCTCGCACTCGCCCGTTTTTGCGCAGGGAGTTGCGCAGTTCAGCCGAACGGTGTTTTTGGGAGCGGTGACTTTCTCAACCCGCAGCTTTGCCTCTTCAAGATTTTTTACAATCTTGTTCACGCCCGCAACAATTATCACCTGCTTCGGTCCGAAAATCATTGCCGAAACTCGGTTTCCATTCCCGTCAACATTGTAAAGCTCGCCGTCCTCGGTGATTGCGTTTGAGCTTGAGAAAAACGTATCCGAAACAAACGCTTTTCTGAAAATCTCGCCGACCTCTTCGGGATTTTTGCCTGTCGAACGGTCAAGATAAACATTCGGGTACTCGTTTATGAGCATTTCAGTAACTCCGCTTTCCTTAAGCGTCATCGAACCGCCCGCTGTTATCAGCTTGTCGTCCTTGATAAGCTCGCGGATAATTCCAAGCAGCTCCTCGCGGTTTTCCGCATAAAACGGCTTCATTTTGTTCAGCCGCAGAGCTTCCATTGTCCTTTCAATTCTCTCGTCCATAAATCCTCCTTTGCTGAACGGAAATCACATAAGTCCCGTTCTTTGCTTTATTGAAATGATTGAGTTCTCGGAAATCCTGAAACCGCCGTCCTCGGTGTATTCACCGTAAGGAATGTAATAGCCCGCCGGTTCTTTTCCGTATTCAACAGTGTTCAAAAGCGCAGCCTTGCGCGATTTGTATTGTTCATCGGTGATATTTGTATCGCTGTCATTGATTATCATATTGAAATACACATCAAGAATTGAGCTGTCGATGTTGCGGAAATTCTGATTGATAAGCTCCGACAAAATATCGGCAGCGCTGTTCAGGCGGTTTAGCTCATCGCCGAAATCAGCTTTCATAATGTAACCAAACAGCTTCTCGGCAGTAAACATCTGCTCGCCCGAATTTATTGTTTCAACCGTATTTCCGTCGTTGATGATAGTTGTTTTGCCGACATCGTATTCAACGTTTCCGAAAGCCGTGACAAGTGAAACAAACGCTTCCCTGTCCATTTTCACAAAGCTCTCGCACTTTACTCCGACAGCTTCCTCAACCGCTTTTATAACAGCTTCTCCGCCCTGCGAGAAATAGATGTTTGAAAGCGTTCTGCCGTTGAGCTCAACGCTCAATCCCGCCGGCAGCGGAATAAAACAAACCTCGTTGTTTACCGCATTGTAGGAAATTATTGTAAAAAGCTCGGGGTTGTCCGAGGGTGCGTCCGAGAGCATCGAGAGCATTACAAAATTGTGCGCGGTTGTCGGCTTGAAATCATCGGCAAGCTCGCCGTTCTCGTTAATTCCCACAGACTCGGTTTTGTCCGGAAAAAGATACCAGCGAAACGCAAACACTGCCACGGCAACAAACGCTATCGTTATCCCGAACGCTATAAAATAGATGTACCAATTACTTTTTCTCTTAATCGACATAATTTAACGATTGTCCTTTCTTTTTGGAAAAATATCTTGATTTTTAACGAATTTGTGATATAATAAAAATGTATGCGCCAGGGAAGGTTTTATTTTTCTTTCCCGCATATAAATAGTATAACATATTTTTATAAAAATTTCAAGCATAGAGGTAGTCCTTATGAATATTTTTTATGGAAGAACTTGGGCGGAGGTTAATCTTGACGTTTTGAAGAAAAATGTTGAGATTTTAAGCAAGCTTTCCGAGGGAAAACAGCTCGCCGCCGTTGTTAAAGCCAACGCTTACGGTCACGGCGACGTTTTCTGCGCAAGAACTCTCAACAAATGCGGAATTTCTCACTTTACCGTATCAAATTTATGGGAAGCACAACGGCTTTTTGAGCACAATATTTCGGGGAAAATTCTGATTTTCGGGTATTGCCAAATTGATGAAGTTTTTGAAAATCTCGACAAGAATTTCATCTTTACCGTCGGCGATGTAAATTATGCCGAAAAAATCTCGGACGAGGCGCTCAAAAGAGGTGTGAAAGTTCCCGTACATATTAAAATAGATACGGGAATGAGCCGCGTCGGGATTACCGAGGAGGAGCAGCTTGACAAAATTCTTGCGATGAGCGGGTTGGAGTGCCGTGCGGCTTACACGCATTTTGCCGTTGCGGACAGCCTTGATGAAAAGGATATCGAGTTCACAAACGGACAGCAGCAGAAAATCCTCACGCTTTGCCGCAAAAAAGGTCTCAAATTTCACTCGCAGAACAGCGGCGGTATTATCTACCACAAGGATTTCGAGGGGGATTTTGTCCGGGCTGGTATTATTATGTACGGTCAGAAGCCCGACGCGCGTTTTCCCGTGCCCGAGGGAATTAAGCCGATGATGTGCGTGAAAAGTGTTGTCAGCCAGCTCAAAACAATCCACGCGGGCGATACCGTAAGCTACGGGCGCACCTTCAAGGCGGAGAAGGACGTCCGTCTAGCACTTATCCCCTGCGGTTACGCAGACGGCTTCAACAGGCGGCTTTCGGGACAATGGTTCGTCACAATCCGCGGGAAAAAAGCTCCCGTCTGTGGACGAATTTGTATGGACCAGACGCTGGTTGACGTATCGGATATTCCCGAGGTTGAAATCGGCGATGTTGTCATGGTGTACTCCGATGAGCTTGAGGGCGGTAACTCCTTCACCGCTGCCGCCGAGAAAATCGGCACGATAAACTACGAGCTTCTCTGCGCTGTCGGAACACGCGTTCCGAGAATTTACATCGAAAACGGCGTTCAGACCGAGCTGGACAGATATTTATGAAAAATTCGTGAAAATATTGACGAGCCTATATATTATATGGTATAATTAAGTGAGGTATTTATGCAGAAAATTCTTGGATATATGCGCCGAGCTTGTCAGGAATTTGACCTTATCGATGACGGCGACAAAATCGCTGTCGGAGTTTCGGGCGGAAAGGACAGCCTTGTGCTGCTCTGCGGGCTTGCGCTTATGCGGAGATTTTACGAGAAAAAATACGAGGTCTGCGCGATAACCCTTGACCCGCGTTTCGGCGGCGTTGAAACCGACTACTCCCCCGTCGAACGGCTTTGCGAAAAGCTGAACGTGCCGTTTAAGCTGGTGAAAACCGACATCGGCGAGATTGTTTTTGATATCCGTAAAGAGCCGAATCCCTGCTCGCTTTGCGCGAAAATGCGCCGCGGCGCGCTTCACGACGCAGCAAAGTCTATGGGCTGCAACAAGCTCGCGCTCGGTCACAACAACGACGACGCTATCGAAACCTTTGTGATGAATCTGCTCAACGAAGGCAGAATTGGCTGCTTTGCGCCGATTTCTTACCTCTCGCGAAAGGATATCACCGTTATCAGACCGCTGGTTTTTGCTCCCGAGCACGCAGTCTTGTCTTGTGCAAAACGAAACAATCTCGAAATTGTAAAAAGCAAGTGCCCCGCCGACAAAACAACCCGCCGTCAATGGACAAAAGAGCTTCTCCGCTCCCTTGAGCGAGACAACAAAGGTACAAAAGAACGAATTTTCGGTGCAATGAGAAAAGCGGGTATCGACCGCTGGGGTTATAAAGAATGAGGTAAAAAATGGAAAAGAAAGAGAAAAAAAGAAATAAATTCAGCGCGTTTTTCAGAACCTTCTCGATTTTCGAGAAAGAAAAGCCGCTTGACAAGTATCTTCCCGCGATTATGCTGATGAGAGGCTTTGACGTTGTTTTGACGGCAATTTTCGGGCTTTGTCTGGGAATTTTCGCGCCGCTTTGCATTATTATGGGAACGGAAGACCCCGAGTACGCGGGCGATATTTCCACAACGTTTTGGCTGATTTCGTCGGTGCTCTACACCTTTGGCATTTTCGTGCTGATGCTCGGAAATACAAAAACTGCGGCGGTTATCCACGTTGTCGCTTCGGCGGGAACTTTGGTCACGTTTTTCCGCTATATTGAGCTGTTTAAGGATATTCCCGACAACATCGGTCCGTTTTGGCTCTATATGCCGTGCCTTGCGATAACCGCGCTTACGGTCACAATCACGCTGTTGACCAACGTTCCCAAATGGCGTAAGGAACAGAAACGAAAGCAAAATGAAAAAGCACCGAGTATTCTCGGAGATAAATAAAGGGAGGTTTTTATTATGCCCGGTTTGATTGACGAAAACGTTAGATTTCACCTTAAAATAAGGAACGGCGATGTCGGAAGATATGTTATTCTGCCCGGTGACCCCGGGAGAGTTCCGCTGATTGCCGAGCGGCTTGATAACGCTGTTCAGGTTGCCCAAAACCGCGAGTATAACATCTACACGGGCAAGCTTTGCGGGGTTAAAGTGAGCGTGTGCTCAACCGGTATCGGCGGGCCGTCTGCAGCGATTGCCGTTGAGGAGCTGATTGACAGCGGCGCAGATACCTTTATTCGCGTCGGGACAAGCGGCGGCGTTGATTTGTCGGTTTTCGGCGGCGATTTGATTATCGCTGAAGCGGCTATCCGCGCCGAGGGCACTTCCTACGAATATATCCCGAACGGTTATCCCGCGGTTGCCGATTTTACGGTAACGTCCGCTCTTGCCGAGGCTGCGAAAAAGTTGTCCGAGAACGAGAACGGCAAGCGTTTTCACGTCGGTGTTGTTCACTCAAAGGACAGCTTCTACGGTGAAACAAATCCCGAGCGCTCCGCAGTTTGCGATAACATCAAGAGCCGCTGGGACAGCTATGTTAAATGTGGCTGTTTGACAAGCGAAATGGAGTGCGCCGCGATTTATTCCGTGGGGCTTGTGCGGTCATCGTATGAGAAAAAAATCCGCTGCGGCGCTGTGCTCACGGCTCTTTGGAACGCCGAGCGCTCCAAACAAAATCTCCCCGATACCTTCTGCAATTCCAGCGAACGAGCGATAACCTGCGCGATTGACGCGATAAAACTGCTTATCGAGCGTGACTAAAGTTCCCCATAAATCACCGCAAACGAACCCGCCGTTCGGATTATCGTCAAAAAGACGTTTTTCCCGACGGAATAGCTGCTTTTCAACAGAATTTTTTTAAGCGGAATCATCTTCGTTTTCCTGAAGAAAATTCCGCTTTTTATTGTCAAAATTTCTTCGTTAATCTCATATTTTATCGTGTTAAAGTACAAAATCCATAATACCGCTGTCAAAACTCCGACTGCGGCGAGAATTATTTTTGTGAACAAATTATCAAGAACAATTACGCCAAGTCCGAAAAGAAAAATAATAACCAATGTGAGAAAATAACCTATTCCGTTCTTTTTCATAATTTTGCCTTTACAAATTATGTTATTATTGCCATATTATTTTTAACAAGTCAGCATAATTTATGTAATTCGACAAAAATATTTATATACTATTGACAAAAATAGTTGACTATTGTAAAATATGTACATCGGTTAATGATGAAAGGAGGAACATATTTGAACGACAATAATTCCGAATACACGTTCAGATTATCCAAAGAAAAATATCGCGGATTTTTGAAAAACTTAATCGATTTTATTCGGCTGGACGCGTTCAGCTCAATCATCAAAGACGTTTCGCGCTCCGAATTTATGCTTTTGGCTCAAGCAGCGGATTTCCCCTGCACGCATAACGGGGTTCATATCACCGTTGCCGACGCCGCTGCATCGATTGAAGTTTCTTCCTCCGCTATTTCGAGAACTTTGGGCGGGCTTCTTGAAAAGGATTTGGTTGAACGGGAATTTGACAAAAATGACCGCAGAAATGTTCGCATTGTGGTAAACGAAAAGGGCAAAAATGTGTTGGACAATTTTGTAAACGAGGCATTTATGATAATCGACCACGCACTGAAAGAATTCTCCGATGAAGAAACCGAGCTTATGCTTGAGCTTCAGAACAGATTTATTCGGTCATTAAGCACGGTCGTAAACGAAAGGAGATAAAATGCTAGAAATAAAAAATATCGTAAAGGACTACGCCACGGGCAGCGAAACTGTTCACGCGCTCAAGGACGTGTCCATCAGCTTCCGCGAAAGCGAGCTTGTCGCTGTTCTCGGTCACTCGGGCTGCGGTAAAACCACCCTGCTGAATATCATCGGCGGTCTCGACTCGTACACCTCGGGCGACCTCATCATCAACGGCAAATCCACCAAACAATTCAAAAACCGCGACTGGGATACCTACAGAAACCACTCCGTCGGGTTCATCTTCCAAAGCTACAACCTTATCCCGCATCAGTCGGTGCTTTCCAACGTTGAGCTTGCGCTTACGCTCTCGGGTGTATCCAAGTCCGAGCGCAGAAAACGTGCCAAAGAGGCTCTCGAAAAGGTTGGTCTCGGCGACCAAATCCACAAGCGTCCAAATCAGATGTCGGGCGGTCAGATGCAGAGAGTTGCCATAGCGCGCGCCCTCGTCAACGACCCCGATATTCTGCTCGCCGATGAACCGACAGGTGCTCTCGACAGCGAAACCTCGGTTCAGATTATGGAATTGATTAAGGAAATCGCCGCCGACAGGCTGGTTATTATGGTTACCCATAACCCCGACCTCGCCGAGCAATACGCAACGAGAATTGTAAAGCTGGTTGACGGCAAAATCAAGAGCGACTCAATGCCCTTCGACGGAAATGAGCCTGTTAAAGAGAAAAAGCCCAAAAGCTCCAAGAAAACCTCGATGTCCTTTGCAACGGCTCTCGCTCTTTCACGCAACAACCTCCTCACCAAAAAGGGCAGAACTTTCCTCACGTCCTTTGCGGGAAGTATCGGTATCATCGGTATCGCGCTTATCCTGTCGCTGTCAAACGGCGTTCAGCAGTACATAAACAGCGTTGAGCACTCGACGCTTGCCTCTTACCCGATTTCCATTCAACAGGAAACAATGGACTACACCAGCCTTATGGAATCGATGATGGGCAGAAACGAAACCAATCGTGAAAACCGCGAGCCCGACCTCGTCTACACAAACGATATTTCCACGGAAATGGTCAAGAGTATGCTCTCGGAAATCCAGACCAACAACCTCAAGGATTTTAAGGAGTATCTTGAGTCAAATCCTGACAATATCAAAGACAGCATCACCGAAATTCAGTACAGCTACTCGCCCAAGCTCTATATCTACGGCAAGGATTTGAACGAGAATATCATCAGAGTTAACCCCTCGACCGTTATGGAGGCTATGCTCGGCTCGGAAATGTCAAATACCGTTACGCAGATGGGCGGCACTTACTCCACGATGCTCGGCGGCTCGGGCAATATGAATGCCACAAATTTCTGGCACGAGCTTCTCAACAATCAAACTACCGAGGAGCAATACGAGGTAATTGCGGGACGGCTTCCCCAGAGCTATAACGAGGTTGTGTTCATCGTAAACGAGCACAACGAGCTGTCCGATGTTGCCCTTTACGCTCTCGGTCTGCGTGACCAAAAAGAGCTTTCCGATATGATGGCAAAGTTTATGGCGGGTGAAAATATCGAGCTTGATACCGGCGACCTCACCTTCACCTACGACCAGCTTATGTCGATGTCCTTCCGTCTCCTCACAACCTCGGATTTGTACAAAGCAAACGACAAGGGCGGCTACGACGATATGAGCGGCGACGCTGAATTTATGAACAGCGTTCTCGAAAATGCGCCCGAAATCAAGGTTGTCGGCGTAATTCGTCCCGACAGCGACAGCCTTTTGAGCTCTACCAACAACAGCGGCGGAATCGGCTACACCCACTCGCTCACCGAGTTTATGATTCAGCGCACAAACGACAGCGAGCTTGTTAAAAAGCAGCTTGAAAATCCCAAGGTTGACGTGTTTACGGGAATTGAATTTACCGTTGACGGTGTTGAAAAGCAGCCGATGTCCCAAGAAGAGGCTTTTGCGAGAGTTATGCAAATGATGTCCGAGGGACAGCAGCAAAAGCTCGCCGAAATGGTTACCTCTTCCCTCTCGAAGGAACAGCTCGCGCAGCTTGCCCAGCTCCCTCCCGAGCAGCAGCAGACCGCGCTTTACGGTATGGCAACACCCGCGACTATTTCTCGGGCAATGATGACCGTTTTGACAACCGACCAAATCAAAGAGCTGATGAAGCTCATGGAAGAGCCCGAAACTACCGAGGCGACTTATGACGGAAACTTGAAAAAGCTTGGTCTTGCCGACCTCGCCGAACCTTCGTCAATCTCGATTTACGCAAAAGATTTCGACGGCAAGGAGAAAATCACACGCTTCATCAAGGCTTACAATGACCAAAAAAACGCCGAGGATAAGCCCGAGGACGTTATCAACTACACCGACTACATCGGCTTGATGATTTCTTCCGTTTCGACGATTATCGACTCGATTTCGTACATCTTGATTGCGTTTGTGGCAATTTCACTTGTTGTTTCGTCGATTATGATTGGAATTATCACCTACATCTCGGTTCTCGAAAGAACCAAGGAAATCGGTATTCTGCGCGCGATTGGTGCGTCAAAGCGCGATATCTCCAACGTTTTCAACGCCGAAACGCTTATCGTTGGATTTGCGGCGGGCGCTATCGGAATTGGAGTTACGCTTCTGCTGAATATACCGATTAACATTATCATCGAGCACCTCACGGGTATCTCGGGAGTGGCGCAGCTTCCGTGGCAAGGCGGAGTTATTCTCGTGGTTATCAGTATGCTGCTTACGCTTATTGCGGGACTTTTCCCCGCGAGAATTGCGGCAAAGAAAGACCCCGTCGAAGCACTCCGTACAGAATAAAATCAAGTCCGCCGAGCAAAATCGGCGGACTTTCGGTAAAGGAGAAATATATGGATAATGTTTTCAGAAAGAACAGCGGTCTAGCTTATATCGCAGATGAAGAATGCAACAGGCTAATGCTGGAAAACCGCTGTAAAATCTTTGAGTTCAACAATACAAATCCGCGGGAGGTAAAAAGGCTTGATGAGCTTTTGCGGGATATTCTCGGAAAAGCCGGTAAAAATTTGACGATAATGCAGCCGTTTCACTGTGATTACGGAAAGAACATCGAAATCGGCGATAACTTTTTCGCGAACTATAATTTTACCGTGCTTGACGTTGCCAAGGTTACAATCGGAAATAATGTTTTTGTAGCGCCGAATGTTTCGATTTACACGGCGGGTCACCCTGTTCACTTTGAGATGAGAAACACAATGCTCGAATACGGAATTCCCGTTTCAATCGGCGACAACTGCTGGATAGGCGGAAATGTTGTGATTTGCCCCGGCGTTAATATCGGAGAAGGCTCGGTTATCGGCGCGGGAGCGGTTGTAACAAAGGACGTTCCCCCAAACGTAATCGCTGCGGGAAATCCTTGTCGAGTTATCAGGGAAATTACAGATAACGACAAGAAATACTATTTCAAGAATCGCGAATTCGATAAAGAGGCTCTTCAGGAAGTCGGGAAATAAACAAAAATCCGAGGCTCTCACCTCGGATTTCGTTTTATTCGGATTTCTGCTCGGGAAGCGCGTTGATATTGATATCGATTTGTTTGAACGGTATCTCGATGTTTTTCTCGATAAACGCCGCGCGAACCTGCTCGATTAAATCAAAATGCACCTGCCAGTAGTCCGCATTTTTGCACCAGCAGCGCGATGTGATGATAATCGCGCTCTCGCCGTGCTCGCTCATACGAACGAAAATCTCACGCTGCTTGTCCACCTTGTCATGCGCTTTGATGATGTCCGTTATGATTTGACGAGCCGTCTCGAAATCGTCCTTGTAGGATATCGAAAAATCCACATCAACACGGCGCTCGTCATTCTGCGAATTGTTGACAACTACCGCGTTTACGGCAAGTCCATTCGGAATAAAAATCGCTTGATTTGTCGCTGAATTCAGACGAGTGTGAAGTATCGAAATCTGCGAAACCGTGCCCTCGACGCCGTTTGAAATTATGTAGTCGCCGATTTTAAACGGCTTCGTTATCATCAGCAAAAATCCGCCCGCAACGTTCGACAGGGAATTTTGCAGGGCAAGTCCGATTGCAACGCCCGCCGTGCCGATTACCGTGATAATCGAGGTTGCCGGTATTCCGACCATACTCAAAACCACGGTCAAAAGCAAAACGTAAAGCAGAATTTTCGTCACTTGCGTCGTGAATTTCACAACCGTCAAGTCGAGCTTTGTCTTTGACAGCCCTTTTGACATCAGCTTTACGCAGATTTTCGTCAGAATTATCCCGACAACCAAAATCGCGATTGCCAAAAGAATTGACGGGATTGCCCGCAAAAACGCTTCCCAGATATTATTGAAGAACTTGCCCAATGCCGTAAGCGCTTGCTCGGGATTTCCCGAAAGGTTCGGGAACGCCTCCTCAAGCGAACTACTCGATGACGCGGCGTCCTCCGAAACCAAATTTGCTGCTAAAATCATTGAAGCTCCTTTTCAAATGCCGCGCAGACAGCGTCCGCGTCCGCATTTCTGATAAGAACGGAGATTTCGTCCTCGCCCGTTGTTATCATCAAAATCATCGCGGAAAGGCGGTTCAAAATCTCGAAAACCTTCGCCGCAAATCCGATTGAATTGGTCATTGTGCCCGTTTTGATGACAATTTTACGGTTTCCGCTGTTTATCATCGGCGCAACGCAGTCCTTCTCGCGCAGCTCCTTTACAATTCCCAACAGCTTCGGAATATCGTCATCCTTTACCGTAAAGCCAAAGCTGAAAATCTCGGACGTAGGCGCGGTCATCGATATCATATCAACGTTAATCCCTGCGTTTGCAACAATTTTCAGCGTGTCCTCCATAATTGTCCGGTCAAGCGGAACGTTGTTGAAAGATACCGCAGAAACATTTTCGGTTACATCAAGTTTCATTTTCAGCCCTCCTTAATCAAATCGCTCATCGCGTACAAGCCCGCGGGTTTTCCCGCAAGAAATACCGCCGCGTTCACCGCGCCCGCCGCGAAAACCTCTCTCGATTGCGCGGAATGCGACAGGGTTATCACCTCGTCGTGCCCCGCGAAAATAATGTCGTGCTCGCCGACAATCGTTCCCCCGCGCACCGAGTGCATTCCGATTTCGTCCTTGCCGCGCGGCTGACGAACGGAATGACGGTCGTAAATATAACGCTTGCTGTTGCCAAGCTCATCGTTTATCGCCTCGGCAAGCATTATTGCCGTTCCCGAGGGTGCGTCCTTCTTCTGATTGTGGTGCTTTTCAACAATCTCCACGTCAAACTGCGAACCCAAAATCTGCGCCGCCTTTCTCGCAAGCTCCGCGAGCAGATTTATTCCGAGCGACATATTGAACGTGAAGAAAATCGGTGTTTGAGAAGCCGCCGCAGTTATCTTCGAGCGCTCCTCGTCGGTGTAGCCCGTTGTTGCGATAACCAGCGGAACGCTGTTCATTTTGCAGTACGAGAGCAAATCATCAAGCGTTGACGGGTGCGAAAAATCGATAATCACATCGGGCTTTTCGGGCAAATCGAAAACGTTTCCGACAATCGGAAAATCATCGTATTTATCCGTGATTTTATCAATTCCCGATACTATTTCACAATCGGCACGTTCCTTTGCCAGAGCCGCGATAACGCGACCCATTCTGCCGTTTGCGCCTGAAATTGAAATCCTTGTCATTTTACGCTCCTTCTAAAATCAGACAATGTTCAAAAGCCCTACTTTTTCCATTTCAGCCTTCAGCTTTGCCTTCATCTCATCGCTCATTGAGCAAAGCGGCAGTCTGCACTCGCCTGCCTTAAATCCCGCAAGATTAAGCGCTTCCTTAACGGGAATGGGGTTTACGTCCATAAACATTGCCTTGTCGAGCGCAAAGAGCTTCTTCGCGATTTCGAGAGCTTCTTCTCTTTTGCCGTCAAGATAAAGGGAAATCTCATTGTGCTTCATCAGCGGAGCAACGTTTGACGTTACCGAAATAAGTCCCTTTCCGCCAAGCGCCAGACAGCAAAGTGCCTCGTCGTCGTTGCCGGAATAAATGTCAAGGTCGGTGTTCGCGGCAATTCCCATTACGGTTTCCATCTTGCCGCTCGCCTCTTTGACAGCCTTGATATTCGGGTGCTTTGCAAGCTCGATGTATGTATCAACCGCAATATTGCAGCCCGTTCTCGACGGTACATTGTACAGCATTATCGGTATATTCACAGCGTCTGCGATTGCCGTAAAGTGCTTTACAAGACCGCGCTGCGAAGCCTTATTGTAATAAGGTGTAACCTGAAGCAGAGCGTCTGCGCCCGCTTTTTCAGCTTCCTTTGACAGCTCAACAGCATAAGCGGTATCGTTCGAGCCTGCGCCCGCGATTACGGGAACACGCCCCGCAACGCGCTTTATACCGTAGCGGATAACCTCGATATGCTCCTCGTCGGTCATTGTCGCGCTCTCGCCCGTTGTTCCGCAGATTACGAGAGCGTCGATTTTGTTGTCAATCTGCCAGTCGATAAGTCTGCCAAATTCATCATAATTTATACTTCCGTCCGAATTCATCGGTGTAGCTATCGCCGTAGCGCAGCCCGTGAAGATAGTATTGCTCATAATCTCACCTTTCTCTCCAGCGTGACGCTGGACCCTGTTTCGCCTCTAGTTCCTTCTATTGGCGAATATTTTGCCCGAAAGATACAAATCTTAAATTGTGATTTTGCACCAGCGTGACGCTGGACCCTATTCCGCCCCTAGTTTTGCCGGAGCGCAATTTTTCACCCGAAGATGACTAAAATCAGTCAAGATAACCCTTTGCCGCAAGAAGCTCCGCCATCTCAACAGCACCGCCTGCTGCGCCTCTCAAGGTGTTGTGCGACAGGCAGACAAATTTGTAGTCGAACTGCGTGTCGGGACGAAGTCTGCCGATAGATACAGCCATTCCGCCCTCAAGATTGCGGTGGAGCGTGGTCTGCGGCATATTGTCCTCCTCAAAATAGTGCAGGAACTGCTTGGGTGCAGACGGCAAATTTAAAGCCTGCGGCTCTGCGGTATATTCAGCCCAAATCTTCTTGATTTCCTCCATAGAAGGCTTGTTCTCAAATCTTACGAAAACAGCCGCAAAGTGTCCGTTGGAAACGGGAACACGAAGGCACTGCGTTGTGATAGAGGGCTTTTCTGCGTTTACAATAACGCCGTTTTCGATATGTCCCCAAACCTTGAGCGGCTCCTGCTCGGACTTCTCCTCTTCACCACCGATGTAGGGAATAATGTTGTCAACCATCTCGGGCCAAGTTGCAAATGTCTTGCCCGCGCCGGAAATCGCCTGATAGGTGCACGCAAGAATTTCCGTAATCCCGAACTTTCTCAAAGGAGAAAGCGCCGGTACATAGCTCTGAATGGAGCAGTTTGACTTAACGGAAATAAATCCGCGCTTTGTGCCGAGACGCTTTTTCTGCGTTTCGATAACAGCCGCGTGGTCTGCGTTAACCTCGGGTATAATCATCGGAACATCAGCAACACCGCGGTTTGCCGAGTTGTTGGACATAACAGGGCACTCTGCCTTTGCGTACTTCTCCTCGAGAGCCTTGATTTCGTCCTTCTTCATATTAACCGCGCAGAATACAAAATCAACCTCCGAAGCGATTTCATCAACATCAGCCTCTGCGTCCTTAACAACAATATTTTCCATGCTCTTGGGCATCGGAACGTCCATAAACCAACGCTCTCCGACAGCCTCTTTATAGGTCTTTCCCGCCGAACGTGAGGACGCTGCCAGCACCTTCACGTTAAACCACGGGTGATTTTCAAGAAGAATAGCAAAACGCTGTCCAACCATTCCCGTTGCTCCGATAATTCCCACATTGTACTTTTCTTTCATTTCTGTAACCTTCCTTTGTTATGATAATAAAAATAAAAACCGATGATAAATGTCATCGGTCGCTCTTATGCCGCTATTACTGCAAAACAAAATATTTTGCGGCAGCGCTCCATCAAGCAACTCGATGACAGTCATACGCTTATTCAACGCACAACCGGATAACGCGCACATCGGATTACGCGCTCCTCGGCGGTTTTGCCTTTCACGACTGCTCTCCGACAAGCCTTGTCGTCGCTACTCATCATCACCGCACCTCTACCGGATATATCGTTTAACACAAGACGAAAACTTATTTCCGTCCGTATGCTGAACTTATCTCATTTTACCACAACTTTTCGCGTTTGTCAATACTTTTGCGCAATTTTTTTATAAACATTGCACGTCTGCTGTTGACAAAATTTGTGAAAAGTGTTAAAATAAAAACGATGTTTAAAAAAACGAGGTTTAAAACAATGCTGAAAAGTGATTTTTACTACGATTTACCGCCCGAGCTTATCGCTCAAACTCCCGCAGAACCCCGCGACAGCTCGCGGCTGATGGTTATTTCAAGGGAAACGGGCGAAATTACTCACGACCGTTTCTTCAATATATGCAATTACCTGAAAAAAGGTGACCTGCTCGTAATGAACGACAGCAAGGTCTTTCCCGCGAGAATTTACGGTACAAAGCGCGAAACCGGTGTTCCCGTGGAATTTCTTCTGCTGAACAGGAAAAGTCTTACCGATTGGGAAACTATGGTTAAACCCGGTCGCCGTCTGAAACCCGGCGCAGTAGTGGACTTCCCCGAGGGGCTCTCCGCCGAGATTATCGGAAACGAGGACGGCGGAAATCGGCTTGTGAGGTTCTCGTTTGAGGGGGATTTCTTTGATATTCTCGACAGGATTGGTCAAATGCCGCTCCCGCCGTATATCACGGAAAATCTCAAGGACAAGGACCGCTACAACACCATTTACTGCCGCGAAACAGGCTCTGCCGCCGCTCCGACAGCAGGACTGCATTTCACCGAACGCGAGTTTGATATAGCGCGCGAAATGGGCGTAGATACCGCTTTTGTCACGCTCCACGTTGGGCTGGGAACGTTCCGTCCCGTCAAGGAGGACAATATTCTCGAGCACAAAATGCACGTTGAACACTACTCAATTCCCCAAGAAACCGCCGAGAAAATCAAGCTCACCAAAGAACGCGGTGGGCGGGTTATCGCGGTCGGGACAACCTCCTGCCGTACCCTCGAAAGCGCTGCGCAAAGCGGTAAACTCACCGACGATACCGGCATTTTCATCTACCCCGGCTATGAGTTTAAGTGCGTGGACGGGCTGATTACCAATTTTCATCTCCCCGAAAGCACGCTGATTATGCTTGTAAGCGCGTTTCTCGGACGTGAAAAAACTTTGAACGCGTACAAAATCGCCATCGAAGAAAAATATCGTTTCTTCTCCTTCGGCGACTGCACTGCTATCTTTTAAGGAAGTGGATTTTCTATGATTATCAACGCTCACGCGCATATTTATCCCGATAAAATCGCAGACAGAGCGGTTTGCGGTATCGAGGATTTTTACGGAATTAACGTCAAATACAACGGCACTATTGCAAATCTTTTCAAGGACGGCGAGGAAGCGGGTGTTTCTCGGTTTATCGTTCAGTCCGTGGCTACGGTTCCCGAACAGGTGAACTCAATCAACAATTTCATCGCCGCAAGCGTCGCCGCTTATCCCGACAAGCTGATAGGATTTGGCACAATGCACCCCGATTATCCCGATATCGCCGGTGAAATCGACCGAATGATTTCGCTTGGGCTGAAAGGAATCAAGATACACTGCGATTTCCAGCGTTTTAACCTCGATGATGAACGTGCTTTTCCTATCTACGAAGCCGCCGAGGGCAGACTCCCGATATTGTTCCACATGGGCGACACGAGATATGATTTCTCCGCTCCCGAGAGGCTGCTGCGCGTTGTCCAAAAGTTTCCGAAACTCACGGCTATCGGCGCACATTTCGCAGGCTGGTCGCTTTGGGACAGAGCGGTTTCCGTGCTCGAGGGCACGGGCATCTACACCGACTGCTCCAGCTCGCTCTACACGCTTTCTCCCGAGCACGCCGCCGAGCTTATCGCGAAATTTGGTGCCGACAGAGTGCTTTGGGGAACGGATTACCCGATGTGGAGCTCCAAAGAAGAACTTGAGCGCTTCGACAAAATCCCACTCTCCGAAAACGAAAAATCCCTGATTTTATCCGAAAACGCGCTCCGTCTGCTCGGAGAAAACTCTTGACATTTGCTCAAATGTGTGGTAAAATTATTTTGGAGTAGTTTGATTTAACGGAGCTTGCCTATGAAAATTAACTGGAACTCGAAATATTTCACAATAGCTTTTTACGCGCTTTGCACAATCGTTGCGAGCGAACTTGCTATTTTACTGATTTTCAACTTCGATGTGGTTTCCGAAAAGCTGTCGGGCTTTGCCGCGGTCGCCACACCTATTATAATCGGTATCTTCTGCGCGTATTTGCTCAACCCGCTTATGATGAAGCTCGAAAACGGCGCGTTCAGGAAGTGGTCGCACTCGGCTGACAGGCGGCTCAAAGCCCGTGCGCGTGTGCTTTCGCTGATTATCACAATGCTGATTATCCTCGGATTTTTGACGATGATAATTATGCTCGTTATCCCGCAGCTCGTCACCAACATTATCGTCATTTTCAACAATATGGACGGATATATCGCCACAATCAAAAATTTCCTCACCGATATCTCCGAGGATTATCCGATGCTCGCGGAATTTCTTGATGAACCGCTCAACGATTTCAACAACTTTATCAAGGGTATCTGGGACCAGTATTCAAACCAGCTTCTCGGCTTTGCACAAAACGTTGCCTCGGGAATTTGGTCGGTTATCGACGTGCTCAAAAACGTCTTTATCGGACTTACGCTGTCCGTCTATCTTCTCGCCAAAAAGGAAATGTTTGTCGGTCAGACGAAGAAGCTTATGTTCGCGTTTCTCAAGCCCGAGCGTGCTCAACGCTTTCTTGGTGTTTGCCGTGAGGCATCGCAGAAATTTCTCGGCTCTATCATCGGAAAAATCATCGAGGCAATTATTGTTGCAATGCTCTGCTTCATTGGCTGCGTATGTATGAATATTCCGTTCTCGCCGCTGATTGCCGTGATTATGTTCGTGTTCAATCTTATCCCGTTTATCGGTCCGTTTATCGGCGCAATTCCCTGCTGTCTGCTGCTTTTGTTGAGCGAAACTCCGATTTCAGCGCTTTGGTTTGTGATTTTCATCATAATTCTCCAAACTATCGACGGAAATGTCATCGCACCGTGGATTCTCGGCGACCAAACAGGTCTCCCCGCAGTTTGGATTTTGATTTCTATTATCATCGGCGGCGGTTTCTTCGGCGTTTTGGGAATGCTGCTCGGCGTGCCGGTTTGCGCGGTTATTTATATGCTTATCAAGGAGTTCATCGAAAACCGTCTCAAAAAGCGAAAGCTCCCAAAGCAAACCGCGTCCTACGTCGGAAACGTCGATTATATTACGCCTGACTATGTTTGCGATGAGCCGGAAACTATTGTCGAGGAAAAGGTTGAGGTTGCTGAAGAAAAGCCTCGCAAAAAGCGCCTTCGCGATAAGGTCAAAGAGCTTCACGAAAAAGTTTCTCATCGAAATGACGACGATGACGAATAACCTCTTGACAAAACAGGAAAAAAGTTGTATAATACTTGAGTAGTCAACCGAACCCAAGATTTATTCAAGGGAACGCTTCACAATCAACTGACGGTGAGATTTATCAAGCCGAAAGACCTTGCTTTTTACGATATCTGACATTCGTCTTACGGACGGATTGTTTCGTGTTGAATTTGCGCGTCTTTCGGGACGCGCTTTTTGTTTGGAAAGGAGTTTTATGGAACAGGAAAACCGTGTTGCCATTATCTCTATGATAATCAGCGACGAAGCAAGCGTGCCCGCGGTGAACAACCTTTTGCACGAATACGGAAAATATATTCAGGGCAGAATGGGACTTCCCTATCGTGAACGCGGGCTGAATATCATCAGCATTGTTGTAGACGCGCCGCCTGACTGCATTTCCACGCTTTCGGGTAAGCTCGGCAGACTCAAAGGCGTTACCTCAAAATCGGTTTATTCAAAGGAAAACACGGGAGCTTAACTCCCACAAAAAGAAAGGAGATATTCTATGAATATCAAAAAAAGATTAAGCGCCGCTCTTATGGCGGCAATGTGCGCGCTCACCTTCAGCGCTTGCTCGGGTGGCTCGTCAAGCTCTTCGACAAGCTCATCAAGTTCTTCGAGCAGCTCGAGTTCTTCAACCGAGAGTTCCTCGAGTTCCTCAACCGAAAGCTCGTCAAGTTCTTCGTCAACCGAGAGTTCCTCGACAACCGAAACCAATTCTCCCGAAACAATCAAGGTTGCCGCTCTCAAAGGTCCTACTGCAATGGGTATGACCAAGCTTATGGACGACGACGAGAAGGAAAATCTTCCCTACGAGTTCACAATCGCTGCCGCTGCCGACGAGCTTTCTCCGCTTATCGCGCAAGGTAAGGTTGACATAGCCTGCGTTCCCGCGAACCTCGGCGCTGTGCTCTACAAAAAGACCGAGGGCAAAATTCAGGCGCTTGCTGTAAACACACTCGGCGTTCTGTACCTTTGCGAGAACGGCGACACCGTGAAGTCCATCGCTGACCTCAAAGGCAAGACTATCTACTCCGCCGGCAAGGGCGCAACTCCCGAATACGCGCTCAACTTTATCCTCAAGAGCAACGGTCTCGAAAATGATGTCAACATCGAGTGGAAGAGCGAACACGCCGAGTGTCTCGCCGCGCTTCTTGCCAACGAAAACAGCGTTGCTATGCTCCCGCAGCCGTTTGTAACAACCGCGCAGATGAAAAATGAGGGCGTTCGCGTTGCTATCGACCTCAACGACGCTTGGAATGACCTCGGTCTTTCAAGCAGCTTGCTCACGGGAATTGTTGTTGTTAGAAAAGAATTCGCCGAGAATTACCCCGAGGCAACAAAGGATTTCCTCAACCGATATTCCGAGTCGGTTAAGTTTGTCAACGAGAACATCGACGAGGCTGCCGAGCTTGTCGGGAAATACGATATCGTTCCCGCTGCCGTGGCAAAGAAAGCTATCCCGAACTGCCATATCGTTTGCATCACCGGCGATGAAATGAAATCAAAGCTCTCGGGCTATTTGCAGGTGCTTTTCGACCAGCTTCCTGCGTCCGTTGGCGGAGCAATGCCCGCTGATGACTTCTACTACACGAAGTAACAGTTGTCGAAAAAGGTTATAAACCGGCAAGAAACTGAATTTAAAATTCCCCCGTTTTCACACGGGGGAAATCTCGGCTTTTTAAGGAGGCGAAACCGTGAAAAAAACTCTCATCACCGCGATAAGCGTGTTGTTTTGGCTGGTCGTTTGGCAGATTATTTCGGTCTGCGTGAACAGCAAAATACTGCTCGTTTCGCCTATTGACACGGTTTGTCGCCTGTGGGAGCTTTTGCCGTCTTGGGATTTCTGGAGCAGCATTCTTTTCTCAATGTCGAGAATTTTGCTCGGATTTTTACTCGGGCTTGTTATCGGAACAGCTCTCGCGGTACTTTCGGGAAAATTCGCGATAATCAGAACGCTTTTCTCGCCACTGATTTCCGCGATGAAATCAATCCCCGTTGCCTCGTTTACAATTCTCGCGCTGTTTTGGGTTGGCTCGGAGAATTTGTCGGTGCTGGTATCGATTTTGATTTGCGTGCCGATTGTCTGCTCAAATATGCTTGAGGGTATCGACAACCTTGACAAAAAGCTGGACGAAATGGCGAAGGTGTTCAAAATCCCCGTGGGACGGCGCTTCGCGGGCGTTTACCTCTCGCAGCTTCTCCCCTATTTCCGCTCGGCTTCACGGCTTGCAATCGGACTTTCTTGGAAATCGGGAGTTGCCGCCGAAGTAATCGGAATCCCCGACGGCTCAATCGGCGAAAAACTCTTTATGTCCAAAATTTACCTTGAAACCGCAGATTTGTTTGCGTGGACGCTTGTGGTTATCCTGTTGAGCTTTTTGTGCGAGAAGCTGTTTATTTTCGCGGTAAAGCTTGTGCAAAAGCGCGTTGAGAAGATGTAACGGAGGTTGATGATGAAAGCTGTAAATATCTGCAAAGCCTTCGGCGACAACAAGGTTCTCGATGATTTTTCGCACGAGTTTCCGACTGGCAAAACAACCGCAATTCTCGGCGCGTCCGGCTGTGGGAAAAGCACGCTGCTCAATATCCTCATGGGACTTTTGCCGTGCGACAGCGGCGAAATTGTCCGCGAGAGCGACAAAATCAGCGCCGTTTTCCAAGAAAACAGGCTCTGCGAAAATCTCACCGTTTCCGCAAATATTCGTCTTGTCACGGGCAAGCGCTTGACAAAAACGCAGGTTTGCGAGGAACTCGCCGCGGTTGGCTTGAACGACTGCGCAGAAAAAGCCGCGAGAACGCTCTCGGGCGGTATGAAACGCAGAACCGCTCTTGTTCGCGCACTTCTCGCGGATTATGATATTCTGTTTCTCGATGAACCGTTTAAAGGGTTGGACAGCGACACCAAAAATGTTGTCATCAACTACACAAAGTCCAAAATCAAAGGCAAGACTGTTGTTCTCGTGACACACGATTTGTCCGAGTGCGAACAGCTTGCCGATGAAATTATCAGACTTTAATATTTCACAAGCGTATTATCTTGTATAATACGCTTTTTTCAAACTCCAGCGGTCGGTTGTAGCGGAAAAATACAATTCCGTTCACGGGAGAATAGATTTTCGAGATTACGTCGCCCTCCAGCGGGTCGGTTATCTCACAGAGCAAATCGCCGCTATGCACCTCGTCGCCCGTTTTCACAAAGCTCCGGCAAATGCCCGAGGACGTCGAGTGTATCTGCAAAAGTCTGTCCTCGCTTATGATTTCGGTCATATAGCCGCTTCCGACGCGCGTTTTCACTATCCCGCGCCGCACCATAAAGCGAATTATCGCGTCAACAGCCGTTTTCGCCGAGCTTTCGTCAAGGTCATCGGTCGCGTTTGTGTAAAGTGAGAACGCGTTCGTTCCCCACACTTGCCAGTTGTAATTCAGCGTTGTCGTGTCATACGGGCGCGGCGTTCTCACAAACGCATACGGCAAGCCAAAATCCTTCATTTCCTCGTGCCGCGTGAAGCCCGTTTCCATCAGCTTAACGTGCGGCAAAAAATCGCCTTGCTGGTAAAAGCTGGCAAGCTGCACGCCGTAGGTGTAGCCCTGAAGCTCCTTGAACAGCCCGTCTGCGATACGCTGGGTGGTCTCGCCCAAATTGTATCCGGGGAACATTCTGTTGATATCGGTGTTGTCCATTGTCCAAAAGCGCTTGCCGATATTCATCGAGTAATAATTCACACAAGGAATTATCATAATCTCCTTGCCCTCGCAGATGCAGCCCTCGCGCTCAAGCTCCTTCAATCTGCTCACAAGCTGCGAGCAGACGAACATCTGCTGAACCTCGTTTCCGCGCATTGCCCCGACAACGCAAAGCGCCTTCCCGCCTTTTCCGAACTTAAATCCGACAACGTCCATCGGCTGACGGTAAGGTGACTGAATTGAGTAAACAACCTGCTTATTCATTTCCCTCACCTCCAAGAATTCTCGCAATCAATGAACCTCCGTACACTATCGGAAACTCGCGTAAAGTGAAAATTTTCCCGCGGCATGGCGCAGTCACCCGCTCAACAGTTTGTCCGTTTGTCGGGTTTATCACGTCGCCGATGTGCTCGCCCTTTTCAATCTCAACCCAGTGCTCGACGCACGGCACAAAAATACCGTCTGCGTCGCTGTTCACAAATTCAACCGTCCCCTCTCCCGAAACAATAGGCTCCCGAATTTCCTCGACCTCGCCCGTCCACATTCCGAGATTTTTCAGCAGATTGAAAATGCCCGCGGTAAGCTGGCGGCAATATTCCTTTGTTATCCTCATTCCAACGCCCATTTCAACAACCAGCGTTTTAGTTCCCGTCACGTTTAAGCTGTACGCGAGCGTGCTTTCAAGCACTGTTGCCGCTGAATGAATCCAAATAAAATCACAGTTGAGCATTTTCGCGTAAGGCACAAGCTCATCTGCGCTGATTTCGTTAATTCTGATTTGCGGGATTTCTTTCAGATAGATATTGCTCGAATGAATGTCAATGCAAATATCCGCGCCGCTGATATCCGAAATAATATCCGCCGCAAGGCACTCCGCCATTGTACCGTCCGAGGTTCCGGGGAAAATTCGGTTCATATCGAGGTCAAAAAGCGGAATTCCCCGCGTTATGCTGTCGATACCCAGCGGATTTATTGCCGGATAAATATCGACAGTTCCGTTAAGCTCGGTCAAATTTTCGCCCAAAATTCTCGCCATTTCTGCGCAGACATACTGCCCCTCAAGCTCGTCGCCGTGAGTTCCCGTGACAATGCACACGCGCTTTCCCGACGGCTTTTCGGTACTCCTTCCCGTTATCCTGTTTCTGCGGATTTCAACCCGCTCGTTTACGGCAAGTCCTGCGCTTGCTATAACCGTTGTCATTATTACCGCTCCCTTCAATTTTTGTAAACACTGCACAATTTGCGTTAACGCCTTTTTGTGCGGCGATTTTACTAAATTTCTGTCATTTTCGACAAAACTGTCTGAACGCTTTGCGCGCTTCCTATGTAAATTCCGCGCTCAATCGGGCAGTCCGAGTAATCGCGCCCGTGACAGAGCTTTATATAATGGTCGCCGATAATACGATTTTGCGTGGGGTCAATCCCCGTCCAGCGTCCGCCGTCATACACCTCAACCCAAGCGTGCGTTTCTCCCGTTTCAAACGCAAGCCCCGATACATATCGGCACGGTATCTTCTCAATCCGCAAAAGCGAAATCAATATGTGCGCGTAATCCTGACAAACACCGCAAAGCTGCGCCATCGCCTGCTCGGCGGTTGTTTGCGTTCCCGTCACGCCTTTAACGTAATTCATCTCGCAGTACAACCGCTCGGACAGCTCCAGCGCCCGCGAAACAACTCCCGCCGAACTCGGCTTGTTGCTCTCGTAAAACAATGAAATCTGCTCACCGGCTGTTGTAAGCGGAGTGGGAAACCTGTAAAACGGCGCTGCCTCTCCGACCGTTTCACACGAATTTACAATATGCGCCTCGCCGCTCACCTTAAACGAAAACTCATCGTGCGGAAAGTCCATTCTCCCGCACACAAGCATATTCCCAAAGCTGTCGCGGCTGTGCCAAATCTCGCCTGCGTTCGGCGTTATCTCGCAATTCGCCTCGGAAATTGTTTGCCGTTCATCGGAAAACGGAGTGCAGCGCAGTGTAAAGCAATGCCCTGTTACACTGCGCGAAAACTCCAGCCTTGTTTCATACTCAAACCGCAACCGCTTCAACGAAATTCACCTCTACAAGATTATCGACGTTATCAAGAAGCTCGGCGCACAAAGCCTTCAAATCGGCACGGCTGCTTGCGGCATTTTTCAGCGCTTCGAGATTGTCGATGTTTATGATACTTGAAATTGTGTCAAATCTGCGGTAAACGTGTTTTAAGAGATTGTCGAGCTGCACAAAAATATCCTCGATGGGATAGCCCAGCCGCAGGTACAAGTCAAGCCGCTCAACCGATTTTCCGAGATGAATTATCCGCAGAGCCTCGAGATTTGTCATATTGTTGTCAACGCTTCCCCAGAACGCGTAAATTGCGTCGCGCACCGGCAGCATATCATAACGGATTTTTGTCGTTCCCTTGCACGCCTTGAACCTGTCCATTGCAAGCTGCAAGTACGACAGCGACGGCGTTTTGATTTCATCGCGCAGCACAATCCCGTTTCCGAGAGCGCGGTCAAGGTTTGAGATAATCGAATTTTCATCGTTCAAATCAAAAACGTACCTGTCGAAAAATACCTCCGAGCTTTTGTAGATATCGGGCACGTTTATATCGGCGAGATATTTCTCATAAGCCGCCTGTCCGCCCTCAATAAATCTGTCGGCGTATTTGAAAAAGCTGTTTAATGTTGTAAATACTCTTTCAACGTATCTTCCCAGCCAAAAAAGATTGTTTATATTCAGTCTTGTGATAGCACCCATGTGTCTTTAAAGCCTCCTCCTTGCGATGAGTTTACTACAAACGAGTCCGCAATTCTCGAAAAACGCGTAAGTCCGCTTGCCCAAACTCTTGTCTTATCTCCCGAGAGCACAAACGCTCTCAAATCCGCTTTTCTCATAACCGTATCGCCGTTTTCGGTTATCGGCAAATCAATAAAATCGATAACCTCCTGCGCGATAAACCGACGCGACTGCTCGGAAATCAGCTTTCGCCAATCGGCAAGCTGCTCCTTTGTCATATCCCGTCCGAATACAACGCCGTAGCCGCCCGCTTCCGATACGTCCTTGACAACCAGCGTTTCCAAGTTATCGAGAACATACTTTCTGTCCTCCTCGTAGAACGGCAGATAGGTCGGCGCGTTCTTGAGAACAGGCTCCTCGCCTAGATAATATTTTATCATCTTCGGCACGAAATAGTAAATTCCCTTGTCGTCGGCAACGCCGTTTCCGGGCGCATTGATAAGCGCTACATTTCCCGCGCGGTAAGCGTCCATTATGTGCGGAACACCGATAAGCGATTCGGGCAGGAACGTCATCGGGTCTAGGTATTCATCAGATATTCTCCGATAAACAGCGCCAACTCGCGTCTTTCCGCCCTGATAGTCCTTCATATACAGAATGTTGTCCTCAACAAAAAGGTCGGTATTCTGCACAAGAACAGAACCTGTTTTTTCCGCAAAATAGCTGTGCTCGAAATAAGCCGCGTTGTATCTGCCGGGAGTTAAAATTACGTTTATACCTCCGCAGTTCACATAATCCATCACGCCGCGCAAAAGTGAAGCATAGTTTCGGTTGTCAACAATGTGACTGTTCTCGAAGGTGTACGGGCTCGCCATTCGGCAGAGCTCGCGCGCAATCAGCGGGTAGCTTGCGCCCGACGGTATCCTCAAATTGTCCTCGAGTATGTACCATTCGCCGTCCTTCGCCTGAACGAGGTCAATGCCGGAAATGTGGCTGTAAATGCCCTTCGGCGGCTTTATCCCCTCGCACGGCGCGAGATATCCCTTTGAAATGTAGACAAAATCCTCGGGAATTACCCCGTCCTTTATGATTTTGCCGTCGGAGTAAATATCCTGTAAAAACAGGTTCAGAGCGTCAACGCGCTGGACAAGTCCCTTTTCCATTGCGGAGAAATCCTTTGCGGTTATCACGCGCGGAATTGCGTCGAACGGGAAAAGCTGCTCCTTGAACGTGCCGTTCTTATAAATTCCGAATTTAACTCCGTATCTCGCAAGCAGTTCATTGATTGCGCCCGCGTCTGCAACAGGTGTGTTCATAAAATTCATCTCTTTCCTTATTAAAAAGAAAAAAGGCATAACGGAAAATCCCGAAACGCCTTTGTTTCTATGTCTATATTATAGCACCATTCATCTGATTTGTCAACTACAAAATGACAGATTTTTATAGAAAAAATTCATTTTTTGCAACTTTTTTCTGATTTCTCAAGAATTTCGCTTTGATTTTGAATAATTTCAAGCAAAAAGTTTCAGCCGAGCTGCATTTAACAACTCGGCTGACCGGAGTATTCTAAAAGGAAAATTATGGATTTTAAGACTTTTTCAGTGTGAAGCCCGAAACTATGTTTTTGAGAGCCTCCGCCTCGTTTTTGAGCTTTTCGCTGATTTCGGCGGATTTTTCGGAGGAAATCGCAGTCGCTTCCACAACCGACGAAATCGTGTTCATCTTCACCGAGACGCTTTCAATATGCTCGGCTTGTTCCTGTGAGGAAGCGGAGATGTCGGCGATGTTTCTCTCAACCTCGGCTGTGTTGTCCTCAACCGCCCCAAACGACTCGGAAACCGTTTCCGCAAGCCGCGTGCCGTTGTCGATAGCCTTGACCGTGCGCTCGATAAGCTCGGTTGTTTTGGAAACCGACTCCGCGCATTTCCCCGAAAGCACACCGACCTCGTTTGCGACAACCGTAAAGCCCTTGCCCGCGTCGCCGACCGCCGCTGCCTCAATCGACGCGTTTATCGCGAGAATGTGCGTCTGGAACGCGATATCGCTTATCGTGTCATTTATCGAGCGTATCTCCTTCGACAATTTTTCCATTTCCCGCATCGCCGCAAGAAGCTCGTTCATCTGCTCGCCGCTTGTCTTAACACCCGACTTTGTCTTTGACGCAAGCTCGAGCACATTCGCGGTGTTCTCCGCATTGAGCTTGATGCTCTCGCGCATCTCCTCGAAGGTGTCGCCGATTTGTCCGATAAGCTCGGTCTGGTGATTTACACCGTCCGCAAGACTGCAAGACGTGTCAACAACCTGCTCCGATATCTCCGACATCGCCGCAGAAGCGCTGTCGATATCCGCGAGAACCGAGTGCAGCGAACCGACAATGTTGTCGAGCGAAGCCTTTATCGGTGCGAAATCACCGCGGAATTTGCCTTCGGTTTCGTGGGTGAAATCACCCGCAGCCATTTGCTCGAGGCTGTCCGAGATGTGCCTTATCATACTGTTCAGGTGGCGAATATTACGCCGCGTTGACTCCACGAGGACGCCCGTTTCATCGTTTGACTTGAAATTCTCCATTTCGGGCATATCGGATTTCAAATCACCCTCGGCGAGCAGCTCAATTCGCTTTGTACAGCTGCGAACAGGCTTGACAATCCGCGCCGACGTTTTCAGAATGAGGACAATGCTCACCGCTATCACCGCAGCCGCAACCGCCGCCAAAACCAGCAGCCCGACCAGCTGCTTTCCGATGAACTCAAAATAGCTCACCGTCACCGCCAGCACCCAGCTGCTGCCCTTTTCGATAGGCACATAGCACATTATCCGCTGCATTTTGCCGTCGTTGTACACCATCGAGCCCGTGCGGTTTTTCAGCATTTCCGAGATAATCACCGCCTGCCCCGATAAGGAAGCGTCGGTTTTTGACTGTTCGATATAATTCACAAGATTGCTTGCATAGGAAAAATCGTTGTGAGCAATAAACGTACCCGTGCTGTCGATGATAAAATTTTGCCCGTCTTTTCCGACAACAACGCTTGCGATTATGTCCGTGAACAGCTTTGCGTCCGCGGCACCGTACACAATTCCGCAAAAATTGCCGCCGCGCAAAATCGGTGCACAAAACAGCACGGACAGCGCGCCGTTTCCGTCCTTCGACGCGTAGGGGTCAGAGGTGACGGGTTTGAGCGTCGCGCGGCAATCCTTGAAATACTGCCGCTCGGAGAAATCGCTTCCGTTCTGATTGACGCCGTTTTCATCGGTATAGCCAATCCGCAAAAAGCCGTTTCTCTCTTTCACCTCGTCGAGATACTTCATAATGCTCTCGGTATCGGAACTTGCACTTTGGAACAGCTCGTTCGAGGCAGCCTCGTTAACCGCGGTTTCGTATACCACAAGCTGATTTGTAATCGCCTGCGCGGAAATTTTAGCCGTTTCACGAATACTGTCGGTCAGCGCCGAATTTGTGTTCATAATCCCGCCAACAAACGCGTACACCAGCAGAATTACCGATATCAAAAGCATCGGCAAAATTGCCAAAACCACAATTTTGGTTTTAATCGAATGATTTTTTTTCATTTATACCACTCCCATTTTGCAAGCTGCCGTAAAATTTACAGCAAAAAAAGGACAATGACATCTTGTGACGTCATTGTCCTTTTGCATTTCTTATCGATAAGATTATATCATATTAAAAGCTTTTTGTCAATAATTTACAGTAAAATTTAACAGATTTAGCAAATTTCACAAATTATTTTAAAATTTTATTAAAAAATTATGTAAAATACTCCCTTGACTTTATCGGTTTAGTGTGGTAAAATGATATTTAGAAGCACTACTGCAGTTCTGATTCTAAAAAAGTTTCAACTAAATATAAAGGAGGAAATTTCAAAAATCTTGCAAATTTGATACGCGATTAACATTTATTTACAGTTAAGTTATTAGAAAAACATTGTTCTTCAGGAGGTATTTTATGAAAGCTAAAATTATTTCATTCTTTTCCGTGTTGATTTTCGGAGCAGTAGTCTGCTTTACGGGCTGTAAGTCAGCGATTTTGGTAGACTGCGGCGAGTGCGTGAGCGTAACGTTTGAGGGCTACAGCGGCTCGGGAAAAGCGAACGCGAAGATAAATCAGAATTACATAGCGTCCCTGCTCGGCGAAATGAACGAATATACCGTAGCAAGCGTAGTAAATTCGTTTTCTCTCGAAACAATCGAAAACAATGGCAGCTTGTCGAACGGCGATGTAATCACCGTAAAGGTCAAAACAGACAGCTCCGTTCTCGAAAACGCGGGCGTGGCTGCTCTTAACACCGAACAGGAAATCACCGTTTCGGGACTGAAAGAAAAAGAGAAAGTCGATATTTTCAAGAATGTTGAAATTAAGACAAACGGCATTTCGCCCGAATGTTCGGTTTCTTTTTCATACAGCGGCGCTGTTGGTTCTCCGTATAGTTTCTCTATCAAACGCGTCGATGGCAAGAAAACAACGGAGAAATACAAAAACGGTGACAAGATTATCGTTTCGCTTACCGATGAAGCGCTTGAGTCGCTGAATAAAGAATACATAATAGAGGAAACCTCGCGGGAATACACCGTACAGGCCGAAAAGGCGTACATATTATCAGCTGCGGATTTGAGCGAGAAAGATGTTGCGGCTCTGAAAAAGATTTCAGATGATTATGCTGACAACAGATTTATTAAGCTGAATGATTGGACACAAGAAGAAGCTGCGATTGTTATTGACAAATTAACGGGACTTAACAGGCTTATTCTTGCGTCCGAAGGCAATACACATATAAAAAGCGTTGAGAATATGAAGTTCGACTCTGCGTACGTTGGTATAGGAAAGACAACAGGTTATTTTGGGCAGGTCAAGGAAGAGAGATTTGCGTATTTCTTCTATGTCGGTGATTTAACTTATTCCTATAAAAATAAGGAAACGCTTTTGAGCAATGTGGCATTATTGGTTAGATTGCAGGACCCTGTTATTGATACAAACGGGAAGATTTCTTACTCAAATATCAATTTCGGTGTTCGGAAAAACCTCGACGCAGCATTAAATGAAATGCTCAACGGCGACTTTGACAAGATTGACTAAATACGTTGTTTAATTTGGCGTTTGCTTTTACGTTTTATGTGGTAAATTGTATTTTAGAAGGGCAAAAACAATTTTGCTTCTGATGAATAACAGGAGGTAAATTTTATGCAAGAGGAAATCAGACAAATCTGGTGCGAAGAGGACAAAATGTTCTACCCCGAAATCAAGGAGGAGAACGGCAGAACGTACCGGCTCGACACTGAAACGTTCGTGTATCTCGAACAGCTGGAGCTGGGTTTCACGCCGGAGGAAGAGGAGCTGATGAGCAATCCTATCGGTTACTACGGCAGAGCTTGGCGGAGATTTATGGAAGAGAATTACCCCGAGGAAATTCCGTCGCTGGTTGGTAGGCTGAAGTGGGAGCTGATACCGCGGCAGATTGACAAGGAAGCCGAGGAAATGGCGTGGAATTTGGGGCAGCAATACGCTCGAAAAAATCCCCGCCCGAAAACCTTTCTCGAAATTGCCAAATGGGAGAAAATGAAACGGCTGGAGGTTGACCACCGCGTGATGGAGGACGTGGTTCTACAGTATCGCGGTTGACGGCTTTTTGGCAAAATAAAAAGCCAAGAATTGTTCCGTGTGCTTGGGCTACAATTCCCCAAGGGCGTAAACAATCTTGACTTCAATGCTATTATACACCAAATCCGCGGTTTTGTCAAGTGGTAAAACAAAAAGCCAAGAGAGTTTGAAAGATGGGGAGAACAATACTCCGAATTAACAAACAATCTTGACTTCGATATAATTATACAACAAAATCGCGGATTTGTCAAGTAGCTAAACAGAAAAGCCAAGAATTATTCCGTGTGCTTGGGCTACTATTGTCCAAGGGCGTAAACAATCTTGACTTCAATGTTATTATACATCAATTTCGCGGCTTTGTCAAGTGGTTAAACAGAAAAGCCAAGAATTATTCCGTGTGCTTGGGCTACTATTGTCCAAGGGCGTAAACAATCTTGACTTCAATGTTATTATACATCATTTTCGCGGATTTGTCAAGTAGCTAAACAGAAAAGCCAAGAACGTTTGAAAGATGGGGGCTCCTATTGCCCGAATTAACAAACATTCTTGACTTCAATGCTATTATACACCAAAGTTTCGGTTTTGTCAAGAGGTTAAACAGAAAAGCCAAGAATGTTTGAAAGATAGGGACTACAATTATCCGAATTAACAAACATTCTTGACTTCAATGTTATTATACAACAAAATCGCGGATTTGTCAATAGGCGCTGAAAAAAATTCGATAAAAACAGAACCGTTAAAGCACATAGGGTTCGGGAAGCCCCTAGCCCATTCAGTCTTTAACGATTCTAATGCAATTATAGCATATTTGTTTCAATTTGTCAAGCACCAAACAACGTTTTTGTCAACATAAAACAGTTTGACAATCCAAGAGCTTTTGAAATATTTAACAACGGAGGTCATTCTATGAACATTCAAAATGCATACCAAATCTCCTTTAAACACGAGATTTTGAACGAAGTTATCGCAAGCATAGACGGCTTTGTTACAAGAAACTATCTTTATTCAAACACGGAAATGCCCGATGATATTCGGGCTTTGGAAAACGAGCTGTGGGATATCTTCCGTAAATTGCCCTTTGAAAATAATTTGGACGCGCTCACCTGCTATGACAAACGTCTTTTGGAAATCCGCGATTTTATTTGCGAACACACTCCGCTGCATAGACAAGCGAAGAATAACGAAATATCCGATTACTCGGAGTACAGCGAGAGCGATTTTAAACGCGCTTTGGAAAAGTGCTATAAAACGCTCACCGAGAACAAGCTGCCTGACGATAATCCGCAAGCCTTCATTTTAGGCGGTCAAAGCGGCGCCGGAAAAACCACAATCCACGATTTTTTTCAACACCAAATCCCGAATATTATTGTCCTCGACGGCGACAGGTTCAGAGCGTATCACCCGAATTTTGAGGAAATTCAAGAAAAATACGGCGAGGCTGCGGCAAATTTCACGCAAATGTTCTCCAACAGCATTGTGAACGCATTGTTGGAAAAGTTCAGCGATGAGCATTATAATCTCATTATCGAGGGAACTTGCCGAACTGCAAAAGTGCCGCTGAATACCTGCAAAATGCTCAAGAAAAAAGGTTATTCCGTCAATCTCGCGGTGATGTGTACCGCCAAGCAAACCGCTTGGCAAAACACAATAGACCGATTTAACGAGATGAAATCGCATGGAGTTCCGCCGCGTGCTGTTCCGATAGATAAATTTGATGAAACAGTAAAGGCAATTCCCGAGAACATTTCTCTCCTGTATCAGTCGGGCGAGTTAAACAACATTTTGTTGTTTAACAGGCAAAATGAGTGCCTGTACGAGCTAAAAAAGCAGCCGCAGCAAAATCCCGCCGAAATTGTTAAGCGGGAATTGAACGGCAATCTCTCTTGCACAAATCCCCCAAAGCCTTAATTTGCGTTTTTTATACCCGAAAAGTTGTGAAAGAGGGTTGACAAAATCATACTACTGTGGTATAATAATAGTGAGCAGAAATGCTCGGTATGGAAGCTGCGGCTTCTGTAAAAAGAGGTGAGTCCTACCGTATAAGTGGAAGTAGTACAAGAGGTGAGTCCTACCGTATAAGTGGAAGTGGTACAAGAGGTGAGTCCTACCGTATAAGTGGAAGATTTAATCTTTAGGCTGCGTTTCGGCGCAGCCTTTTTGTTTCGGGAACTGCAAAGCGTTGTTGCATAAAAACTTGAAAAAGTTGCATACAAGGGTTGACAAAATCATACTACTGTGGTATAATAATGGTGAGCAGAAATGCTCGGTATGGAAGCTGCGGCTTCTGTAAAAAGCGTGTGTACCCTACCGTGAGTGGGACTGGTTAAAGCAGTGTACCCTACTGTGAGTGGGGCTGGTAAAAGCAGTGGTCCCTACTGTGAGTGGGAGTTTTAAAAGCAGTGGTCCCTACTGTGAGTGGGAGTATTAAAGTAGGTGGACCCTACCGTTAAGTGGGAGTATTAAAGTAGGTGGACCCTACCGTTAAGTGGGAGTAAAGGCTGCGTTTCGGCGCAGCCTTTTTGTTTTGAGAACTGAAATTGTGTAGCATATATACAGCTTTTCATACAAAATTTTAGCAAAAGGATTGACAAAACTAGATAAATCTAGTATAATATATTAGATGGCAAAGCCATCTTAAATTTTTCTCGGCTTACTGATATGCGGAGTAAACAAGTTTTCAGGTTCAAATTTTTCTCGGCTTACTGATACGCGGAGTAAACAAATTTTCAGGTTCAAATGATAAAAGGCTCTTGATTGACAGAGCCTTTTTTGTTGCATTTTTTCAGATTTAAAAATTATGCAAAAGGGTTGACAAATCGAATGAAATCGAGTATAATTTAAGTGGGCAGGTAAGCTGTCAGTGGATTGCCACTTAAATCCGAAAGTTTTTCCGGACGAATGTGCCGGAGGGTTGGCAGGCAACAAAAAAACCTGAAAGTGTTGCCGGACGAATGTGCCGGAGGGTTGGCGGACAACAAAAAAAGCAATCATTAAGAGGGGGCTGCTGAACTGCGGGGAGGCTTGTCCCCTCTTTAAATTTTTTGAGGAAAAATTATCAAAAAGAGTTGACAAATCAAATGAAATAGAGTATAATGTAACTAGGGTATTTGTACCCTAGGAATGTGCCTGCCGTCTGGCGCTTACAAATTGACGGATGGATGGAATGTGCCTGCCGTCTGGCGCTCACAAATTGACGGATTGAATAAGTCCTCCCCTGCTTGCGGGAGGATTTAATGTAAATGATGAAGGTTATTTGTTATAACTTTCTGCGAAAATATTGTTTGCCCACCGTTGGCGACTAATAAATGTACGGCTCGAAAATGTTAGCCCTATTCTTATTCGGATAGGGCTATATTTATGTAATCGAAGATACATACTGCCGCAAAGTTATTTTCTGCTTCATTCTGCTCATTTTCTCTTATTGCTCGAAAAATTGTACAAAAAGCTTGACAACACGGAAAAAATTGTGTATAATATAAGTGCAAGGTTAGATATATATCTTGTGGCGGTATTCCTTCCGTTTAAAGTGGGAACTTTAAAAGCGTGTGAACCCTACCGTTAAGTGGGAACCTTAAAAGCATGTGAACCCTACCGTTAAGTGGGAGCTTTAAAAGCGCGTGAACCCTACCGAGAAAAGGAAAAAGGCTGATTTTTTCAGCCTTTTATTTTTTTGTGTAAGTCCTTTTTTCGATGAGATAAAAAGTCATTATTAACATCAATTTGAATTCTGAAATAAGTTAAGGAAAAAATCGCCCCTAGAACTAACTAGGGGCAAATACGCTGCTGTATGTGGTTTATAAAATAGATTTTCCGATGAAAGCCGCAAAACTTATATCATCACATCACAGCAATCAAAACCGCTGTCGATATAGTTTGCAATAAATCTTGCCTTGAAGCAGCGCTTTCTGCATATTCCTTTATCCGTACCCGATACATCAATATCTTCAGGGAGTACAAATTTAATGCACCTTACCGTTACGTCACGGCAGGAATCACCTGTATGAGCAGGGATTGTCATAATTTTCATACCACGCTTGTATTCCGTGCCGTCGTCTGAAACCTCGGTGACTATCGCCGCCAGTGCCACACGTTTATGCGGGCAGACATTTTTAAGAGTTACGGAGAGCTGCAAAATTCTCCCCAGCGACTCCATTTCGAGCTCCCCTGCATCAATTTCAACAGAGTCCTCGCACCCGTCAATCTTTATGTCAACAGGTTCGGGACACATTTCGGGGAACACATCTGTTCCGCAATCTACCGTTATCTTTGGAGAAGGAAAGTCAACTGCGTTGCCCTCAGCGTCTTCATAATCAATAGACTCATTCACCTCAATAGTTCCCGAACACGGTCCGATATGCTCCACGGTGAACTCAAGAACTGCCCCTTCGCTAGTTGAAACACCCAGTTCGTCTATCTTCCACCGCACCGTGTTTGCGTTCAAAAGACTTGCCGTGCCCTTTGTCGGAGCAGACAGAGAGGTAATGGTAAAGCAAGGAGCTATCGTATCTGTAATCACAATATCCGTTGCTCCTGGCTTCGAGATGTTGCGAGCAAGATCCTCAAAAAGCTTGTCAAGCTCCTCGTCATCAGGAGTAATCGCAACATAAGCAGAGTCCGGATCTGACGCCCAATCATTAAGCGCCTGCTCGTCAATACCGCCGTTTCCTGAAAGCCCTATGCAGTAAATTACTATCCCCTGCGCCTTCGCAGCAGCAGCAATCGGGTCAGGATTACCTCCCGCAGTAGTTACTCCGTCAGTGAACATTACCATAACTTTCTCATTTGTTGACAAGGGATTAAAAAGCTGAATTGCTTTTTCAAAGGCTTCTGCGTGATTTGTAAAATCATCTGCCGAAAGCGCATTCACCGCCGCATTAAGGTCCGCGACAGAGGTAATAAGCTGTGTATCCTGAACTGCGGTGCTTGCAAAGCTTACGATACCGATATGGCTTCCGTTGCCTATATGACCATCGTGTGTGCCGTCTGTGGCTTCATCAATAATTTCGATGAAACGTTTCGCACCGCTTTTCAGGTTGGCAAGCGGGCTGCCTGCCATGCTCCTTGAACGGTCGAGAATCAACACAATGTCCGTAGGATTGGACACAATATCAGGCTCTGCCGCCAAGGATAATTTTATATTAAAAGAATCCCCGCACTTAATACTCGTAGTGCTGAGTTCCTTATTAGAGGTTGTTACACCCATTGAAATTCATTCCTTTCTGAGTTTATTATTAAACTCACTTTAATATATTCGGAAAGGAAAAATAGTGTTACAACAAATAGATACAAAAGATTAGTCGCTTGCGAACAAACAGGGAATTTCACAATAGACCGTCCTCAATGGGTATTCTATTTCAGCTTCGGGCACAAAAAATCGCCCCTAGAACTAACTAGAGGCGAATTCGCTGCCGGTCGCACCGGCTGGCTCCCCCGACTGGACTTGAACCAGTGACACCCTGATTAACAGTCAGGTGCTA
>CAZKBF010000009.1:0-15897 GCA_964551225.1 uncultured Ruminococcus sp.
TAGCACCTGACTGTTAATCAGGGTGTCACTGGTTCAAGTCCAGTCGGGGGAGCCATAAAAAGTCGGGCTTAAATGCCCGACTTTTTTCTGCGTTTTTGTTAATTTCGCAGGCGACACAATGTCACCCGTGCACAGAAACGCTCGAAAGCCGCGGTTTGTGCGCTAATCTAAATCTGCAATCGCCCTTTTCGCCTCTAGTTTGTTCTAGGGGCGATTTTTTGTACCCGAAACCAAACTTGATATAGTTATACAAAGCGATTTAAGATTTTTGAGAAAATTCACGTCCCATCACGCAAACTGTTTTTCACCAGCTCAATCAGCCGCATCACATCTTCGGGCGGCTCTTTCGCGTACAGAATTCCGTAAGGAATAGTAAAATCCCAATCCACCGGTATTGTCACCAGAAGCGGGTGAACGTTCTGCCAACATTCTATCGTTAGCAGAACATCTTCCGATTTCGCGCAGCGATTGAACACGCTCATATCGTAGAAATGCGGCGTATCAACTAAATGTATTTGCGGAAAGTTCTCGCGAAGATACTGCCTAATCCGGTCGTTCGCGGCGGAATCGCCCGCTTTCACCATCATCAGATTTTCCCCGCAAAGGTCGGAAGGTCTGATTATTTTTTTGTTTGCGAGGCGGTGATTTGAGTTTACGGCAACGCATTTCTTGTATTTACCGAGCTTCAGAAACCCGCAGCGGTCCAGCCACGCCGCCGAATTGCACACTCCCGTCAAGAAATCGAATTTCTCGCCGAGAGCGGAGATTTCCGCGAGAATGTTGGTATGCTCGTCCTCAAAGGGAACAATGTGCAGACGATATCCCGGAAACTGTGGGCTAACCTTATACCACAAGTCCATAAACGGCTTGCAGGGGTTCAGAAGGGACGTTCCAACGCAGAATGTTTTTTCGTATTGCTCGGTGTAACGCCGCGCCTTTTCGATGGATTTCTCGGAGTAATCGAACAAAAACAGCGCATCTTTGTAAATCGACTTCCCCGCGGGAGTGAGCTTTATACCTTGATTTGTGCGGTCTATCAGCTTCAGCCCGAGGTGATTTTCGAGGGAATTTATCTGCTTCATCACTGCTGTCGGCGAGATGAACAGCTTTTCTGCCGCTTTTGTAAAGCTGCCACAATCAACTGCGGCGACAAACGCCTTTAGCTGCGGATTGTACATAAAAATGCTCCTTTCGTATCAACTTTTGGTTAATATGATTATAACATATTGGATATTCCCTGTCAAGAGATTTTGCTGTATAATATTCATAAAGGAGTTGGTAAAAATGCCGAAAATTATTGTCTATTTTTCGCGCGCGGGGGAGAATTATGTAAGCGGCGCGCTGAAAACGCTTGCCGTTGGTAACACGCAGACTGCGGCGGAAATCCTGCGTGAAATCACGGGCGCAGATATATTCAGGATTGAGCCGGTAACGCCCTATTCCGACAGCTACAACGAGTGCATCGAACAGGCAAAACAGGACAATCAGAACAACGCTCGTCCCGCTTTAAAGGCGCTCCCGAGCAGCCTTGACGGATACGACACAATTTATCTTGGATACCCGAATTATTGGGGAACAATGCCGATGTGCGTGTTCACTTTTTTGGAGCAATTCGACTTCGGTGGTAAAACAATCAAGCCGTTTTGCACCCACGAGGGCAGTGGTTTGGGAACAAGTGAGAGCGATATAAAAAAGCTCTGCCGCGGTGCAAGGGTTGAAAAGGGGCTTGCAATTCACGGTTCACGAATGAACGGTGCGCGGGCGCAGCTTGAAAAATGGGCTTGAAAATGCAGAAAAAGGAGACTTTTATGATGAACAGTATTTTCCCGCTCGGTGAAAAAAACGATGCTTACGCGCAGTTTTTCACGGGTCAGAGCTGGCTTAAAATGTTGACAAAAAACGGCGTTTCTATCGCAAACGTCACCTTTGAGCCGAGTTGCCGCAACAACTGGCACATTCACCGCAAGGGAGGGCAGATTTTGCTCTGCACTGCGGGACGCGGTTATTACCAGGAATACGGAAAGCCCGCCCGGGAGCTTAAACCCGGTGATGTTGTGGAAATTCCTCCCGATGTCAAGCACTGGCACGGTGCAGCTCCCGACAGCTTTTTCGCGCATCTGGCGGTGGAGATACCCGCCGAGGGTGGTTGTACAGAGTGGCTGGAGCAGGTTTCCGACGAGGAATACGGCAAGCTGAAATGAGGTGAAATTATGGCAAAGGTTACGGCGGGACGGGACGAGCTTGGTAAATTCGCTCCGAAATTCGCACAACTTAACGATGATGTTCTGTTTGGCGAGGTCTGGTCGCGCGAGGACAAACTCTCGCTGCGTGACAGGAGCATTGTGACGGTGACGGCGCTTATGGCGGGCGGGATTTTGGACAGCTCGCTGAAATTCCACATACTGAACGCAAAGAAAAACGGCGTGACTGCCGAGGAAATGGCGGAAATTCTCACTCACGCAGCTTTTTACGCGGGCTGGCCAAAGGCTTGGGCAGCGTTTCGTATGGCGAAAGAGGTTTACGAGAACGAGGAATAACGAAATAGTTCTTTATTGATTGTTTTAAGAAAGGATTTGAATTTATGAGCAAAAAAGTATTGATTTTATCGGGAAGCCCAAGAAAAGGCGGAAACTCCGACCTTTTGTGCGATGAATTTATGAGAGGCGCGGAGGAAAGCGGCAATCAAGCGGAGAAAATCCGCGTTGCCGAGAAAAATATCGGTTATTGCAAAGCTTGCTATGCCTGCAAAAAGGACGGAATATGCGCGGTGAAGGACGATATGTCGGAGATACTTGCAAAGATGCACGCTGCGGACGTTATCGTTCTTGCAAGTCCCGTGTATTTTTACTCCATTGACGCGCAGCTTAAAGCGGTGATTGACCGCACGGTTGCGCAGTGGACAAAGCTGAAAAACAAGGAATTTTACTACATAATGACCTCCGCCGAGGACAGCGCAACGGTTATGGACTGCACTCTCGAATGTATGCGCGGGCTTGTCGCTTGCCTTAACGGTTCTGTTGAAAAGGGCGTAATATACGGCAAGGGCGTGTATGAAAAGGGTGAGATAAAAAATACTGCTGCCTTCAAGCAGGCGTATGAAATGGGCAAAACAGTTTAACGGAGAAAAACGATGAAATTACAGAACCTGAAAAAGCTTGCCTGTTTGATTTTTGCAGCTGTAATGCTGCCAACACTTACCGCGTGCAATAATACCAAAAATCCGTCTCCCGAAACGGTTTCCGAACAGCCTCAAAGCAGTTCCCAAACAAGTTCGTCAACCGAAATTTCCGAATCGAAACAGGAAAGCACCGCGCGCGGAAAGATACTTATCGCCTACTTTACGGCAGCCGAAAACAGCGGTGTTGACGCGATTTCCTCGGCAAGCTACACCCAAGTAAACGGCGTGGCTGTGGGGAGTGTCCGTGCGGTTGCGGATATGATTTCGGACAAAACCGGCGGCGAGATTTTCTCTATAAAAACCGATACTGTTTATCCGGCAAACCGCAGCGAGCTTATCGATTTTGCCGCCAAAGAGCAGGACCAAAACGCTCGTCCCACGCTTACGAGCCACATTCAAAATCTCGATGATTACGATGTGATTTTTGTGGGATATCCGAATTGGTGGTACGATATGCCGATGGCGCTTTACAGCTTTTTCGACGAGTACGACTTTTCGGGAAAAACAATCATTCCGTTCAACGTCCACAACGGCAGCCGTTTTTCAAGCACAATCGCAACAATTCAGTCGCTTGAGCCAAATGCTGCGGTCATCACAGACGGGTTCACCGTGAGCGAGCGAAATGTTGCGCAAGCCGCCGATGACGTGGCAAAATGGCTTGATGAAATAGGGTATTGATAGCAGGAACAAACGCGGTGAGTTTTTGGGAAACGCAGTTTAAGGAGTGACGAAAATGAACAATTTCGTATACGAAAACCGCACAAAGGTGTACTTCGGGAGAGGCGGCGTCAAGGAGTATCTCGCGTCGCTTTTGGGCAATTACAGCGGCACTGTGATGCTCGCTTACGGTGGCGGTTCGGTGAAGAAAAACGGGATTTACGACGAGATTACAGGCATTCTGCAAGCCGCAGGAAAACAGGTGGTGGAGTTCTCGGGAATTACCCCCAACCCCACTTACACAAAGGTTCAGGAGGGCGCAAAACTTGCCCGCGAGAACAATATCGGGTTTATTTTGGCAGTCGGCGGCGGCTCGGTTATCGATTGCTGCAAAATAGTTTCCGCGCAGGCGAAAATCGGCGAGGATATTTGGGAAATGGAGAACGTCAAGAAGAAATTCCCCACGGATTTTATCCCGATGGGAGCGGTTGTGACGGTATCGGGCACGGGCGCGGAGATGAACGCGGGCGCGGTTATCACCCACGAGGAAAAGCGGATAAAGGGCGCGCTTTTCGGGGCGCAGGCGGATTTCGTGTTTCTTGACCCCGATTACACGATGAGTGTGCCGATGAAACAAGTCGTTTCGGGCGCGTTCGACACGTTAAGTCACGCGATGGAAACCTATTTCGGCAAGCCTGATGAAAACAATCTTTCCGATGAAATCAACGAGGCGGTGATGCGCAGCGTTATCGCAAATATCCGCGCTCTTATCAAAAATCCGAGCGATTACAACGCGCGAAGTGAGCTGATGTGGGCGTCCTCGATGGCGGAGAACGGCATACTCAAAATCGGCAAGCAGACCGATTTTCAGGCGCATCAAATCGAGCACCAGCTCGGCGCGTACACCGACTGCAATCACGGGCAAGGTCTCGCGGTTATTCACCCGATTTTGTACCGTCATATCTACGCAAGCGGAGCGGCGCGATTTGCACGTTTTGCGCGGAATGTTTGGGGAATTGCCGACCGTGAAACCGATTCGGAAACCGCTTTGGCGGGTGTCGAAGCACTTGCCGAGTTTATCCGTGAAATCGGTTTGCCGACGTCGTTCAAGGAAATGGGAATCCCCGAAAACACCGATTACCGCGCGATTGCGAACTCCACGAACATCACCGCGGGCTGCTGCAAACGGCTCACTCACGACGAGATTTACGAAATTCTGTTAGAGTGCAAAGGAGAATGACCGATGAAAAAAATATCTTCAATTTTACTTTGCGCGGCGCTTTTCTTCGGGCTGACTGCTTGCGGAAATTCAGCGCAAAGCCGCACGGAAAATGTGTTTACGGGAACTTCAAAACAAGACAGCGAGCCGAGTTTTTCCGCCGAAGAATCCACTCGTTCAACCAACGAAACATCTTCTCCCGATACCGCCGAGTCGCCCGAAAACACCGACAGCGAAACCGCCGAGCAAACTCTCGTGGTTTATTTCACTTGGTCGTCAAACACCGAGGGAATGGCGAAAACAATCGCCGAGCTGACCGGCGGCGATATTTTCGAGATAGTTCCCGCGAAACCGTATCCGGAGAATTACAACGCGTGTACCGAGGTTGCTTTGCAGGAGCGCGACAGCAACGCCCGCCCCGAAATCCAAAATCTCCCGCAATCGATTTCGGAGTACGACAATATCATAATCGGCTACCCGATTTGGTGGCACACCGCGCCGATGATTATCGGGACATTTTTGGAAAGCTACGACTTGACGGGAATTGACGTGTACCCGTTTTCGCAGTCCGCGTCAATGGACACGGAGCAGTTCGCGCAGTCAATGGATTTTGTGCGCAAAACGGCGGGCGGCGCAACCGTGCACGACGGCTTATTCACAAGACCGAACAATACCAACGATATAACGGAATACCTTGAGCAAAACGGACTTATGAAGTAAATGGAGGAAAAAATGGAATTTGTAACGCTTAACAACGGAGTAAAAATGCCGATTCTCGGCTACGGAGTTTATCAGGTGAGCGCGGAGGAGTGTGAGCGCTGCGTGCTGGACGCGATAAGCGTCGGGTATCGCTCGATTGACACGGCGCAGGCTTACGGCAACGAGGAGGGCGTGGGGAGCGCAGTGAAGAAGAGCGGCGTACCACGCGGAGAGCTGTTTCTCACGACAAAAATTTGGATAACGAACGGCGGTTTTGAGAAAGCGGCAGCTTCTATCGATGAATCGCTTCGCAAGCTCGGCACGGATTACGTTGACCTGATGCTAATTCACCAGCCTTTCAACGATTACTACGGCACTTACCGCGCGATGGAAGCGGCGTATAAAGCGGGAAAAATCCGCGCTATCGGCGTGTCGAATTTCTATCCGGACAGGCTGGTTGATTTGTGCAATTTTGTCGAGATAACTCCTGCGGTAAATCAGGTTGAAACCCACGTTTTTCAGCAGCAGAAAACCGCTCACGAATATATGAAAAAATACGGCGTGCAGCACGAAAGCTGGGGACCATTTGCGGAAGGAAAGAAGGACTTTTTTGCGAACCCCGTGCTGAACGAAATCGGCGGAAAATACGGCAAAACTGCCGCGCAGACAGCCCTGCGATTCCTTATACAGAGCGGAGTTGTGGTTATCCCGAAGTCAACTCGTAGGGAGCGAATGCTTGAGAATTTCAACGTGTTTGATTTTGCCCTCACCAATGAAGATATGGCGGCAATTCAAGCGCTTGACGAGGGCGAAAGTCTGTTCTTTTCGCATTATGACCTGTCGGTTGTCGAGTGGCTCACGAAGCTGCATTGATGAACGGTTGAGAGGAAAACCGATGAAATCGAAAACCGCAGTAAAAATCTCCGCAGACTTTGCGATGACGGTTTTGCTGCTTCTGCTGATGACATACGAGCTTGTCGGGCAGGAGACGCACGAGTGGCTTGGAATCGCGATATTTGCGCTGTTTATTTTACATCTTATCCTGAACCGAAGCTGGCTGAAAAGCATTTTTCGCGGCAAATACACACCTGTACGAATTCTACAAACCGCAGCAGCGGCGGGAGTTTTGCTGACGATGCTTGGCTCGGCGGTGAGCGGAGTTATACTCTCGCGACATGCGCTGGCGTTTTTGCCGATTGAGGGTGGGCGCGCCTTTGCACGCACTCTGCACTTGCTGTCGGCTTATTGGGGATTTGTGCTGATGAGCTTTCATTTGGGGTTGAATTGGAAGATGCTGATATCCGTGGCAAAGCGCTTCACACCGCCGAAAGCTACGGTTTGGGCAGCGCGTTTTTTGGCAGCGGGAATTGCCGTATACGGAATATACGCGCTCATAAACCGCGGGATTTTCGGATATATGTTCCTGCAAAATCAGTTTGTTTTTTTCGACCACGACGAGCCGCTTTTGCTGTTTCTCGCGGACTATGCGGCGATAATGGGACTGTTTGCGGCGGCGGGACATTACTTGTCAAAGCTGCTGAAGGTCATCAAGCGAGGGGAGCAAAGATGAAAAATCTCGCGTTCTTATAGCATATTTTTCAATTCCCGAAAATGTTAATACAAACGGTGAAGATGCGGTTGCAAGCGTTGTGGTAAGCGATGATAAACAAAAAACGGTTTGGAGAGAATCCAAACCGTTTTTGCTGTTAATTTGCACAAATCAATAGTTTTCTTTTCTAACCTCAAAATAGCTCTGCGGGTGCTTGCAGACGGGGCAAACCTCGGGGGCTTTTGTGCCGATGACGATGTGACCGCAGTTTCTGCACTCCCAAACAGTCACGCCGCTCTTCTCGAAAACAGTCTTTGCCTCGATGTTATTAAGCAGCGCGCGATATCTTTCCTCGTGAGCCTTTTCAATCGCCGCAACGCCGCGGAACTGCTCTGCGAGCTCGTGGAAGCCTTCCTCGTCAGCTTCTTTGGCGAATTTGTCGTACATATCAGTCCACTCGTAGTTCTCGCCCTCGGCAGCGTGAAGCAGGTTTTCTGCGGTATCGCCAAGCTCGCCGAGCGCCTTGAACCAAAGCTTTGCGTGCTCCTTTTCGTTTTCGGCAGTCTGGAGGAAAAGCGCGGCAATCTGCTCATAGCCGGCTTTCTTGGCAACGGACGCGAAATATGTATACTTGTTTCTCGCCTGCGATTCGCCCGAGAATGCCTCGCGGAGATTTTTCTCGGTTTTTGTGCCCGCGTAAGGATTTTTCGCGGGAGCCTCCTCGATTTTCACGAATTTTGAGGCGGGCTGCTTGCACTTCGGGCAAGCAAAATCATCGGTCATCGGACCTTCGTGAACGTATCCGCAAACACTGCATTTCCATTTTTCCATAGTAATTTCTCCTTTTACAAAAAATTTCGGGCAAAATCAAATTATACGCTTAAAAAAGCTGTTGATATCAGCCGATAGTGTTATTATAACACAAATTTCGGCAAAAGTCAACAGCTTTTTTGTGCAATGTTACAAATTTTGCTTAACTCTCAAGCATTGCAAGAATTTGCGCCTTTGGTCTTGAACCAACCGCGCGGTGAACGACCTTTCCGTTTTTCATCACGATAAGCGTGGGAATGTTTTCGACGTCGAACATCTGCGCGAGCTGCTGTTCCTCGTCAACGTTGATTTTGCCGACAAGGTACTGCGGATTTTCCTCGGCGATGCTGTCCACAAGCGGCGAAACCCTCTGGCACGGTCCGCACCAAACCGCGTAAAAGTCGAGAAGCACGGTCTTTTTGCTGTTTTTCACCTCGTCAAAATTGCTCAAAGTTACGTTCATTACAGACATTTCTCATACTTCCTTTCTGAATTTATACTTTTATTATAACCAAAAAATCCGTCGATTTCAACAATAATTTTGTTGTTTTTCAAATTTTTTCTGTGGCGAGGAGAAATTTTTTATTTGCCCGATAAATGGGAATTTGTAAGTAAGTCAAAGGAAAATTTAAGCGAGTTCAAAAACAGGAATGTACCAATTCATTTTCTGCCCACAAAATACCGCATCACTGCATCCTCTATGAGTGAATAGATTGGTTCAAGACTTTCCGGAATAAAAATATCTGCCTTAGTATCAAAATCAAATGTAAAAACAATTGGCTTGTTATTGTAGAGAAGCGGTGTTCCATCTTCTTTGCCAAGATTACCAGTAACAAGATTTCCTCTCTGATTAAGAGACTTAGGAATTACAAAAAGTTGCATGGTAGTTCTCCTTATTCATATTTTTTTAGAAACAATGTTAAATTCTGATTTTTCGTTGAGTTCATTATACCACAATCACCCCAAAATTGCAACAAAAAATCTGTCAAACATTCTTCAGCAGTATCGCTGAAATAAATATCGCATTTTTCATAGTTATTGACAAGAGGGAAAAGTTGGTGTATAATGGAAGAAAGCAAATTTTTCCGAAACGAAAGGATAAAATTATGTCAACAGTCGAAAATATCACGGAAGAGCTTGTTCGCTCTCTCGCGCCAAATCCCGCTGCGTTCTCCAATGCGCAGAAAATTTCCCGAAGCGGCGACTTTTCGGGGCTGTCCGTAACCGCCGACAAAACGCTGATTTTCGGCGAGTGCAAGGGCAGCGGCAAGAACCCTTACCGCACCTCTGCAGATTTTTCGGGCGAGTCGCCGATTTGCCGCTGTAGTTGCCCGAGCAGACAGTTTCCGTGCAAACACGCGCTTGCGCTGATGCTCGAATACAGCTCCGGAAAGACTTTTTCCCAAGCGGACGTACCCGAGGACGTTGCCGCGAAACGCGATAAAATTGCCAAAAAATCCGAGAAAGCGGCTTCCGGTGAAGCAAAGCCAGCTCCCAAGCAGAACAAAGCCGCTGCCGCCAAAAAGCTCCAAAAGCAAGCCGAGGGGCTTGACCTCGCGAAGCAGTTCGTGAACGACGTGTTCAGCCGCGGTGTTTCTTCGATAAACAGAACGAGCGCGGCGCAGTACAGGTCGCTTGCAAAGCAGCTCGGCGACTTCTATCTCCCCGAGCCGATGACGATTGTTCTCGATATCGTGACCGCCGCCGAAGCGCTTTCCGCTGAGCCGAATGACGCGGAGGCAGCGAGGTTGGTTGCGCTTTGCACAAAGCTTTCTTCGACGATAAAAAAGAGCCGCGCTTACATAAACGAAAAGCTCGAAAGCGGCGAGGTGCTGCCCGAGGACAGCCTGCTTTACGAGGCGATGGGCGGCGTGTGGAAGCTCACGCAGCTCAAGGAAATCGGTCTGTTCAAGGAAAACGCGCGGATAATGCAGCTCTCGTTCACGACGCTTTTTGACAGCACTCACGCCGCCTACGTTGACACGGGTTATTGGGTTGACCTTGACAGCGGCGAAATCTCGAAAACCGAGAATATCCGCCCGCTGAAAGCGCTCAAGCACCTGACCGCAGCCGACAGCTCGTTCGGAGTTTACACAGTCCCCGAGCTTTATCGCTACCCCGGCGGCTTGAACAGGCGTATCCGCTGGGAAAACGCGACAACCGCCGAGGCTCGTCCCGAGGACTTCACGAGGGCAATTTCGCTTGCCGAGCCGAGTCTTGCCGACGCTGTGAAAAAGGTGAAAAACGAGCTGAAGAACACGCTCTCCGATGAAGCCGCAGCGGTTCTTGTGCCGTTTGATTTCATCGGTTTTGCCGAGGACGGTCACGGCGTGCTGAAAAACGGCGAGGAGAGCATTTCGCTTTGTGAAACGGCGAATTATCCGAATGTGATAAACGTGTTGCGAATTGCGAAAATTCCGCATAAGGGAGCGGTTCTCGGGGAACTGTTCTACAACGCAGACGAGCGCAGAATTTATCTTTGTCCGCTGTCCGTGGTATCGGCTGACGGCGCGACGAGATTGGTTTAAGGGGGGAAAATTATGGATATTTCAAAATTCTACGAGCTGCGCGAACGGCTCTATAACACCGCTGCGGCGGGCTGTATGACGGTATCCGAGGATTTTCGCCTGAAACGAGCTGTCGATGATTTCAAGCCGCTTGCCGAGGCAAACAAGGCTTTCGCGAAGCTGTTTTCGCTTTGTGAAAAGCTGTTGTCAGCGGACAAACCCGAGAGCGTTATCGCGGATTGTATCGCGCTTTGCGACGCGCTCGCGGTAACGCAGGGAGCTTTTGCCGACAATTCCACGACAGCGCGCGCCGACGGTGTTTACCCGACAGCCGAAAAGCCCGCCTCCGCGATTTGTGCGATAAACGCGATGATTTCAAAGAGCGACACCGATTTGTGGAAGCTCTCCGACGAGTACAAGGACACGCTGCGTGACCCGCGCGTGATTTCGGCGTTTATCGTCGCACTTGAAAAGGGAAAGTTCAACGAGAATTTCCAGATTTTCTGCGAGATTATGTGTGAAGTCTGCGGGAAGGGGCTTGTGCCCGCGCTGAAAGCCTCGGTCAAGGACACGGGCAGGCAGCTCAAATATATTGCGAAGCTCACCGGTGACGAGGAAAACGAGTATTTCCGTGCACTTGCGGTTGACGAGAGCAAGCCCGAAAAAGTGCGTGTTGAAGCGGTTTCCGCGCTGTCCTGTTCAGCGGAAAACGGCGCGCTTCTCGCCGAAATTTTCAACACAAGCAAGGGCAAAATCAAGGACGCGGCGCTTATGACGCTTGCGGAAATGAACGCGCCCGAAGCCGAGCCGTTTTTTGAGAAGCTTCTTCAAAAGTATAAGAAGAGCTATGCGGGAGCGGTTGCCGCTTCGAGCGGTAAGGCTTGCACGGAATTTGTGAGAAAGCACCTGCTCGGTCTGCTTGATGTTGCGGAGAAAGCCGATAACGACAAGGCGCGGACGGAAGCAGGAATAGAGTTAGTGACCGCCGCGACAGCGCTTCTCGAAAACAAAACCGAGCTTGACGACGTTTTTCTGGAGCTTTCGGCGCACCCCGAGTTTTCGGTTAACGTCAATCCCAAAAACAGCTGCATTGCCGCTCTTATGCGCGGAATGACGGGCAAAAACGCAGACGCTGTCCGTGCGCAGATTAACCGACTTTACGAGAAAGCGCCCGATGTTTTCTACCGTCCGAAGGCTTTCGCGGATTTCCTCGAGCACCCCGAAAAAGAGCCTGTTGTAACAAACGAGCAGTACAACCGCACCGATTTTCTCGGTTCGCTTTCATATGTTCCGTTGCTCGGCGGTTATTATTTCACCCAAAACCCGTATTTTAACAGCTCGCTTCTTCCCCTCACCCCGCTTTGCAAAAGGCTTCCCGAGTGGATTGTACAGCACATTTGCAAAGTCGGCGATGAAATGGAAAATCTTTTCCGACAGCTTGACGCGCCGAAGAGATTACAAATGCGATTAAACGCTCAAAAACTCGGCTATAAGGGCGACGCGAAAGGAGACGAGCTTTCCGCTGCGAACAGGACAGCGGACAATACCATAAATATGATTTCAAGCGTTATCCGGAGAAGCCTTCTCCCGAACTGCTCCGCCGAGGATTGCGAGCGGATTAGAGCGGCGGGAACTTACTTTGCGAAAAAATGTATGAACACGTTCGGCGGGTACGGCGTAATTGCGCTGATAGAGCAAATGAACCAAGAGATGTCTAACGCAGAATATGCAGAAATGCTGAACACCTTTACCATAAATTCTCTGAAAGTAAATAACGCTGCCGAAAGACATCTTCTGTTTTTGTACGAAAAACGCTTGTCGTCCGATGAAGTTGTCAGTGCGATGGAAAATCTGCTTGCGCGTGTTGAAAAGCTGCGCGGCGATGTTGACGGCAAGGCAATAGACGACCAGATAATTCTGATAAACACAAGAATTAAAATGCATAAAAAATAAGAGGTAACGAAAATGTCCGAAATATTAAGACTCCCCGCCGAAGCGCTTTACAAAGCCGAGCTTGACGCTCTTATCGAAAACGAAACGAACCCCGTTCCCGCGGGCTGGAAGATGTCGCCGAAGTCCGTTCTCACCTACATTTGCGGCGGCAAGGCGGGAAAAACCGAGATTACGCCGAAATATATGGGCGACAAGCGGCTTGTCGAAATCTGCATAGCGACGCTTCTCACCGACCGCGCGCTGCTCCTTATCGGCGAACCCGGCACCGCGAAATCGTGGCTTTCCGAGCACCTCGCCGCTGCAATCAACGGCAAGTCCTCGCAGGTTATTCAAGGCACTGCGGGCACAACCGAGGAGCAAATCCGCTATTCGTGGAATTACGCGATGCTGCTGGCGCAAGGTCCGTCGTTCAGCTCACTTGTGAAATCACCCGTTTACACCGCGATGGAAACCGGCACAATCTGCCGCTTTGAGGAAATTTCGCGCTGTGCAAGCGAGGTTCAGGACGCGCTGATTTCGATTTTGTCCGAGAAGCGTATCTCAATTCCCGAGCTTTCCGAGGAAGTTCCCGCGCAGAAAGGTTTCACGATAATTGCCACCGCGAACACGCGCGACAAGGGCGTAAACGAGATGTCGTCCGCGCTGAAGAGGCGTTTCAACATCGTGGTTTTGCCGACGCCCGCGGATATCGACACGGAAATCGATATCGTGACAACCCGCGTAAAACAGCTCTCGAGCGGCTTCGGGCTGAACGCGGAAATCCCCGACAGGAGCACGGTTGAGCGCGTTGTGACAATCTTCCGTGAGCTTCGCGCGGGGCAGACGCTTGACGGTCAGCAAAAGCTGAAGCCGACAACGGGCGTGTTGTCCTCTGCGGAGGAAATCTCGCTTTTGGTTAATTCAATGGCGCTTGCGGGGAGCTTCGGCAGCGGAAAGGTTACCGACGCGGAGCTTGCGGCGGCGCTTCAGGGCGCGATTGTCAAGGACGATGCAAAGGACAAGGCGGCGTGGACGGAGTACCTCGAAAACGTGATGAGAAAGCGCGGGAAAGCGTTTGCGGGGCTGTACGCCGAGTGCACGGAGCGTAACGGATAATGGCACATTATTTTGGTGTAAGACACTTTTCGCCGGCTTGCGCGTTTTTTGTGGGAGAGTTTCTCGACAGGAATAAGCCGGAGCTGGTGTTAATCGAAGGTCCGTCGGATTTGTCGGGGCTAATCGAACAGCTCTGCGCGAAGGAAGCGGTTCTCCCCGCGGCAATTCTCGCGTACACCGAAATCCCGCCCGTGAGAACGGTTTTGTACCCGTTCGCGGAGTTTTCGCCCGAGTATCAGGCGATTGTTTGGGCGCGGAAAAACGGCGCGGAGGTGCGCTTCTGCGACTTGCCGAGCGGCTGTGCGCTTGAATATTACGCGCGGCAAAACGCTCCCGAAAACGAGCCCGACCCCGAGGAGCGCGAGTCGGTCTACGAGCGGATTGAGCAGATGACGGGGCTTGACAACGACACTTTTTGGGAGTACAATTTCGAGCAAGCGGAGAGCTTGGACGAGCTGCTTGCGGCTGTCGGCGAATATGGCAGAGGACTGCGCGAATTTTCGCCCGCCGACGAGCACAATGCGCTGCGCGAGGCGTATATGCGGCGCGTAATCCACGAAGCCGAGCTGACCGTTCCTACCGAGAAAATTTGCGTGATAACGGGCGCGTTTCACACGGGCGGGCTCGAGGGCGTGCCGTTTTCGGACGAGGACAAGCGGCTCACCGAGAATATCCCCGCGCAAAAATCCCTGTCAACGCTGATGCCGTACTCGTATTACCGCTTGTCGCGGCGCTCGGGGTACGGTGCGGGGAGCAAGGCGCCGGGGTTTTACGAGATTTTGTGGAACAACCGACTTTGCGGTAAACAGCAGGCTGCTGCGGAGTACCTCGCGCGGATTGCCGAGGGGCAGCGCAAGCGTGGATTTTCCGCGTCATCGGCGGAGGTAATCGAAGCGCTGCGGCTTGCCCAAACGCTTTGTGAAATGCGCGGCGGAAAACAGCCGAGTCTTGCTGATTTGCGCGACGCGGCGGTGACCTGTATGGGACACGGCAGCTTCGGTGAAATCAGCGTTTCGTGCGCGGATATCGAGATTGGCGCGAAAATCGGCTCGCTGCCCGAGGGGAGCGTTTCGACATCGGTTCAACAGGACTTTCTGCGGCAGCTCGCGGAGTTGAAGCTCGAGCGTTACCGCACGGCGACTGCGGAGGAGATTAAACTTGATTTGCGCGAAAATCTGCGCGTAAAGAGCGAGAAATCCGCGTTTCTTGACTTAAATCGCTCGTTTTTGCTGCACCGTTTGCGGGTGCTGGACATCGGCTTCGGCGTGCTGCAAAACAATGTTTCGGACAACGAGCACACGGAAATCTGGCAGCTTCGCTGGTCGCCCGAGTGCGAAATTCGCTTGGTTGAGGCGTCGCTTATCGGCGGCGACACGATTGAGCAGGCGTGCGCGCTGCGGCTTGCCGAGCTGCTTTATTCGGCAGAGAGCCTGCCCGCTGCCGCAAAGGTGCTCGGGGACTCGTTTTTGTGCGGGATAACGGGCGCGGTGAAAACGGCTGTTTTGGCGGTGCAAAAGCTGGCAGCGGACTGCGTTTCGGCAGTTGACTGCGGCAAAACGATAGGCACGCTCTCCGCGATAATCCGTTTCGGAAGCTTGCGAAAGCTTGATACCGAGCCGCTTATGGAGCTGTTGCAGCAGCTTTTTCTTCGATTTTGCCTGTCACTTATGGGTGAAAGCGTGTGCGATGAAAACGCGGCGCACGAGCTTATGAGCGCGATTTCCTCGGTAAACGACGCGGCACTCTCGCACACCGAGCTTTCGGAGGAACGCTTGCTGCGGCTGCTCGCGGAGCTTGCTGACAGCGATATGGCGAGCCCGCTGTTGTCGGGATTTGCGTGCGCGGTGCTCACGGACAGGGGAAAGCTGCCCGCGGAGAAGCTCTCGGAGCTTATCAGCCGCCGCTTGTCGAAAGGCACGCCGCCCGCCGAGGGAGCGCTTTGGTTTGAGGGACTTGCGGCGAAAAACCGCCGTGCGCTGATTGCGAGGCTGTCGCTTTGGGAGAAGCTCTGCGCGTTCATCGCGGAACTCTCCGACGAGGAATTCAAGCCCGCTCTCGTGTGCCTTCGGAGAACATTTTCGGTGTTCTCGCCGAGCGAAAAAGCCGATATCGCGGAGAACATCGGCGAGGTGCTCGGGATATCGGCACAGGCTGCCGCGGAGATAATCGCAGCGCCGATGACCGCCGAGGAGCAGGAAACCATAAGTGGTCTCGACGATTTTGATTTTGA
>CAZKBF010000009.1:15997-25709 GCA_964551225.1 uncultured Ruminococcus sp.
CGATGACCGCCGAGGAGCAGGAAACCATAAGTGGTCTCGACGATTTTGATTTTGATGAGATTTAAGGAAACGCTTGCGCAAAGCTTTCTCCAAACGAAAAAGCCGATATCGCGGAGAACATCGGCGAGGTGCTCGGGATATCGGCACAGGCTGCCGCGGAGATAATCGCAGCGCCGATGACCGCGGAGGAGCAGGAAACCATAAGCGGTCTCGATGATTTTGATTTTGATGAGATTTAGGAGAAAAAATGCTTACACTTGGGAAATACAAATTCACTTTGGACGAGAGTTCGCCCGAGAATTGCCTGTACCTTTGCACAGATGAAAACGGCAAAAAAGCGTGGAATGTTGAGCTGCACTTTGCCGAGGGTGAATACAGCGGCGAAACGGTTTGCCCGACAATAATTCTCGGCTACATAAAAACCGAAAAGCAGACACCCGCCGAGCTGAAAAACGAGAGTTTCAAGGCAAATTCAATCGAAGAGTGCGAGGAGCGCGAGGACGAGTTTTACATTTTCGAGCACGAGCCGATGTTTAAATACAACGTAAAGATTGCGGATTTTCGGGACGGGAAAGCACTCGTTTGCTGCTCGGGAACAGCCGTTGAGGACGGTTACTCGGAGAAGCCGAAAAAGGTGAAATTCGCGCTTGAGGAGTGGGTGACGGTCGGAGAAATGTCGGTTAACGAGGATTTTTCCGATGATGTTGTTGAGCAAACGCCGTCGCCTGTTGACGGGAAACAGGTTTGCTTTATCGCAAACGGCGGCGCAAATCCCGATGACCTTGAAATTTCCGAGCAGCTTGCCGGTTTTACATTCCCCGAGGATTTGCGGAAATTCTTGTTGGAGAAAAACGGCGCGGTGCCCGAAACCACGCAAAACCACATAATTCTGCCCGCCGTAAAGGAAAAGCTTGGCGTCCGCTTCCTCTACGGGCTGACGCAGATAAGCGGCACAGACGCGAGCCACTTTATCCCAAAAGGGCTCAAAGACCGCAGACTTTTTATCCCCGAGCAGATGGTGCCCGTGGCGGAGGAAAAACGCGGGCTTTGCTGGATTTGCTATTCAAATATGGAGAAGTACAAGGGCGTGTACGCGGTTGACAGAATGCTGAAGCTCAAGGAGTCGAAGCGCGACAGCTGCATTTACAAAATCGCGGACACCTTCACGGAGTTTTTGACCAAAATTGTTGCCGATGAATAACGGAGAAGCTATGGAAAACACAACAACACTAAAGCGCTGGCGGCTGATTCTCGGCGAGGAAGCCGAGGGGCAGATAAACGGTATGGGCGGCGCGGCGCTTTCCGCGGAGGAAGTGCTGATGGACAGCGCGCTGGCGCAGATTTACGGTGCCGGCTCGGGCTCATCGCAAAGCGGTGGAAAGGGAGCGGGAAAGGGAAAATCCTCGCCGAATTTGTCGCGCTGGCTTGGGGATTTGCGGTCGCTTTTTGCACCGATGGAGGTGCGCGTTATCCAAAATGACGCTATAAACCGCTGCGGAATGAAGCAACTCCTCTTTGAACCCGAAATGCTCGACACGCTTGAGCCCGACATCTCGACAGCCTCGCTTTTGCTCACGCTGAAAGACCAAATCCCCACGAAAGCGAAGGAAAACGCGCGAAATTACATCGCGAAGATTGTCGAGGACATCAACCGCCGGCTTTCCGATGACGTAAAACGCTCGGTTACCGCCGCGCTTAATCGCCGCGAGCACTCGCCGATACCGTCGGCAGCTGCGCTTGACTACAAGCTGACGATACGCAGAAATCTGCGCTGCTACGACGCGGAGCGTAAGCTGCTTTTGCCCGAGAAATTCTACTTCTACGAGCGCTCGAGCAAGTCGGGATCACGGACGGTAATTTTGGACATTGACCAAAGCGGCTCGATGGGTGAAAGCGTGATTTATTCATCGATAATCGGCTGTATTCTCGCGAGTATGAGCTCGCTGAAAACTCACATTGTCGCTTTTGACACGCAGGTGAACGACCTCACGGAAAAGTGCTCCGACCCGGTTGACTTGCTGTACGGAATTCAGCTCGGCGGCGGCACGGATATCGAGAAATCGGTTGCCTATTGCGAGGGGCTTGTCGCGCAGCCTGACAAAACGACAATGTTCCTCGTCACCGACCTGTATGAAGGCGGAAACCGCGCGGGGCTTCTCCGCAGACTTGGCGAGCTGAAGGAGAGCGGCGTGAACATCGTGGTGCTGCTCGCCATATCCGACAGCGGTGCGCCGAGCTACGACACCCAGCTCGCGCAGCGTGTCGCGGAGCTTGACATACCGTGCTTTGCGTGCCCGCCCGAAAAGCTCCCCGAGCTGCTTGAGCAGGCGCTCAAACGCAGAAAAATCTCGCTGAAATAACCAATTCGGCATTTTTCACAAAACAATCCGTTCGTCTTTGAGCACTTGTTCAAAACGGGCGGATTTTCTGCTGTAAACGTTAACATTTGTTTGAAATAGCAAAAATTGCGGTGAAAATTTGGTGAAAATGCCGTGAAAAAGGTCGTTGACAATTATCGCCAAATGTTGTATTATTAAAGTGGAGTATCTTTCGGCTTATGTAAAATTTCCGAAAGAAAAAAAGGAGGATTATAATGCAGGCAAAAACCACAAACAAGCTGGTTTGCGTGGTGCTGGCAATGCTGATGCTGCTGATGAGCGTTTCGTTCACCGGCTTGAGCTTCAAGGCGAGCGCCGCGGAAACAGGCTATGTGCTTGAGGCGAGCGCTCTTGCGGCAGCCGACGCAGGCACATTTACCGACGGTCAGTCCGTGAAAGCGGGCACCGACAACTTCTTTACGCTGATTTACAGCGCAAAGACAAAAATCGACAAAAGTGAAAAGAGCTGGGACGACGGCTACGCTTCTGCGCAGCGTATAAATCTCGGCGGCGCAGTTTCCACCGCGAAGAACGCTATTCAGTTCACAACCGGCGGCGCTGCAAGCGTTAAGGTTTGGTTTGCCGAGGGCGGCGATGATAACCGTCAGATGACCATTATCGACGCTTCCGGCAAAGAGGTTGCTTCGACAAAGGGCACCTACGAGAAGAACAAGGCGTATCTCGAAACCTTGACTGTTCCTGCTGCGGGAACTTATTTCCTCGGCGGCAAGGAGAACAACAACTACATATTTAAGGTAGAGGTAGCCGAGACTGCTCCTTCCAAGGAGTACGAGTTTGCTTCTTCTTCACTTGCAAAGGCTGATCAGGGTACATTTACCGACGGTCAGGCTGTCAAGGCAGGCACCGACAACTACTTCACCCTGTATTACAGCGCAAAGACCAAGCTCGACGGCAGCGACAAGACCTTTGCTGACGGCTATGTTGTAACAAAGGACACTGCTAGATTGAACTTCGGCGGCAAGGCTGATGTTTCCGTTCCCAAGAACTGCATCGGCTTCAAGACAAGCGGCGCTGCAAATGTCAAGATTTGGTGGGTTGAAGGCGGCGACAACGCAGAGCGTCAGATGGCTATTTTCGACGCTTCGGGCAATATTGTCGCAAAGACCAACAACACAACTCTTGCAAAGAACGACCCCTGCGTTTCCGTACTTCAGATTGCGAATGCGGGAACCTACTTCCTCGGCGGTGATGTTAACAACAACTACATCTTCAAGGTTAAGGTAACCGAGGGCGGCGCTGTTGTAATCCGCAAGGATTGGGAAAAGGTAATGCCGCCTTACATCAGCAATGTTAAGCTGAACGACAGCAACAAGGGCACTATTGATGTTAAGGTTGTAGGTGACGTTTCAACCGACGGCGGCGACGCGGTTAAGGTTGTAATGTACGACGAGAAGGGCAACGAGATTGACAGCAAGCCGTCTCTTGCCGAGAATACGGTTCACACCGTTTCCTTCACACCTGCGGCTTCCGGCAAGTACACGTTCAAGTCTTTCCTGACTCGCGACGGCTACGCTGACAAGCTCGGCACATCATCAGAATGGAATTTCACGCTTCCTCTCGCAAAATCCGCTATTTCTTCTGCAACCAGCAAGGGTAATGGCAAGGTTGAGGTTATCTGGAGCCCCGTAACCGAGGCTACCGGCTATAACGTTTACTGCAACGGCACAAAGGTTGCATCAACCGCAGATACCTCTTATATGGTAACCGGACTTACTGTCGGCGACAAGTGCAAGTTCACTGTAGCAGCTACTCGCGGAAGCGAGGAAGGTCCGCAGTCCGCTGCGATTGAAACAACTGTAACCAAAGACGCAAAGCAGACTTGGGGCTGGGTTCGCTTCGGTACTTCTACCGATGATAAGAACAACGGCTATGTAGGCAGCCTCAACGAGGACGGCAAGGTTACCGTTTACTCCGAGGGCGGCAAGGGCAAAATTCAGTCTTCTTCCAACGACGGAATTTCGTTCTATTACACACCTGTTTCCACAAGCAAAAACTTCACACTTCGCGCAAATGTACACGTTGACAACTGGACTTTCTCCAACGGTCAGGAGGGCTTCGGACTTGTTGCACTCGACAGCCTTCCCGAGGTTAACAGCTCCAACGTGTTCTGGACTAACTCTTATATGGCTGCGGCAACTCTGATTGCCTACAGATATGACGCGGCAAAGACGGATAACATCTACAACGGCGTTGTATTTGACGGCACGGGCGACAAGTACAGTATGTACATCGGTCTTGGCGTTGATACAAAGCTCGGTATGACGAAGGAAAACATCGACTCGATTTATGCGTCACCCACGGGTAAGATTGAGTACGGTCAGTATCCTCTTGACCTCTCTCTTGCAAAGAACGGCGCGGCAGCAGGCGATTACAATATGATTGGCAACTGCACCAACACAGATAAGCTCCGCGGTACTTCCTACAAGCAGATGACCGACTTCATTCTCGAAATTCAGAGAAACAACACCGGTTACTTCCTCTCCTACTACACAACCGACGGCACTCTTGTAAAGACGCAGAAATTCTATGACACGAAGGCTCTTGACCAGCTTGATGAGGACAACGTTTACGTTGGCTTCTTTGCGGCAAGAAACGCTCGTGCAACCTTCTCGAACGTTAAGTTCACGACAACTGACCCGAAGGACGACGCTCCCGCAGAGGCTAGACCTGTTGAGAAAGTTGACGCAAATCTTGTTATTTCCTCCGCGGCTTTCTCTAACACCGCGAACTACAATCTGCTCGTAACACCGAATGTAAACGGTAAGGTTGACGTTCTTGACGGCGGTCATTCTTTGGCTGAAGGTGTGGTTGTAAAGGCTGATACTCTCGCGTCAATTCCTTTCGGTCTTTCCGGAAACACAAACGAGCTCAAGATTATCTTCACTCCCGATGCAAAGCAGGATTTGGGTGAGGGCAAGGCACTTGCAAGCACCGAGCCTGTAACATTTGAGTATGTTGTTACTTACGACGACTACTTTGCAAATCAGAAGAACATCTACGTTTCTCCGAATGCAAATGCATACGGAAACGGCGGTCCCGAGTACCCGTTGAGCATTTACGAGGCGGTTAAGGTTGTACAGCCCGGTCAGAAGATTGTTCTTATGGAGGGCACCTACAAGCTCAACAAGCAGCTCGTAATCGAGCGCGGCATTGACGGCACGAAGGACGCTCTTATCTATATGATAGCTGACCCGAATGCAAAGACCAGACCTGTTTTCGATATGCAGGGCAAGGTTAACGGCATCATCGCAGCAGGCGATTATTGGTATTTCAGCGGCTTTGACGTAACAAAGTCCGGCAACAACAACGGCGGCTTCCACCTTTGCGGCAGCTACAACATTCTCAATGACATCAACGCATACGAGAACAGCGACTCGGGTATTTATATCCACGCTTACCGCAATGCAAGCGACCCGAGAGAGCTTTGGCCGCACGACAACCTCGTTCTGAACTGCACGTCCTTCAACAATGCGGACACCGGTTATGAGAACGCAGACGGCTTTGCGTGCAAGCTCACTACCGGCGACAACAACGTATTTGACGGCTGCGTTTCGTACAACAACGCGGACGACGGCTGGGACTGCTACGCGAGAGCTTCGAGCGGTTCTATCGGCGCGGTTACCATCAAGAACTGCGTAGCTTACAACAACGGCTACCTGCTCGATGGCACAAACGCCGGCAACGGTAACGGCTTCAAGATGGGCGGCGAAAGCCTCCCCGCAGGTCACACAATCATTAACTCGATTGCCTTCAACAACAAGGCAAAGGGTATTGACTGCAACTCCTGCCCCGATATTCACATCATCAACTGCACGTCCTACAACAACGAGGGCTTCAACGTAGCTTGCTACACCGGCAACGCTACAATCAGCACGGATTTCTCGTCCGAGGGTGCGATTTCGTTCAAGGACAGCTCTATCAAGAGCGGACTTGGCGAGGCAGACAACTTCAAGCCGCAGGGCACACAGGACACCACAAAGTTCGGCGGCGAGACCAACTACGTTTGGAACGGTTCTGCTTCCACGAACTCGAAGGACGTTAAGGTTTCGGCTGATTGGTTCAAGTCGCTTGAGTTCAAGGGCGTAAAGCGCAATGCAGACGGCTCAATCAATATGCAGGGCTTCCTCGAGCTCACCGACAAGGCACCCAAGAACGCGGGCGCAAGAATGACCGCAACCAAGGTAGCAAAGATTGAGGTAACGGCTGATGAAAATCTTCCTGCACCTCGCACGGGCGTTGAGCTTCCCGTTATCATTCTGATTGTACTTCTTGCGGCAACAGTCACGGTTCTCATCGTTAGACGCAAGAGAGCATAATCCGATTTAGTTTAACACGCTAAATAAAAATTCGTCCGTAATCGAAAGGTTACGGACGTTTTTTGTTGGGGAAATTCGGTTGATTTTTATCAACTTTTGGTTAATACGGGAAAATCAGCGTGTGGAAATCCTGTTTAGCGGAGTTGTGGTAGTAATTTTTAATCATCGTCGCCCTGAAACCGAGCGCGGAAACCTGCTCGAGAAGTTTTTCATCGGACAAATCTGTCTGAAATTCAACGATACAGTGCAGTCCCGAGTCTTCTCCCGAGATAACGGAGTTCTTGAAAATATCGTACTTTTTCATACGCGCAAACAGCTCGCTGCGGCACTTTTTGTAGTGCACGCGCATACGGTTGATGTGCTTTTCAAAGTAACCTTCGTCGATAAAACGAGCGAGAGCGTATTGCTCAAAGGTTGATACGGGACAAGAGCAGAACCCAAGTTTTTCCTTGTATTTTTGGAGAAACTTCGGCGGGAGCACCATATAGCTTATGCGGATTGACGACGCGAGGCTTTTGCTGAAGGTGTTCATATAGATAACCTTGTCCATCACGTCGATGCTGTACATCGAGGGGATTGGCTTGCCCGCGAGGCGAAACTCGCTGTCATAGTCGTCCTCGATGATGAAGCGGTCAGGCGAGCCGCTCGCCCATTCGAGCAGCGAGTAGCGCTTTCCGACCGAGGTTATAACGCCTGTCGGGAAGTGGTGCGATGGGGAGATGTGAATGATGTTTGCCTTGAGATTTTTGAGGCGGTCGATGTCGATGCCGTCGCTCATCACGGGAATTCGCTCGCACTTTATCCCGTAATTCGCGTAAATCTCGGCGATTTTCGAGTAGCCGGGCTCTTCGACAGCGAAAACGTAGTTGTTCCCGAACAAAATGTTCATCAGCATATACAGGTACTCCGAGCCCGCGCCGATGATGATTTGTTCGGGTGCGGCGTTGATGTTGCGGAACTGCTTGAGGTGGTGAGAAATCGCGGCGCGCAGCTCGTACACACCTTCAAAGGACGGTTTTTTGAGCAAACTGGTCTGGTTGTTTGATAACTCCTCGCGCATCAGTTTAGCCCAGATTGTAAACGGAAACAGCTTGTTTTCATCGCCGCTTGACTGCGAAACGGTCGATAAACGGCTTTGCTCTGCGGTTTTCTCGACAGTAAAATTCGCGCCGAGCTTTTCCGCAAAATAACCCTTCTGCGGAACTGATCTTATGTAACCTTCTGCAATTAACTGGTTATATGCGTTTTCAACTGTGATAACGCTCACACCGAGATTTTGTGCAAAATTCCTCTTTGACGGGAGCTTTTCATCTGCTTTGATAGCGCCCGCCTCGATATCTTCCTTGATTTTCGTGTAAATCTGAACGTAAAGCGGCTCGGAGTTCGATTTGTCCAGCTCGTAGGTAATCATAGCGCCGACCTTTCTGACCTTATTAAAAAAGTCTGTTTTGAATATTGAAATATGGTCACATCTTGATTATACTATGTTTATACGCAAAAGTCAACAATTTTTTTACATATCGGAGGAAAATAAAATGAGCGAAAATCGTTATCAGCTTAACAAGGAGCTTGCGCAGATGCTCAAGGGCGGCGTAATTATGGACGTAACCACACCCGAACAGGCGAAAATTGCCGAGGCAGCGGGCGCTTGCGCGGTTATGGCGCTGGAGAGAATTCCTGCGGACATTCGCGCGGCGGGCGGCGTTTCGAGAATGAGCGACCCCGCGATGATTAGAGGAATTCAGGAGGCTGTCAGCATTCCTGTTATGGCGAAGTGCAGAATCGGTCACTTTGCCGAGGCGCAGATTTTGCAGGCAATCGAAATCGACTACATCGACGAGAGCGAGGTTCTTTCGCCCGCCGACGATGTTTATCACATCAACAAAAACGAGTTCAAGGTACCGTTTGTATGCGGTGCAAAAAATCTCGGCGAGGCGCTCCGCAGAATTTCCGAGGGTGCTTCGATGATTAGAACAAAGGGCGAGCCCGGTACCGGCGATGTAATTCAGGCTGTTCGTCACATGAGAATGATTCAGAGTGAAATCGCGCAGCTTTCTTCTCGCCGCGAGGACGAGCTGTTTGAGGAGGCAAAGCGTCTTCAGGTTTCCTATGACCTTGTTAAATTTGTTCACGACAACAAGAAGCTGCCTGTAGTAAACTTTGCGGCAGGCGGCGTGGCAACCCCCGCGGACGCTGCTCTTATGATGCAGCTTGGTGCAGAGGGCGTTTTCGTTGGCTCGGGAATTTTCAAGTCCGGCAACCCCGAAAAGCGTGCACAGGCGATTGTTAAGGCGGTTACGAATTACGATAAGCCCGAAATGCTTGCAGAGCTTTCTGCAAATCTCGGCGAGGCGATGGTCGGCATAAACGAGCAGGAAATCGCGCTGCTGATGGCGGAAAGAGGAAAGTAATGGTTGCGATTTTAGCCGTACAGGGCGCATTTATCGAGCACGCGCACGCTCTTGAAAAGCTCGGCGCGGAGTACAAATATTTGCGCAACAAAGCGGATATCACGCCGGATATCGACAGGATGATTTTGGTGGGCGGCGAGAGCACAACGCAGAGAAAGCTCTTGAAGGAGCTGGAGATGCTGGAGCCGCTGAAAGAGCTGGTTAGCAAAGGTGCGCCTGTTATGGGAACTTGCGCGGGTTTGATTTTGCTTGCGGAGAAAATTTCGAGCGGTGAAGAAACGGTGTTCGGAACTTTGCCGATAGAGGTGTGCCGAAACGCCTACGGACGCCAGCTCGGGAGCTTTTCCACGGTTCAGAACATCGGCGAGGTCAAGGACTTCCCGATGCGGTTTATTCGCGCACCGTTTGTGGAAAAGGTGTTGAGCGACGAGGTTGAGGTGCTCAACGTAACCGACGGCAGAATAACGGCGGTCAAGTACAAAAATCAGCTCGGCTTCGCGTTTCACCCCGAGCTCACCGAGGATTTGCGCTTGCACAAAATGTTCTTGGATTTATAAAAACACCGCGTCGGCAGAATCACCGGCGC